>JAFWYP010000003.1 GCA_017517665.1 Clostridia bacterium | reverse complement strand
TGCTGTGTTAATGTCGAACCGCCTTGTCCAAGGTTTTGTGGAACAACAATAACACCGATTGTTCTTATCCAGTCAACACCGTGATGACTTTCAAAACGGTTATCTTCAAGAGCAATAAACGCCTCTGCCATATAAGGAGACATATCATCAAGATCAACCCATACACGGTCTTCTTCGCCGTGCAGACGCGCGAGTTCAACTGTGTTTCCGTTTTTATCATAAGCATAAATAAACGATGTCTGGTTCTGATTTTCCTTGTATTCATCAAGATTCAAAACCAAATCTCCGTTTATAACTGATATTGCATTAAACAAAACATAAGAAACAACAACTAACACAGTTAAAGCAATTGTACTGATAATTCCGTAAAACACCAGCAAAGGCTTATTAATTTTTTTGTTTTTCTTTTTTGCTTTTTTACGATTCGGAGAAGTATTATTCAATTCTGTTAAACCTCCTTAAATCATTATCGGGAATATTTTAACATTCTGAAATTAAGAATTAATTAAATAAAAACAACTATTTTTTGAACAACTGCTTAATACCTTCCAATTCGGAGTGAAAATCTGAAATTTCAGCCTCGATGCGAGACTTGTTGATTTCAGCAGGTATAACCGAAGAGATTATTGAAACTTCATCTTTTGATTCATTCACATTTTCGGATATACCAAGTGCGGATTCCAAAGCAACAAGTCTTTGTTCAAAAGAATCAAGTTTATCAATAATTCTTTTTTCAGACTCTGATAAAGAAGCAGCAAAACCGTTTTTGCATTCTTTTTCAAGAAATACAATATGTTCACATGATTTCTGATAAAGCTCATTGAGTGAATTGTACTTATCAATTATATGGGCTATGTAAAAATCTGTCTGTTCAATATTATATCCTTCAATGCATATTTCAATTTTGGGAGGAAGCATAAAATTCACCTGCAATTATTTTAATTTATCATTATATTTGACTTGATTTGTTATAAACCCAAAAGCAATCAAAAGAAGCCAAATCGGAAGAAAAGCAATAATAACAAGACATATTAATATCAGAATCGGTAAACCTTTTCTGCTTTTATTTACCGTGCAAGGAACAGAATCAAAAGAAACATGTTTAAACTCTGCATCGGAATCAGCAATAAACGGATAAATTTCAAGTTCGGAGTTATAAGAGTCGATACCGTTATTGTAAAGAAGCGGTTCAACAAGCTCTGCCGCACTTGAAGATACCTTTGTTATTTTCTTCAAATCAACATGAAGTATACCGAGAATACTGTCGATGATATTTAAAAATCCAATTACAATTTTATAAATTGCTGTATCAGGAGGATAATTGCTTTCACCGCCAAAAAGACTGCGGACTAATTCAGTAATTACATCAACAACTTTTCTGTCTTTAACATCCGCATAATCCGCCGGCTTTAAACCTGTTTCTTTTTTTGTCCATTTTGCTACAGTTCCGACTTTTAACGAATTAAGGAATTTAAAAACAGGTTTGATAATCCATCCGAATTTATAAACCAGCTTTGGTTTTATACTTATTGCCGTTACCATATCGGCAAGTCTGTCAATATCCTCACCGGCAGTTTTTATCATTCCTCTGATAACACCTATCAACTGTTCTTCAAGAACATCTTTAAGTTCTTTTCCTTGTTTTTTGAAACATTCAGGCGTATTGATAAAAACCGTTTTAACCGAGACATTATTTTTTTCGGGTTCAAATGTAACTTTCCTCATTGCTCCGGGATAACCGATGGGAGATGCCGTACAAATATCATAAATAACATTACCTTTGAGACTTTGATAAACAGATGTATCGGGAATATGAGTGTGACCTGTAAAAATAAATTGAATTCCGATATCGGCAAGCTGTTCAATACGGGTTTTATAATCTCCGAGCATATCTCCTCTGCCGATTATTTCATAAATCGGTGACGGTGCAATCAAAGGATGATGAGTCATTGCGATTATAAACTGATTATCATCTCTCGCTTCTTTTGCTCTTTCTTTTATCCAGTCAAAGCATTCGTCAGAAAAGCCGCTTTTACCGTTGCGGTTTGTATCGTCATTCAAAGCAAAAAGTCGGTAACCGTCACAAAGCTGAACAATATAAGACATACTTTCGCGATGAACGGATATTGCTTCATCGGGACCGAATTCGCGATACATATCATAAAGAACGTCCCTTGACGCAGCTTTCGTTTGAAGCTTTTCATCGCCTATATATAAATCGGCAACTTTATTTTTTCTGAAATCATGAGTGGCGGTTATAACATAAATCTTTTTGCCTCTGTTTTTTAAAGCTCTGAGCATTTCAATAAACTCAGCATGAGAATTAATTTCACCGTTATTTGTAAGGTCACCGCTGATGATAACAATTTCACTTTCATTATCAGCAGCAATCTGTTCAAATGCAGTTTCAAGAACCTCAGCGCTGTCTGCCAGAAGCTTCTGACTTTTTGAATTTGCAATATCATACGCCTTACCGTCTGTCCCGTTTTCTTTGCAATAATAGTGTGTATCGGTAAGAACAGTAATTGTAAGAGGATTGAAGTTCATTTATTTATCATTCCTTTTTGCAATTTCAAGAAGATTCTTGTAACTTATTTCCATAGAATCTCGCGGATCAATTTCACAAATATCTTGCTCGATAACAATATATTTAACCCCTGTATCAACGCAAGTATTATAAATTGCATCAAGATTGAGGTTTCCCGTTCCGATCTCAACAAATTTCGGAGTATGGTCGGTAATTCCGTAGTCTTTAAAATGACAAACTTTCATTCTGCCCGCAATCTTTTGAATGTATTCACAGGGATTGACACCGCCGAATTGGAACCAATATGTATCACCGATAAAACTAAACTCCTCAGGTTTTGTTTCTTCGATGAGCATATCAAAAATTCTTCTGCCGTTATCAAGTTTTGCAAATTCAAATGCGTGATTATGATAAGCAAACTGCAATCCGTTTTCATGCATCTTTTTTCCGATTTCAGATGTAATCTTTATAAAATCTTTTATTCCGTCGCTGTCCTTGTTGTACCGGTCGGGCATACCGCCTATTCCGAGAGTGTCACAGCCGAGCATCTTGTGTTCTTTCATAACTATATCAAGATCGGTGAGCATTCTGTCAAACGATGTATGTGTGACACATACGTCCATATTATACTTTTCGGTAAGATATGCAACTTTATCGGCGGGAATCGGACCAATACCCGAAATCTGAATAACATTAATACCTATATCATTAAGAAATTTAAATGTTGTCTCGCAATCTTCATAAGTTTTAATATAATCACGAAGAGTATAAAGCTGAGCACCGAGTTTTATTTTACCCATTTAGAACACTCCCACTATATTTTTTTATATTATATAACTTTTTATATATTAATGCAAGTTATATCTCAGAAAATGTTTATAAAAAGATAATTGCAGTATTTTTTGTTCGATAAAATCATAATCTTTTTTATGAGGTGATAAAATGTTAAATATTATTGCGGGGATTCTTGCGAAAGGATTTTTATTTTTTGCTCTGCATATTAAAAATTCAGGGTCTTTCCCTCCGGCTTTATCAAAGGAGGAGGAAAAAATATATTTGCAGAAATTAAAAAGCGGCGATAAAAACGCAAAGAATAAAATAATCGAACACAATCTCAGACTTGTAGCTCACATCGTAAAAAAATATACATCTGATTCTGAAGAGCAAGATGACCTCATCTCAATAGGAACAATTGGTCTTATCAAGGGAGTCAACACATTCGATGAATCAAAAGGCATAAAGCTTGCAACATATGCATCAAAATGCATTGAAAATGAAATACTGATGTATTTCCGTAACAAGAAAAAAATTTCGCAGGATATTTCAATCAATGAACCTATTGACACCGATAACGAGGGAAATCCCCTGACATTGATGGATATAATTTTTATCCAAGAAGACACATCAGAAAAAATTGATGAAAAGCTAATGATAAATAAATTATACGCTTGCATTTCTGAACTTGAGGACGAAAGAGAAAAACAAATTATTATTATGAGATACGGACTGTATTCAACAGCCCCGTACACTCAAAAACAAATTGCAAAAAAGCTTAACATATCCCGTTCTTATGTCAGCAGAATAGAGAAAAAAGTTATTGAAAAATTAAGAAAAAAACTAACAGAATAAACGCTATTTTAATATACTGTCAATTACAAGCATCAAGCAAAAACCGGTTATAAGAGAATAAGTCGAGCTTTGTTTGTGATAATCTGATTGTGTTTCGGGAATCATATCGCCGCAAATAACATATATCATTGTACCGCCCGCAAAAGATAAAGCAAACGGTAAAATTTCATTTGATATGGTTACGGCATAATATCCGAAAAATGTTCCGATTATTTCAATAACACCTGTTAATATACCAATAAACAAAACTTTTGAACGCTTTATTCCGACTGAAAGCATCGGTGCTATAATTATCATTCCTTCCGGAAAATTCTGTAATGCTATGCTGCCCGCAATTGTTAGTGCATCAGCAGTGTTTCCCGTTCCGAAACCGACGCCGGCCGCAATACCCTCAGGAAGATTATGAATTGCAACGGCAGTTACAAACAGCAATAATTTGTGAAGCTGTTCTTTTTTATCGAATAAAGTTGACCTCTTTTTTTCTGTACATAGAATTAATTTGTTAACTGCAATATCCATTAAACTGATACATAAAGCACCGCTGAATATTCCAAAAATAGCAACAAATGTCAGATGAATATTTCCGTCACCGACTGCAGGTATAATAAGATTTAATACAGACGTTGCAAGCATTACACCTGCCGCAAATGATAAAATTACATTTTCAAACAAAGCTGATGTTTTTTTAAATAAAAAGCCAAATAATGTGCCGATAATCGTTGCACCGCCGACACCCAATGCTGCGGTAAAAACAATATTCATATTCTTTCACCTTAAATCAAAGTTTTCACTTCTATAATATGAAAGAAAAAAACAATCGTTACTTTGCTTCTTTAACGCATTGCATAAGAAAAAAATATGTGATATAATTATTCAAAATAAATATAAGAGGTATTTTATGTCAGATTATATCAAATATAAAGATTCTTCGGTTTCACCCGAGGAAAGAGCAGAAGATTTACTTTCAAGAATGACGACACGCGAAAAAATAGCACAGCTCGATATGAAATTTGGCAGTAATTACTGCACTGAAAAAGAAGATGCGGATAACTGTTCCGTTAAAGCAACATCCGATTACAATTGGCAAGAAATGAAAAAAGATTTTCCCGACGGTATCGGTTATATTCATGATAACTATTCTGTTCCCGCTGTAATGAATAAAGTTCAGAAGTTTTTTATTGAAAATTCAAGATTTGGAATTCCTGTTATTTTTACCGGTGAAGCACTTCACGGTATATGCGGAACAAGAGGAACAATTCTTCCTATACCAACTGCATGGGCAGCAACCTTTGAGCCTGAATACGCTTATGAAGCAGGCAGAATCATTGCAACCGAAGCAAGATCTTTGGGCATTTATGAAGTTCTTTCTCCGAATCTCGATGTTGCCCGTGACCCGAGATGGGGAAGAACGGAAGAAACATTCGGTGAAGACACATGTCTTTCAACAAAAATGGCTGTGCAGATTGTAAGAGGTCATCAGAACGGGGATATTTCTGCAAAAGATACCGTTATTTCCGAACCGAAGCATTTTTGTATCCACGGTATACCCGAAGGCGGTGTTAACTGTGGTACCGCAAGAGCAGGCGTAAGAGAAATTGAAAGCTGTTACCTTCCCGTTTTTGAAGCGGCAATAAAAGAAGGCGGAGCATATGATGTTATGGTCAGCTATAATTCAATCGACGGCGACCTTATGATGACATCAAAACATTATCTTAAAGAAGTCCTCAAAGAAAGATTCGGTCTGAAAGGTATCTGCCGTTCAGACTGGGGCGGACTCAGAAGGGTTCACTGTCTTCATAAAATGGCAAAAAATGAAAAAGAAGCCATTTATCTTTCAAAAAAGAATGGTCTTGATTGTCAAGGCGGTGATGAATATCCGAATAAACTTTGGATTGATTCACTTGAAGAACTTGTGAATGAAGGTAGACTTGACATCAAAAATATAAACGAATCTTGCCGACGTGTACTTACTCTCAAATTCAAGCTTGGATTATTTGAAAATCCTTACACAGACGAAAATGAGTATAAAAATATAATTAATTGTCAGAAGCATCTTGACAAAGCTCTCGAAATCGCTCAAAAATCTGTAATACTACTTAAAAATAGTGGTATTTTACCTCTCAGCAAAGAAAAATACAACAAAATCGCTTTGATAGGTCCTTCTTCAAATAAAGTAAGATTAGGCGGTTATTCAGCAAAACCTGTAGGAAGAAATCTTAAAACAATTTATGATGTTCTGAAATCAGAGCTTCCTGACACGGAAATTGTTCAATGCGACGGATGCGGAATAAGTGACGGAGATTTTGAATTTGCTCTTTCAGACCAACATCATCTTCAGGGAATTGTTGCCGAAAAACAAAATGAAAATTTTGATGAGGCAGTAAGACTTGCATCAGATTCTGACTTGATAATCTTCTGTGGTGGTGACGACACCATTTCAAGCGGCGAAGGAAGAGACAGATGCGAACTGACTCTTTGCGGAAAACAATCCGAGCTTATCAAAAAGCTTTCCGAAACAGGAAAACCGATTATTTTTGCTATGCTTCACGGAAAACCGCTTGCAATTAAGGAAGAAAGTGAAATATGCGATGCTGTTATTTCCTGCTGGTTCGGCGGAGAATTCGGTTCTCAGGCTGTATGTGATGTTATCCTCGGAAAAGTAAACCCCGGCGGTAAACTCCCCTTCTCTCTTCCTCGAAGATCAACTATGATTCCATGTTATTATTCAATGCTTCCTGGTGCAAGCAACGAATATTACGAGGGCACAGGCGCAGCCCTTTATCCCTTCGGTTACGGTTTAAGCTATACAACATTTGAGTATTCAGATTTATCACTTGTAAAAACAGGTGTTACAGAAGTTAAAGTTTCTGTAACTATAAAGAACACGGGATTTGTTGGCGGAGATGAAGTTGTCCAGATTTATGTTGAAGACTGCGAAAGCACTGTTGTTACACCGACAATCCTTCTTAAAGATTTTAAAAGAATATCTCTTGAAGCAGGTGAATCTGAAACGATCGAATTTAACCTTGGTTTTGATGCGTTCAAGCTTCTTAATCAGGATTACGAGTGGGTTGTTGAACACGGCACATTCAAAATTCATGCCGCTTCTTCATCAAGAGATATACGGCTTACCCAAGAAATCGAATTATAATTCCATTCAAAAACCAACCCCGAAGCCGAGGTTGGTTTTTCTTTATATATAAATCGGCTGAATTTGTTTATTATCCAGAGCTGACTCGATTGTTTCAATTGTTTTGCCGAAATCCGCAACTACAGACCTTGGCTTATTAATGGAATCGTCCTGCTTCATAGGGACAAAATATATATTTTTATAGTTCAGAAGATTTCCTATATTCTTTGCCGCACAAGATAACGCATCATTTGTTGAGACAGCAATAACAAGCGGTCTCTCGTTTCTCAGATGAGCTTTTGCAGCAAGAGTAACAGGTGTATCAGTTATTCCGTTTGCAAGCTTTGCAAGGGTGTTTCCCGTACACGGTTCAATAACTAAAATATCAAGAAGCTTTTTAGGACCGATAGGCTCAGCATCAGATAATGTTGATATTATTTTATTTTTACATATATCTTCGATTCTGTTTATAAAATCAATTGATTTGCCAAATCTTGTATCAGTTGAAAATGCATTGAAAGACATAATCGGAATTACATTTGCACCGTATGTTTTAATATTAACAATTTCTTTGATTGCTTTTTCGAATGTGCAGAATGAACCGCACATAGCAAATCCAACCGTTAATTGACTCATAAATCCTCCTCCTTCATAATATTTACAATTGCTTCACCTATGATTTTCCCCGCTGTTTTAGGCGCAACCTTTCCAGGCAAGGACGGACATTGGATTGCATTTATTCCGAAATTGTAAGCAGTTGCAAAATCAGTACCGTAAGGTGCAGATGAAACATCAATTATAAGACAATCTTTTTTTAGATTTTCAATTATTTTCAAGTCAATAACAAGCGAAGGTACGGTGTTTATTATAATGTCATAATCATCAGAATGTTTATAAAAATCTTTTATCAAACAACCGTTTAGCTTCTTGATTTCAACATTTGCAAGGTCTGAATTTTTTCTTGCACAAACAGTCACATCCGCACCGATAGATGCCAAAACATCCGCAGTAATTTTTCCTACTCTGCCGTAACCGAACACAGCACATCTGCTTGAATGTATAGTGTAATCAACATTGTCAATTATGGTTTTCAGTATACCCTGAACCGTCGGTACGGTATTTTTTACTGTTACGTCTTCCCTGTTAAAATAATCAAAATATACAATATTTTTGTTTCTCATTTTATTTTCAATACCTTTTCCGAACATCCCGCCAAAAATTATAATGTTATTATTATAAAAAGCAAGTATATCATCAAACGATTCTTTAATCGGAATAATTGAATTTATATTTTTTCCGTCTTTGGACACCGGAAGCGGAAAAACAACAGCGTCAGTTATATTTGACAAACAGTTTAATTTGTCAATGCATTTTCGATTTTTGTCATCAAAACCGTAAATATAAACTTCATAACCTTTATTTTCAAGATAATCTGCAACATAAAGCTGTCGGCTGTCACCGCCGATAACAAGAAAACTGTTTATTTTTTTCAAAATTTGCACCTCCCTGTGCTTGGATATTATTATTTTATGTTGAATAAAACGAGCTGTTAAAAAAAGTGCACCAAAGTTTGAAGTTTTACTTTATTTTTTTGTTAATATGTATTATAATAAAAGAGAATAAATAAAAGGAGATTTTTATGTTTGAAATAGATGCTTTGTTAAAAAAAGTCAAACGTATTCATTTTATCGGAATCGGTGGGTCAGGAATGTGTCCTCTTGCCGAAATTCTTCATAAAGAAGGGTATCTTCTCAGCGGTTCTGATAATAATGAAACAGATACACTTGCAAGAATCCGTTCAATGGGAATTCCCGTCACACTCGGACAAAAAGCCGAAAATATCGAAGGTGCGGAAATGATTGTCTATACTGCCGCACTTCTCCCTGATAATCCCGAGCTTGTTGCTGCAAAATCATCTGATATTCCTACTTTTGAAAGAAGCAAACTGCTTGGTGCGATTACAAGAATTTACCCCAACAGCATCTGCATCAGCGGCACACACGGCAAAACAACAGCTTGCTCAATGCTGACACAGGTTCTAATTGAAGCAGATTTTGATCCCACGGCAGTTATAGGCGGAAAGCTTCCGCTGACAGGCTCAAACGGCATGGTCGGACACAGCGAACATATGGTATGCGAAGCTTGTGAATTTGTTGATACCTTTCTTGATTTATCTCCTGATATTGCTGTTATACTCAATGTCGACGAAGACCATCTCGATTACTTTAAAACATTTGAAAATCTGAAAAAATCATTTACAAAGTTTGCATCCATGGCAACAAAAATGATTATCTTTAACGGCGACGATCTGAATACGGTTGATACTGTTGTACCTGCCGTTGAATTATGTAATAAACCCGTTATTACTTTCGGACTTGATGACGGAAATGTTTACAGAGCAGTAAACATTGAGCTTAAGAATGAATTTGCATCTTTTGATTTGATCAGATACGGTGAAACCCTTGGCAGAGTTTCTCTCGGAATACCCGGCAGACATCATGTATACAACGCACTTGCCGTTATTGCCAGCGCAATGGAATCGGGTGTCAGCTTTGAACAATGTGTAAAAGGAATCTCTGATTTCCACGGTGCAGGCAGACGCTTTGAAATACTTGCTCAGATTGACGGAATCACAATCGCCGATGACTATGCACATCATCCGAAAGAGCTTGAAGTGACACTTGAAACAGCCATGAAAATGGGCTATAACAAGGTCTGGGCTGTTTTTCAGCCTTTCACATACTCGAGAACGTCAATTCTTTTTGATGAATTTGTGCGAGTTCTGCAAATACCCGACAGATGCATTATGACTGAAATTATGGGTTCAAGAGAAGTCAACACATATAACATCTATACTTCTCAGCTTGCCGAAAAAATACCCGACAGTGTCTGGTTCAACACATTTGAAGAAGTTGCGGAATATGCCGTAAAAAACGCACAGAGCGGTGATTTGATAATCACACTCGGTTGCGGAGATATATACAAAGCAGCAAAAATAATGATTAACATTTTAAAGGAGAAGCACTAAAATGAAATACAGAATAAACAAAACAAATTTCAATGATTTTTCTGTTTTTGAGATTAACAAGCTCGAAGGCAGAGGTTATGCTATCCCCTATTCATCCGTTGAAGTTCTCAAAAAAACCTCATTAAAAAAAGAAAGATATTCATCGGATATAGTTAAAGTTCTTTCAGGCAAATGGCAATTTAAGTATTACGCAAGCAATAAAGATCTTCCGGACGAAATTGACACGGAAAGAGTTGCTTTTGACACAGTAAAAATTCCCTCAACATGGCAGAGAACCGGTTATGATTCACCCGCATATATCAACTGTCCTTATGCTTTTGACGATAAGCCTCCTTACGTTCCTTATGAACAGCCTGTCGGTGTTTACAGAAAAACCTTTGAAATTAACAACGTTGATAAAACATATATCATTTCTTTCCTCGGAGTTATATCGTGTATTGATCTTTATATCAACGGTCAGTTTGTTGGTTACAGTGAAGGCGCTCATAATACAGCGGAATTCGACTTGACAAAGTACCTTGTTGAAGGCGAAAACGAGCTTGTTGCCGTTGTTCATAAATGGTCAAACGGAACATTCCTTGAATGTCAGGATATGTTCAGAGAAAACGGTATTTTCAGAGATGTTCTTCTTTATGAAATGCCCAAAACATTTCTTAATGACGTTTATCTCAGAACAAAAGAAACTTCAAAGGGCTGGAATCTTGATATCAACGTTGAAATCAACGGCAATCCTGAAGGTCTTTGCGCATATGCAGAAATTTATTATAAGAATAAACTTATCGCTGAAAAATGCATTCCTGCTGAAAAAAACTGTGTAATCAGTTTTAATAACCTTGATGTAAAAACATGGAATGCTGAGATTCCTGAAATTTATACAGCATATGTAAGTCTTTATAACAGTGAAGATGAAATTATGACCCAAAGACATAATATTGGCTTCAAGACCGTTAAAATCAAAAAAGATATCTTTACCGTTAACGGAAAGAAAATTAAAATCAAAGGTGTCAATCACCATGATACACATTATAAAAATGGATATGTAATGAGCTTTGATGACATTGAAAAAGATATTAAACTCATGAAGTCACTCAATGTTAATGCTGTAAGAACATCTCACTATCCTCCCGACGCTATGTTTATAGCCCTTTGTGATATTTACGGTCTTTATGTTATTGATGAAGCCGACATTGAAACTCATGGCGCAGCCTGTGAGCCACATAATAACTTTGACCTTATCAGCCATGACCTTGCATGGGCTCCAAGATACCTTGACAGAGTAAAGAGAATGTATCTTCGTGACAGAAGCCGTACAAGTATCATTATGTGGTCACTCGGTAATGAAGCCGGCGGATATGCTTGCCAGGATGTATGCTATGATTATCTTCACGATGTATGTCCTGAAATTCCCGTTCATTACGAAGGTGTTGTACGCAACGAAAGACATTCATATGATGTTGTATCCGAAATGTATACAAATCATAAGGATGTTGAAAAAACAGGCAAACACACAAGAGGCAAGAAGTATACTCCCAAGCCCTTCTTCCTTTGTGAATATGCTCATGCAATGGGCGTAGGACCCGGCGGACTTGAGGAATATTGGGATTTATTTTATGCATATGATAATCTTATGGGCGGATGCATCTGGGAATGGGCAGACCATTCTTATTATCACCCCAACGGTAAAATCAAATATACATACGGCGGAGACCACGGTGAATGGCGTCATGACGGTTGTTTCTGTGTTGACGGTCTCCTTTATCCTGACAGAACACTTCATACGGGCGCAAAGGAAATGAAAAATGTTTACCGTCCCGTAAGAGCAAGCCTTGAAGGAAAAACAATCACATTTAAAAACACAAACCGTTTCAGAAACACATCATATATTACAGCTGTTTGGGAACTTGTTAAGAACGGCAATATTCTCCTTGCAGCCGATGAAATCATCCTTGATATAGACGCAGAATGCGAAAAAGAATTTGCTCTCGACTTTAAACTTCCCAAAGAAAAATGTGACTGCCACCTTAATATTTATTATTTTGACGGTGATAATGAAATTGCATTTGAACAGATTGCACTCAAGGAAGAATACAAATGCGAAAGAATTAAATCTGACAGCAAGATCTCCGTTAACACCAACGAAAACACAAGCGTTGTTTCATTTGAAAACGGTTCGGTTACATTCTCAAATGAAAGCGGTATGATTGAAAGTTATATTGTTAACGGAAAAGAATTCATCAATAACGCTCCTTCTTTCGCTAAAGGCTTTGTTCCAAACATTTACAGAGCATTTCTTGATAATGATACCAAGTACCGTGACGAATGGATAAAAGCAGGCTACGATGATTATAAATGCATCTGCACAGATTTTGAGGTTGAATTCAAAAAGAACAAAGCTGAAATTGAAGTTGAATATAAACTCAAGAGCAAAAAGTCACTTCTTCCTCTCGGTAAAGTTGAAATCGAATATAAGATTTACGGGAACGGTGCAATAAAGGTTGAATCTAAATTTAAACCCATTGCAAAGAAACGACTTTCAGAACATATGCCCAGATTCGGTCTAACTCTTGAAATGCCCAAGGAATTCCGGAACATTGAATATTACGGCATGGGTCCTGATGAAAACCTTTCCGACATTTACGCACAGTCAATTATCGGTGTTTATGAAACAACGGTTGACGATATGTATGAACCCTATATCAGACCTCAGGATTCAGGAAACAGAACAAAGGTAAGATACCTTGCAGTTACCGACAATGACGGAGATGGACTTAAGTTTGAATTTGACGATAACTATTTCAACTTCAACGCAAGACCCTATTCACAGCTCCTTCTCCAGAATGCAAAGCACAGAGAGGATCTGCACGACGAAAACACCGTTGTAATCAATATCGACGGATATACAAGAGGTACAGGTACTGCAAGCTGCGGTCCCGACATTCTTCCTCAGTTTGAAGTTAACGGCAAAGAAGGTCTTGAATTCGAATTTGCGGTTTTTCCATTTAAAAAATAAAACTCAATTATAGTTAAAGCGTATCTCTTTATCGGAGATACGCTTTAACAAGGCTTAACAGCTTGACAAATAAAAACATTCATGATAATATCAAATTCAATAAAATGCACCTGTGGCGGAATTGGCAGACGCGCCAGATTTAGGATCTGGTATCTTTGATGTGCAGGTTCAAGCCCTGTCAGGTGCACCAATCAATATCAAAACGAACCTTTGGCTGAAATGTCAAAGGTTCGTTTTTGTGTATGGATTATAATTATCCAATATTTCAATTATATCTTGACAATAAATATTCCTGCCGAGAATATCACCGTTTGCACTGAAACAAATTGCACGAATATCAGCAGGGTCTTCCTTATAAGGATTAATGATTTCTTTATTTAAATCAAAATAATCACCCAAATATTTCAATGCATTTCCGCTTGGGAAAATAACGTTTCCTTCGCCTGTTTCAATCCCCATTTGATTAAAAGATATAAGTATTTCTTTTGTCTTATTATTATAAAAATTATCTGCTTCGGAAGAAACAAGCCTTGCCGGATGGACCTTAAAAATAATTTTTGTATTACTGAAATATTCGGCAAATTTCACTACATAATCAATTGGAATTGTTTTCTGATGAAAAGCATCAACGGAAAGCAGGATTTCATTAACACCGCATTCAATTATCCGTTCAGCAACATATCTGATTTTATTCAAATCTCTGCTGAAAAAACCATTTGTAATCAACTGCCTTTTTGGAATATCCATTTCCATTGCCGCTTTATGTATTTCGTAAACAGTTTCGGGACAAAGCAAAGGCTCACCGCCAAAAGTCATAACAGATTCGATATTATATTTTTTTGCAATATTTCGCACAGCGTTTGCAGCCAAATCTTTATCAATATTTTCAGAACTTTTACGTTCGCCTTGCGAGCAGTGTTTGCATCTGCCCGTACAAGCCATTGTAACAACAAACTCAATGCGATTAAGATTTTTAAGGTATTTATTCATAAATTGCTCCCTGAATGATACCATTTCAATAAATCGGCATAAGTTCCTTTGAAATGACAGCTTCTTCCATTCTTATTAAGACCGATATTAGTCATTCCAAAATTTTCAAGAATACCGATTGATTTGTCATTGTCTATACTTGCATAGGCTTCAACGAACTCGATATCTTCGTTTATATGAGGAATAATAAAGCTGTATAAGGCTCTGAAAACACCTTTCCCCTTATATTCGGG
This sequence comes from Clostridia bacterium, assembly GCA_017517665.1. Taxonomy (GTDB): domain Bacteria; phylum Bacillota; class Clostridia; order Oscillospirales; family Acutalibacteraceae; genus CAG-177. Next base: position 1,342 of record JAFWYP010000003.1, on the reverse strand, counting down.
CTTAAACTGTATTTCTTCCATCATAAAAGTATCATCATTTGTGTAGTACTGAAAAAATCCGATGATATTTTCGTTGTCTTTTATAAGTATAATTTGTCTTTTGTTACGATTCAGACCATCGGACACACCTTGGTACCAACACTTATAATCATCTTCTCTCGTATTGCCTGTAGGTGCAATCTTCTCCATATTATCGGCAAGGATATTGAATAAATCATTTGATATGGTTGAAAAATCAGATTTGTTCAGATAACTAAAAGATATAATCATTTTGTAAAAACGCATAAAAACGAACTCAGTTTTATCATTAAACCTATCATAGATTATCTCCCTGTGTTTTTCGACGAAACCGCTTTTGCGATAGCATTTTATAGCACGTTCGTTCCACGAACGCACTTGTACCCAAATCTCATTTAATGGGTATCTTTTCTTTACTTCAAAGAGTGTTTTGTTCAAATAATAATTCCCAGAACCCTGACCGCAAAACTGCGGGGAAACACCGATACCTATATACACCTTTTCATCTTTCAGGATTATGCTTGTATACGCAATAAGTTTGTCATCGTTCCAAAAACAAAGGTAATTCTCGGCATTTTCGGGTTGGGTTATAGCTGCTTGTTTCTTGACAGCTTCTTCATAGGTTATGTAATTATAAACAGAATACGGAGGTTCATACCGCCAACTGCAAATTTGTTTTGCAGCTTCGGGATTCATTGGTTTAAAATTGGCTGTTCTCATTATTAAAATGCTTCTCCATTATTACGCTTCCACCGTAATCTTCAATTACTTTGAAACCGTTTTTCTCGTACATCGCATATGATACGGAAGTATGCTTAAAAACATTAAGTACCATTTTTGAAAAGCCTTTTTCACACGCATCTTCCTGAAGCTTCACAAATGCTTTTTTTCCGTAGCCTTTGCCTCTGTATTTTTCTTTGATTACGTTTTCAGTTACAAAAGCGGCGTTTTCTTCAAACGGACTTTTCTGATAACCGATAACACCGATTTTCTCGTTGTTTTTGTTTACTACAATGTAAAGATAGTTATCGGCGGAATCTGCGCCTTCGGGGAACACATCACGAAACTCACTTTTCGCAGCTTTAAGTGCTTTAAATCTGAATCTCTCATCATCTGCTTTTAACAAGTGGTCGGCATAAGCTTTTACGGACCATTTTGAATACACTTTAAATTCATCGCTGTTCATTTTTTTGAAGCTGATTTGTTTTAATGTTTCTTTCATAACTCTCACCTTAAACGTTTTTCAAAAACCCGTCAACCTGCCGTTTAGTTTTCAAAACAATGGTTTTATCTTTGTGTTTCTCGGTAATTTCGGCATAAGTCC
>JAFWYP010000021.1 GCA_017517665.1 Clostridia bacterium | reverse complement strand
GCTCGAACCGTCGACCTCTAGCGTGACAGGCTAGCGTTCTAACCAGCTGAACTACCGGGCCAGATGGTGGGAACAACAGGGCTCGAACCTGTGACCCTCTGCTTGTAAGGCAGATGCTCTCCCAGCTGAGCTATGCTCCCACATCGGCGTCGCTTTGGTCAAGCGACATGACGTATAATACACTACTTTTTCGGAAATGTCAACCCTTTTTTAAAAAAAATTTCAAAAAATTTTTAAAAAAGTTTTAGTTCCGGAAAAGAAATATTTTCTGGCAGTTCAAACAGGATGTTTTTGCTCATACATCTATATTTATTATATGATGCAACCTTATTATATAATGCATTTATTTTCTCATTCTTGACATTCGTTGCTGTGCGTAATATAATATTAAAAGTTAAAAATTCAGACAATCGGAGGATTGCAAATGAAAAAAATTATTTCTCTTTTATTGATTCTGGTGTTTGTTTTAAGCGGATGCAATGCAGCAAAAAAAGTCCGCATTGATGAATACAACTGGACTTTTTCCCGCATAACTTCAACTGAAACAGATAAAGTTATTTTTACTTCAGAAAAAAACAGCAGCAGATATACTGAAGCAAAAATAATAAATATCAAATGCACCGTTTCCGGCGATGAGATAACAATTTCGGACCCCGCAAGCAAAGAATCATGGAAAATTCAATATACTGAAAACAAAGAAGCAAAAACAAATAACGCAGACGGTCTTATTTATGATTTGACGTATTCTGCAGAAGAAAATTCAATTAAAGGTTTTGCAACAACAGGAATAGCAAACATGAACGATGTTGACGAAGATTATTATCTTATTCTTACAATCGGCGGATACGAATTATATTTTATGGATATTACAGATTAATAAAACGGCAGGATAACCTGCCGTTTTATTTATATTTCAGCTTCGTGAAGCCAGATATATTTTTCGTCTTCATTGCGTGTGGTCTGAAGCCAGGGGTCATCATCGAGATGGCGGATCATCCAACAGGTATACATTTGAAAGCCCGGTGCAACAGACTGCGGATGAAGCGCACCGCCCGGAATTGCGGAAAAGCTGTTGTCAACACTCTTGAAAACTTCGTCTCCGACAAAGCTTGCACCGAATCCCTCGGGTCTGTCAAATTTAAAATAATAGCATTCGGGTTGAGGATGTCTGTGAGGAAGATATCCCGACCAATTACCTTTATCATTAAGAACTTCGCCGAGAACCATATTGGAATAAGGTGCAATTTCCTTATCAATAATTGTATTTACACGGCGTTTTGCAACATTGCCGAACTTACCCACGCAGGAATATCCCCAAGGTGCATCCTCGGGTCTGTAAAGCTTTGCTGCAAAAGTACCGTCATTTTCAGTGCACTGAACAAGTATTTCCGAATCTGCTTCCGCTTTAACGGATATATTGCTTTCCGCGCAGGCATGAACAGCAAAAGGACCTTCGGTGAAAACGCTTTCACGACTTACGGTTTCAGTAATTTCTTCGCAGGCGAAGGTTATTTTTCCCGAAAGAAGAAGAACGGCAATCTCCTCCCCTTCACGGCAGAAGCTCCTTGTTTCGCCCGATTTCATTCGGTAAACACGGACATCCATCATCATTTCGCTGTAATCATTATCATAGGTGCAGAGTATTTCTTCGCCGGTGATATCAAACTCGGGATAACCGAATAATTTACCCATAATATACCCCTTTCTTATTCGGCCAATTTTCTGATTTCGGCAGAAGTGAATCTGTATTTCTTTTCACAGAAGTGGCAGTCCACCTCGGTAAACGGGTCATTTGCCATGTCAACAAGTTCTTCCTTGCCCATTGTGAGAAGCGCTTTTGTTACTCTTTCTCTTGAACAGTTGCATCTGTATTCGGGTTTTGCGGTATCGAGGATTTCAAGGTCAAATGTTTTAAGAACGCTTCTGCAGATATCCTCGGGGGTCATTCCGCTTGTGAGCATCTGCGTAACGGAAGGAATACCCTTTATACACTCTTCAACCTGATCAATTGTATCTTCGAGAGCAGTCGGAAGAAGCTGAATGATAAATCCGCCTGCCGCCTGAATTGATAAATCGGGATTAACGAGCACACCGAGTGCGCATACGCTGGGAAGCTGTTCACTCGTTGCAAAATAGCTTGTTATATCTTCGGCAATTTCGCCCGAAACGATTGGAATCTGACCAATATAAGGCTCTTTCATTCCGAGGTCTTTCATGACGGTCAATGTCCCGTCCGTACCCACAGCACCCGCAACATCAAGCTTACCTTTATCGTTAAGGGGAATTTCAACAACGGGATTTGCAACATATCCCCTTACATTGCCTTCGCTGTCCGATACAGCAATAAGAGAGCCTGACGGACCGTTTCCGTTAAGACGGAGAGTTACACTGTGGTCCCTGCCTTTAAGAACCGCACCCATCATTGAAGCGGCAGTAAGGAGTCTGCCGAGAGCCGCAGAGGTTACGGCGGATGTCATATGAATTTTTTCCATGCGGTTAATAATATCCGTGCTGTCAACCGCTATGACGGTCAGAGTGCCGTCGGTTGATATCATTCTTACAAGTTCGCTCATATTATCACTTCTTTCTTGCTAAAAATACTGCCCTTTCGCTGTGGGGCTTTACATTTTCCGTTGTCATATCGTCATATATTCCGACAACCTCAAATCCCGATTCTTCAAGCCATTTTTTTATTTCGTCAAGCTCGTATGCTTTTTCTGTAAAGCTTTCACAGGCGCGGTAATAAACACCGTCCTCTTCCTCAAAGAAATCGAGAGATATTTCAACGCTGTTGTCAGAGGGATTACAGCTGTTCTGCCATACACAGAATACTCCCTCGGGTTCAAAAACAAAGGCATTATCCGCAAGAATATTTTTATGCTTGTGGATTGTGTTCACGTCAAACGCAAACGCTCCGCCCTTATTCATAAAAAGAGAAACTTTTTCAAATGTTTTTCTGACTTCATCGCAGTCTTCAAGGTGATTGATTCCGTCAAGCACACAAACAGCGCAGTCAACCGTGCCGTAAAGGTCAATTTCCTGCATCTTCTGATTCAGAAGAAGAATATGCTTTCCGTTTTCAAACATCTTCTGCTGCGCGGCACTGAGCATACCTATGCTGCTGTCAACGCCGATAACGTCAAATCCTCTGTCCGCCATTTCAAAAGACATACTTCCTGTGCCGCAGCCGAGGTCAAGAAGTATCCCTTCGTTTATTCCGCACATGGAAAGAAGCCTGCAAAAATAATCTGCACGCTTCTTATACTCAACATTATCGGTCAGCAAGTCATAATAACGTGAAAAATCATCGTATGACATTACTTTTCCATCCTTTTGAACACAACCTCATATCCGTTGCAGCCGTACTGAAGAGAACGGTTTACGCGGCTGATGGTTGCAGTGCTTGCGCCTGTTTCAGACACTATTTCATTATATACTTTTTTATCACGAAGCATTTTTGCAACAACTATTCTCTGGGAAATCGACTTGATTTCAGTCACGGTGCAAAGGTCCTCAAAGAAATCATAGCATTCCTCCATGGTTTCAAGATTAAGAATTGCCTCGAAAAGAAAATCGACGTTTGCATCCTTAAATTTTGCGCTCATACAGAACCGCCTTTCGTATACTTTTATGCTTTAACATTTTAACATACGAAAAGCAAAAAGTAAATACTAAATGATAAAAATTTTTAAAGAAATAAATATTATTAATATACTTTGCAATATCATAAACGGATAAACCGTAACAAAAGATGTTTTCAGAATAACATCGGACACTTTTCCGCCTTTTACCGTTACTTTCCATGCAACACAGATTAATTCGGTTATCAGATAAGGAACAGTCCCGATTAGTATAATATTCAAAGGAGTACATAAATCAGGATAAAAACATCCTGCAAAAACAATTGAACAAACCGCAGTTAAAATCACAGCTGCAAGCGGCAGCAATTTCGATTCGGGGAATCGGTCAAAAACACACTTGACAGCAAGAACAAACACGAGCATAAAGACCGTTGAATAAATCGCCGTAAAACGCGAACCGAGAAGCACAAAAATCATTGGAAGAATATTATATAAAGGTCTTTCGATAAGGTCGCAGACAAACGAGTTTATCTTTTTGCCCTTTCTTTCGCATATCATTGAATAAAGGTTAACCCATATTATTCCGAGTGCAAAAACAGCGCACAAAGCAGGCATAAATTTTTCAAGCGATTCGGGAAGCGTGCGTATACCGTTAAGGGCAATCGCTTCATTATATTTTTCAACAAATTCAAATCTCACGCAATAGGTCAGTGCAAGACCGAAACCGCCGATTGAACCAAGGGTGAATTCCATTATTTTCCAGCCGTCAACAAGATTTTTCTCTTTAAGCTTTCCGAGAATATATTTCCCGTTTTTCATCGGAAATGCCGACAGCACATAAAATTTCATGGCAGCAAGCCAACCGACTGCGCCAAAGAAAAATCCTCCTGCAACCATTGCAAGAGTGAAGTCATCACCTTTTATGACAGCAAACGCAATCATGGCAATAAGCAGAGCAAGATTGCTTCCCCATTCCTCGCGACGGGTGAGAGAATAAAAAATTTTCGGATAAATACCTTTTTCCTTGTCATACGGCTGATTGAAAATTCTGTAACCGATTTGCTGTATAACAGGTACAAGAATCATAAATATAAGCAAATCACGGGTTGAATATATGATGTTACTCATGGATGCAAGAGATATTGCGATAAATCCTCCGCATATTGAAAACCACAACGCACCCTTGAATGCCAGACCGAAATATCCCTTTTGAGGGTTATAATCGGATCTGCCGCGGTGAAGCACCATACCGATTGTTTCGCCGTAGGGCTCAGTCCCGCCGAAGGTCATGCCCATAAGACCTGCCGCAGCGGGAATCCAGAAATTATCTCTTATCGCACCGCCCGAAAACCACGCAAGAAACAGTCCTATGAATGCACCCGGAAGCATTGCGCCTTTTTCTCCGCCGATAACCGTACCTCTCATTCCCCATGCATAGCTTGCGGCAAGTGTTGTGAAAAGTATGCATATAATCATATCGGGAATATTCATTATCCGTCATCTCCCTTTTTTCGTTTTCTTCAATATAGCATATCTTTTCAAAAAAATATACACTTTGTTTACATAATTTTAATTTCCCACTTGCACAGTTGCGACGAAAAGTATATAATAGGGATAATATTCTATCGAAAGTGCGGATTTTTTTTATGATTGATTCAAGCATAAAGGCATTGATTTCATATGCCGTAACCAACGGTCTTATCGAAGAAAGCGACAAAGTTTACTGCACAAACGCTGTTATGTATCTTCTCAAAAAAGATGAATATGACGATTCATGCGAAGAAGCAAAGGGCGAAATAAACGTTATTCTCAATAATCTTTGTGACTATGCGGCAGAAAAAGGCATCATTGAAGATTCCATTGTATACCGTGACCTTTTTGATACCGCAATTATGGGTGCACTCACTCCCAGACCCTCTCAGGTTATTGAGAAATTCGGCAGGCTTTATTCGGAATCACCCGAAAAAGCAACCGATTATTATTACAAATTAAGCGGCGACACAAATTATATCCGCCGTGACAGAATTGCAAAAATGCTCAAATGGCAGCATGACGGTGATTACGGCACGATTGATATAACAGTCAATCTTTCAAAGCCCGAAAAAGACCCGAAAGCAATTGAAGCAGAAAGAAATGCACCTCAGGCAGGTTATCCCAAATGCCAGCTTTGCCGTGAGTGCGAAGGCTACGCAGGCAGAGCCAATTTCCCTGCAAGACAGAATCACAGAATCATCCCGATAACGATTGCGAATTCGGGTTGGTTCATGCAGTATTCTCCTTACGTATATTACAATGAGCACTGTATTGTTTTCAACGGCGAACACAAACCGATGAAAATAGATAAATCGGCTTTTTCAAAGCTGCTTGAATTTATCAATCTTTTTCCCCATTATTTTGTAGGTTCAAACGCAGATTTACCAATTGTAGGCGGTTCAATCCTCAGCCACGAGCATTTCCAGGGCGGTAGATATGAATTTGCAATGGAAAGAGCACCCATTGAGAAAAAGGTTGAATTCAAAGGCTTTGAGGATGTTGATGCAGGTATTGTAAAATGGCCTATGTCAACAATCCGTCTGCTTTCAGAGTCCCCCGAAAAGCTTGTTGACCTTGCAGATAAAATTCTTACCGCATGGCGTGAATATACGGATGAAAGCGTTTTTATCTTTGCATATTCGGGCGATACGCCCCACAACACAATCACTCCCATTGCAAGACGCAGGGGCAAAAAATACGAACTTGACCTTGTTCTTCGCAACAACATAACAACAGACGAGCATCCCATGGGTGTTTATCACCCCCATGCCGAACTTCATCATATTAAGAAAGAAAACATCGGTCTGATTGAAGTTATGGGTCTTGCCGTGCTTCCTCCCAGACTAAAAGATGAATTTGAAGCACTTGCAGATGCATTGGTAAATAAAAAGGATTTAAGAGCAAATCCGCTGACTGCGCTTCATGCTGACTGGGCAGAAGAATTCATCGCAAATTATCCGGAAATCAATTCCGGAAATGTAACCGATATCATTCACGCAGAGGTCGGAAAGGTCTTTGCAACCGTTCTCGAGCACGCAGGTGTATTCAAGCGTGACGAAAACGGCTTTGCGGCATTCATGAGATTCATTGAATCCGTATAATATTTTGGAATAAACACCGCAAGGTGTTAAATATGAAAGGAGTATTCCCATGAAAAAAATTCTCGCACTTTTCCTTGCTGCTGCACTTCTTTTCAGCTTTGCAGCATGCGGTAAGGACGACACAACAGCAGACACAACAACCACTACAGCAGCAGATGAAATCGACACAACAGCTGCTCCCGTTGAAGAAGACACAACAGCAGCACTTGCTGAAGGCGACGTAACAGTTGCTCCCGTTGAGGGTGACACAACAGCCGCTCCCGTTGAAGGCGAAACAACTGTTGCAGAAGAATCAACAGTACCCGCAGCAGCTCCCGCAACAGCAGAAGAAATCGTTGCATACTACAACAACGCTGTAAACAAAGCATATGCAGCAAGGGTTGGCTTCAACAAAGAACGTTACACAGACAACGAAGAACTCAACGCGGGTTTCCTTCTCAAGACATTCGGTGACCTTGTTTACTCATTCATGGGTATCGGCGCTGAAAACAAGTACACAATGGATGTTACAAAGGGACAGTGGGAAGACGACGTTCCTCATCATTATCTCAGAAAGAGCACTCTTTCAACTTCTGATATAACAAGCGCAACCTGCACAGAAAGTAACGGCAAGTACACAATCAAATTCAATGTTAAGCCCGGTAACAGCAAGGCTTCAAAGAACGAATCCTACAACAATTCTCCCATTGATAAGTGCGGTATCTGCGTCGGCGATCTTGATAAGAGCTACTTCGACCACAAAACTGCTCCCGTTATCTATGCAGCAGTAGGTCAGGTTGTCAGCGGTGCGGTTATCGAAGAAAGCTATGATAACGCAACAATCGTTGCAGTTATCGATGTTGCAACAGGTCACCTTGTAAGCCTTACCGTAGAATACGACATCAACGTTGTTATCGACGTTGCAGGCGGCGGCAACGCAACTGGTTCATCTCACATCTTGTACAAGAACTTCAAGTATTAATCAATACATTAATCTGCAGTCGGAGACTCGTTCTCCGGCTGCTTTTCTTTTCTGTTTTCAACAAATTGATATCTTTTCCATTGTGCAAAATGTACATACATTTTTAACATTAAAAAATTAAAGTTGTTGCAGTCTACGATTTTTTTCGGCACGGGTTTTGATAGTCAAATTCGGGTTGACTTTATCAATCTGTTTATATATAATATAAAGAACTTATAGTGCATAAGTATATTTACCAGCAAAAAATTGCATATTCCGTCAGAGTATGCTGTTCAAAAAGGAGAGATTAGCATGAAAAAAATCACCATCACAGACGCAACCCTCAGAGAGTGCGCACGCAAGGGTGATATCGCCCTCAGTTTCAAGGAAAAACTTGAAATTGCAAAGCTGCTTGACAAACTCAACATTGATGTTATCGAAGCAGCTCAGATTACCGACGAAAAAATTGATACACTCGTTTTGCGCACTATAAGCCCCCTCCTAAAGAACAGCATCCTATCCTGTCCCGTCGGCAGTACGGTCGAAGAAGCAGACAGAGCAATGAAGTCCATCGCGGGAACAAAGAAACCCAGACTCGTTGTTTCGCTTCCCGTATCGGCAGTTCAGATGGAATATTTCTATCATAAGAAGCCTGCTCAGATGCTTGAGCTTATCGGCACTCTGACCGCTCACTGCGCATCAATCTGCGGTGATGTTGAATTTTCCGCCGTTGATGCAACAAGAGCCGAAAAAGAGTATCTTTTCAAGGCAGTTGAAGCTGCAATTGAAAACGGTGCAAAAACCGTTACTCTCTGTGATACCGCAGGTGCTTTCCTTCCCCGCGAATTTGTTTCACTTATCAGTGAGCTTTACGAAACTGTTCCTGCAGTCAAAGATATTGCTCTCGGAGTTGAATGCAGCAATGCTCTTGATATGGCAAATGCTTGTGTGTTTGCCTGCGTAGGTGCGGGTGCAACACAGATAAAAACCTGCGTCGGCAGCGAAACAATGGCAGACCTCGAAAAGGTTATGAAGGCTCTTCAGGTCAAAGGTCATACACTTGACGTAAGCTATTCCGTTAATTCAATGGCAATCAACCATTCGGCAGGTCAGATTCTCCGCATGACAAGCGAGACTCATAAGAATCTTGCCGCATCCGAGGGCATCGGTGAATACGGAAGCACCGTTCTTCTTGACGACACAGCCGATATTGCAAAGGTAAGCAACGCAATCGTTTCTCTCGGCTATGAGCTTTCGGAAGATGATACAGCAAAGGTTTTTGAAGCATTCAGGAATGTTTCAGTCAAAAAGCAGGTCGGCGCAAAAGAGCTTGATGCGATTATTGCAAACGTTGCTCATCAGGTACCTCCCACATACAGGCTCCAGAGCTATGTTATCAACGCAGGAAACGTTATTTCCTCAACTGCAAACATTATTCTTGAAAAAGGCAGCAGAACACTCAAAGCAGTCTGCATGGGTGACGGTCCGATTGATGCCGCTTTCCACACAATCGAACAGATTATAGGTCACCACTACGAGCTTGACGATTTCCAGATTCAGTCAGTTACCGAAGGCCGCGAGGCTATGGGTGAGGCTCTTGTTAAGCTCCGTTCAAACGGCAAGCTTTATTCCGGCAAGGGTATTTCAACAGACATCATCGGCGCAAGCATAGTTGCTTATATCAACGCACTCAATAAAATTGTCTACGAGGAGAAAGCTATATGAAACTGTCATTTTCCACAAACGGATGGCAGGAGCTTTCATGGTCAGAATTTGTAAGCACTGCCAACGACCTCGGATTTTCAGGTATCGAAATCCACAACATAACAGACGAAAGGTTCACCGGTAACGATGCGCCTTTCAATAAACAGAATTCTTCCGCAACCGTCCACAAGCTTCGCGAGAACTCGCTCACGGTTTCCTGCCTTGATACATTCTGCAACATTGCGGATGCTTCAATTGCGGATGAAAGCTATGAAGAAATCGCAACGGCGATTGAAATTGCTGCAAGAATCAGATGTCCCTATGTCAGAATTCATGCATACGCAACGGGCGAAGAAAAAACCGTTGAAGATTCAAACGTTATCTCACTTATCGGCAGGGTAATCGAAAAAGCTGAGCAGGATAATGTTGCACTTCTTGTTGAAACAGTAGGCATTTATGCGGACACTTCAAGACTCCGCGACCTTCTCAACATTTTCGCATGCGACAATCTCGCAGCTCTCTGGGATATCAACCATCCCTACAGAGATTTCGGAGAAGAGCCTGACACAACAATCACAAATCTCGGCGCATATATAAAACACGTTCATGTCAAGGATTCGGTTGTTGAAAACAGCGAAGTGAAATATCGCCTTATTGGCGAAGGTTCACTTCCGATTCAGACAATGCTCAATGCTCTTGAATCGGTCAACTATGACGGTTTTCTTTCATATGAATGCCAACCCGAAACCATGGAGGATTTCGGCATTGCAGAAATCGTGTTCCCCCACTTTGTGAATTCAATTTCAAATTACGATAAAAAGAAAAAAAGCGAGGAGCTTCTTTACGAAAACAGAAGCGGTACGGGCAAGTTTGTCTGGGAAAAGTACAAGCTCATCAACAAAACCTTCTCTGAAGTGCTTGATACAATGGTTGAAAAATTCCCCGACCAGATTACTTATAAGTACACAACTCTCGATTATACAAGAACATACTCACAGTTCCGCGATGATGTTGACAACTGCGCAAGAGCACTCATTGCTCTCGGCGTTAAGCCCGGCGACAAGGTTGCCGTATGGCTTACAAACCTTCCCCAGTGGTTTATCACCTTCTGGGCAACAACCAAAATCGGTGCTGTTCTTGTTACCGTAAACACAGCATATAAAATCCACGAGATTGAGTATCTTCTCAGACAGTCCGATACTCACACACTCATTACCATCGAATCGTGTCTTGATTCAAACTATGCACAGTCCATTGCAGAGCTTTGTCCCGAACTCGAGGTTGCAGTTCCGGGTAAACCTCTCCATTGCAGAAAGCTTCCCTTCCTTCGCAACATCATAACGGTAGGCTACCGTCAGAAGGGCTGCCTTACATGGGAAGAAGCCATGGATATGGCGGTAAGAGTTCCCGTTGAGGAAGTTTACCGCAGAGCCGCTGCAGTTGACTGCCACGATGTTGCCAATATGCAGTACACTTCGGGTACAACGGGATTTCCCAAGGGTGTTATGCTCACTCACTACAACATCGTTAACAACGGCAAAACAATCGGCGACAGAATGGATATGTCCACAGCCGACAGAATGATGATTCAGGTTCCGATGTTCCATTGCTTCGGCATGGTGCTTTCGATGACTTCAATGATGACTCACGGCGGAACTCTTTGCCCTCTCCCCTATTTCTCGGCAAAATCATCGCTTGCCTGCGTTCATCAGGAGCACATCACCTGCTTCAACGGCGTTCCCACCATGTTCATTGCAATGTTCCAGCATGAGGATTTTGCAAAGACCGATTTCTCTTATATGAGAACGGGTATCATGGCAGGTGCAAACTGTCCTCCCGACCTTATGAAGCGCGCAGCTGCAGAAATGAACATGACGGAAATTCTTTCCGTTTACGGCGAAACCGAAGCTTCTCCCGGATGCACAATGGGCGAAGTCAACGAATCGCTTGAAGACAGAACAGAAACTGTCGGAAGCGCATTCCCGAACGTTGAATGCAGGATTATCGACCCCGAAACCGGCGAAGAACTCCCCGACGGCGAGAACGGTGAATTTGTTGCAAGAGGCTATAACATAATGAAAGGTTATTATAAAATGCCCAAAGCAACAGAATCGGCAATAGATAAAGAAGGCTGGCTTCATACAGGAGATATCGCCTGCAGAAGACCTGACGGATATTATCTCATTACGGGCAGACTCAAGGATATGATTATCCGAGGCGGTGAAAACATCTATCCCCGTGAAATTGAGGAGTTCATATTCACTCATGACTATGTTCAGGATGTTCAGGTTATCGGCGTTCCGGACAAACGCTACGGCGAAGAAATCATGGCTTGCATTATTCTCAAAGAAGGATGCAGCATGACAGCCGAAGAAATGTCAGATTATATCAAATCCCATATGGCAAGACATAAAGTTCCGCGCTATATAGAATTTGTTGAAGATTTCCCGAAGAATGCGGCAGGTAAGATTCTCAAATATAAAATGAGAGAAGAATTCGCCACAAAACTCGGACTTTCCAGAAATTAAATTACCGAAAGGGTGTTAAAAATGTTAAATATTAAAATTGAGAGAACAACCGCTCCCAAACAGAAGCCCGACGAAAGCAATCTCGACTTCGGAAAAATCTTTACCGACCACATGTTTGTTATGAATTATACAGAGGGTCAGGGTTGGCATGACCCCCGCATAGTTCCTTATTCAAACCTCAGCCTTTCCCCCGCTTGCATGGTTTTCCACTATGGTCAGGAAATGTTTGAAGGTCTTAAGGCTTACAAGGGCGCTGACGGCGAAGTCCGTCTTTTCAGACCCGAAATGAACGCAAAGAGAACAAACGATACAAACAAGCGTCTCTGCATCCCCGAGCTTCCCGTTGAAGATTTCGTTCAGGCTGTAAGCGCAGTTGTTGATGTTGACCGCGACTGGATTCCTTCAGCTCCCGGCACATCACTCTACATCCGTCCCTTCATCATTGCAACAGACGATTTCCTCGGCGTTGCTCCTTCAAAGACTTATCTCTTCATCGTTATCCTCTCCCCCTCAGGTGCTTACTATTCAAGCGGTCTTGCTCCCGTAGGCATCTGGATTGAAGACGACTATGTAAGAGCTGTTAAGGGCGGCATGGGCTTTGCAAAGACAGGCGGTAACTACGCAGCAAGCCTTGCAGCTCAGGTTAAGGCACATGACGACGGTTATTCACAGGTTCTCTGGCTTGACGGTGTTGAAAGAAAATATATCGAAGAAGTAGGCGCAATGAACATCTTTTTCAAGATTAACGGCACTATAGTTACTCCGATGCTCAACGGCAGCATTCTTCCCGGTATCACAAGAAACTCCGTAATTGAGCTTTGCAAGAGCTGGGGTCTTCCTGTTGAAGAAAGAAAGATTTCCGTTGACGAACTTCTTGAAGCACAGAAGAACGGAACTCTTGAAGAATGCTTCGGCACTGGCACCGCAGCAGTTATTTCACCCGTCGGCAAGCTCCGCTATAAGGACGATGTTATGACAATCAATGGCGGTGAAATCGGCGAAATCAGCCAGAAGCTCTATGATACCGTAACAGGTATTCAGGGCGGCACAGTTGAAGACAAGTTCGGCTGGGTTAAAGTTCTTTGATATGGAAAGCAAAAGAATAACAGTCTTTGCAGGTCATTACGGAAGCGGCAAAACAAACATAGCAGTCAACTATGCTCTGCGTCTTCGTGAAGAATTTGATAAGGTAAGCATTGCCGACCTCGACATTGTAAACCCCTATTTCAGAACCAAAGACAGCGAAAAACATCTTGAAGCAAGAGGAATTCACCTTATTTCTTCGGAATATGCGAATTCAAATGTTGATGTTCCCGCTTTGCCCGCAGAAGCTTATTCGATTATAGATGATTTATCGGTAAGAGCAGTTGTTGATGTCGGCGGTGATGACAGAGGTGCACTTGCACTCGGAAGATACGCACCGTCAATAATCGAACAGAATGATTATGAATATCTGCTTGTCATCAACAAGTTCAGACCTCTCACTCCCGACTGCGCTTCAACAATCGGGGTTATGAGAGAAATCGAAACCGCTTGCAGAATGAAGTTCACGGGAATTGTCAACAATTCCAATCTCGGTGACGAAACAACCGCAGAAGATGTTATTTCTTCAATCGGTTATGCCGAAGAAATTTCAAAAGCAAGTTCTTTGCCGATAAGAATGACCACCGTAAAAGAAGATTTATTTGATACACTTAAAGATAAAGTTGTAAATTGCACACCGATAAAGCTTTATGTAAAGCAATCGTGGGCAAAAGTAACCGCTGATTAAATCGTGTTGCGATTATCAGCGAGAAAGTTTTAAGTCAGAAATGTCAAAAAACGCAGGCAATACTTTGTGTATTAACGAGTATTTTTGGCATTTATGACAGAAAAATAGCCGCTGAGAATCGTGACTGCGATTTATTCAGTGGTTACCATTAGGAGGAAGATTTATGGCAAAAGTAACCTTTAAAACAGACCTTTGCAAAGGCTGCGGTCTTTGCGTTGGTGCATGCCCCAAAAAGATTGTGGCATTGCTTAAAGACGAAATCAACGCCAAGGGTTATCATCCCGCAGGCATCACAGACCAGTCAGCCTGCATCGGCTGCGCTTTCTGCGCAACAATGTGTCCCGACTGCGTAATCACCGTTGAAAAGTAAGGAGAAAGAATAATGGCTGAAAAAGTATTGATGAAAGGTAACGAAGCTCTTGCGGAAGCTGCTATCATGGCAGGCTGCCGTCATTACTTCGGTTATCCCATAACTCCGCAGACAGAAGTTGCCGCATATATGGCAAAAAGAATGCCCCTTATCGGCGGCACATTCCTTCAGGCTGAAAGCGAAATCGCCGCAATCAACATGGTTTACGGCGCTGCAGCAGCAGGTAAAAGAACAATGACTTCAAGCTCAAGCCCCGGAATTGCGCTCAAGAGCGAAGGCATTTCATATCTTGCAGGTTCAGACCTTCCCGCTCTTATTATCAATGTGCAGAGAGGCGGCCCCGGTCTCGGCGGTATCCAGCCTTCACAGTCCGACTATTTCCAGGCAACAAAGAGCGCAGGTCACGGTGACTTCCACCTTGTTGTTCTTGCTCCTGCTTCCGTTCAGGAAATGGTTAACCTCACATTCAAGGGCTTTGACCTTGCAGACAAATACAGAATGCCCGTTATGCTTCTTTCAGACGGCACAATGGGTCAGATGATGGAACCCGTTTCACTTGATATGGGCGAAATCAAAGAATATGACAAATCAGGCTGGGCAGCATGCGGTACAAACTGCGAAAGAGAGCACAACGTTGTCAACTCTCTCTTCATTCAGCCCGATGAACTCGAAAGATACAACTTTGAGCGTTACGAAAGATATGCAAAGATTGAAGCTGAAGAAGTTATGTATGATGAATACATGATGGATGACGCCGAAATCTGCATTGTTGCATACGGTGTTGCTGCAAGAGTTTCACAGAATGCTATTGATAAGGCACGCGCTCAGGGCATCAAAGTGGGTATGATAAGACCCATCACCCTCTGGCCCTTCCCCAAGGCTGTTCTCAATGCCGCTGCTGACAAAGTAAAGGCATTCATCAGCGTTGAGCTTTCAATGGGTCAGATGATTGAGGATATCGAACTCGCAACACGCTGCAAGAAGCCCGTTCTTCTCTGCAACCGTGTAGGCGGTATGATTCCCACAACAGAAGATGTACTTAATTCTATCAACGAAGCAAATTCCGTCGGAGGTGACAAATAATGATAGTTTTTGAAAAACCCAAGGCACTTGCCGATGTACCCCTTCATTATTGCCCCGGCTGCACACACGGCATTATCCACCGCCTTGTTGCCGAGGTTATTGACGAGCTTGGAATCGAGGGCAGAACAGTCGGTGTTGCACCCGTAGGCTGCTCGGTATTTGCATATAATTATTTCAACTGCGATATGATTGAAGCTGCACACGGCAGAGCTCCCGCAGTTGCAACAGGTGTTAAGCGTTCACTCCCTGAAAATGTTGTTTTCACATATCAGGGCGACGGTGACCTTGCAGCTATCGGTACTGCCGAAACAGTTCATGCGGCTGCAAGAGGCGAAAACATCACCATCATCTTTGTTAACAACGCAATCTACGGCATGACAGGCGGTCAGATGGCTCCCACCACTCTCCCCGGTCAGGTTACACAGACTTCTCCTTACGGCAGAAATCCCGAGCAGGTCGGTCTTCCCGTTAAGGTTTGCGAGCTTCTCTCAAATGTTGACGGTGCAACATATCTTGAAAGAGTTGCCGTTAACAACGTCAAGAATGTAAAGGCTGCAAAGAAGGCAATCAAAAAGGCTTTCCAGAATCAGCTTGAAGGCAAGGGCTTCTCACTTGTTGAAGTTCTTTCCACCTGCCCCACAAACTGGGGTCTCAAGCCCGACAAGGCTCTTGAGTGGCTTGAAGAAAACATGATTCCTTATTATCCTCTCGGTGTTTATAAAGATAAAACCGCAGAAAAGGAGGCAGAATAATTATGACATATGAGATTCTTCTTGCCGGTTTCGGCGGTCAGGGTATCCTTTTCTCGGGAAAATTCCTTGCATATGACGGTCTTCTTGAAGACAGAGAAGTAAGCTGGCTCCCCTCCTACGGTCCCGAAATGAGAGGCGGCACATGTAACTGCTCCGTTATTCTCAGCGATACAAAAATCGGTTCACCCATCGTTTCAAACCCCAACGTTCTTGTTGCGATGAACCTTCCTTCTCTTGATAAGTTTGAGAACAGTGCTGTTCCCGGTGCAAAGATTTTTGTTGACAGCTCACTCATCGACCGCAAGGTTGAAAGAGATGACGTTGAAGTTTTCTATATTCCCGCAACAAAGCTTGCTTCGGATGAGAACCTCCCCGGTCTTGCAAACATGATTATGATCGGTCACATGATTAAGCATGCAGGCGTTATGCCCTATGAAAATGTTGAAAAGACAATGACAAAGCTTGTTCCTGCAAAAAAGCAGAACCTTATCGAGCTTAACATCAAGGCTGTTGAGCTTGGCTACAACTATTAATTAAAATCAAGGAGGAACCCCCATGCTTGAATTAAAAGAAATAGGCCTGCGAGTTGCTTCTCTTCGCGAAACCTGCGGTCTTACCGCAACCGATATGGCTGAAAAGCTTGATATTTCCGAAGATAATTACATTGCTTTCGAGCATGGCGAATATGACTTCGCCATCAGTACCCTTAACAATATCGCTCTTATTCTCGGCGTTGATATTCTTGATATCATCAGCGGTGAATCTCCCCGTCTTTCAACCTGCACGGTTGTTAAGAAGAACAAGGGTTTTATTGTTAACCGTAACCCAGGCTATGAATTCCAACATCTTGCATACACCTTTAAATCTAAAAAAGCAGAGCCGTTCCTTGTTAAAATTGACCCCTCAGGCAATCCTCCCGTAATGGACGAACATGAGGGTCAGGAATTTGATTATGTTATTTCAGGCAGTCTTCTGCTCTATATCGGCGACATCTGTTATGAGCTGAATGAAGGCGACAGCGCATATTTCGATTCCAGCATTCCCCACGCACATAAAAACGTAGGCGATACTCAGGCGGAGTTTATTGCGCTCGTACTCAAATAATCAGTCAGGAGATACGTAATGCCGATTTATGAAAAATTCATAGGCAGATCAAGAGATTCTTTCATTTCTCTCAAGGACTGCCAGGAAAACTTTAATATAACATACGAGAACGATTTTAACTATGCATATGATGTTATTGATGTTCTCGGCACGGAAAAGCCCGATAAGCTTGCCCTTCTCTATGTTTCAAACATCGGAGAAGAAAAAAGATTTACCTTCGGCGATATGAAACGTCTTTCGGATAAAGCCGCAAACTATCTTGTTTCCGAAGGCGTTAAGAAGGGCGACCCCGTTCTGCTTATCCTTAAAAGAAGCTATCTTTTCTGGGTTATCACTCTTGCACTCAACAAAATCGGTGCAATCATGGTACCCGCTTCAAATATGCTCAAAGGCAAGGATTACGTCTACCGCTGCAATAAGGCGAAGATAAAATATGCCATTATCACGGGCGACGATAACTGCACAGAGTATTTTGATGACAGAAAAGACGAATACGAAACCATCGAAAAGAAGTTTGTAACAAAGCATAAGGCTGTTGACGGCTGGATTGACTTTGAAAACGGCTTCGACAATGCAAGCGAAGAATGGACAAGACCCACGGGTGATGCCGCAACAACGGTTGATGACACAATGATTATCAACTTTTCATCAGGCACAACAGGTTATCCCAAAATCATCGCCCACGACTTCAAATATCCCCTCGGTCACATTATGACGGGCGTTTTCTGGCACAGAGTTGTTGACGGCGGAATGCATTTCACCGTTTCGGACTCGGGCTGGGCAAAATCCCTCTGGGGCAAATATTACGGTCAGTGGATGGGCGAAAGCGCAAACCTTGTTTATGACTTTGATAAATTTGACGGCGCGGATATCCTTTCAAAGCTTGAAAAATACAAGGTTACAACTTTCTGCGTTCCCCCTACAATGTACAGACTCATGCTTCAGAATGATGTGAGCAAATACGATCTTTCATCAATCACGCATTGCTGCACTGCAGGCGAGGCACTCAACGCAGATATATTCAACAAGTGGAAAGCGGCAACGGGTCTTGAAATTCACGAGGGCTTCGGCATGAGTGAAACTCCCGTAAGCATCTGCACACTTTATCCCTGGACAAAGCCCGTACCCGGTGCAATCGGTTTCCCCGCCCCCGGACTCAAGGTGCATATCCTTGACGAGGACGGCAATCATTGCCAGAGAGGTACAATCGGCGAAATCTGCATTAAGTCCCCCTCACCCGAAGAGCATCCCTGCGGAGTTGTTGCAAGCTATAACTTCAGCGAAGAAGACACCGCAGACGCTTACAGAAACGGATTCTTCCACACGGGCGACCTTGCATACAGAGATGAACAGGGCAGATTTGTTTACTTTGGAAGAAACGACGATGTTATCAAATCCTCGGGTTACAGAATCGGACCTTTCGAAATTGAAAGCGTTATGCTTGAACATCCTTCTGTGCTTGAGGTTGCCGTTACGGGCGTACCTGATGCCGTAAGAGGATTTATCGTTAAGGCAACCGTTGTTCTCCGACCCGGATTTGAAGGCTCAGATGAGCTTGTAAAAGAGCTTCAGACATATGTTAAAACAAACACAGCTCCATATAAATATCCGAGAATCATTGAGTTCGTTGACGAGCTTCCGAAGACATTCAGCGGAAAGGTCAGACGAGTTGAAATCCGTCAGAACGATTCAGCTAAATAAAACAGTTACACCGCCAAAGTTAAACCTTGGCGGTGATTTTTTATATATTTTCCGTTAAGAGTGATATAAGCAGCACCAATGCGCCGAGAGCTATGCGATACCATCCGAACACCTTGAAATCATGCTTTTTGACATATTCCATAAGGAATTTTATTGCAAAAAGAGATACTGCAAAGGCAACAATCATTCCGATTAAAAGAACCGTTATTTCCGCACCGCTGAAATCAAATCCGAATTTCAGAAGCTTCAGAGCACTTGCTCCAAGCATGGTTGGAACAGCAAGGAAGAATGTGAATTCTGCAGCGGCGGTTCTTGAAACTCCGATAAGAAGTGCACCGACTATCGTTGCGCCCGAACGCGATGTTCCGGGAATCATTGAGAGTGCCTGAAAAAGTCCGATTATTATCGCTGTTTTATAATCGATTTTTGAAATTGAATTTATCCTCGGTCTGCTGTTTTTATTCTTGTTTTCTACAAGTATAAACGCTATACCGTAAAGAATAAGCATGAGCGATATTGTGACAGCATTGCCGAAATGCTCTTCAAGGAAATCATCAAAAAGCAGTCCGAGAATTGCAGCAGGAAGGCATCCGACAACAACCTTGACCCACATCATAATTATGCTTTTCTTTATCTGAAGTTTTTTATCGGCATAACCGAACGGAAACATCTTTTTCCAGAACATGACTACAACAGCCATGATTGCTCCGAGCTGAATGACAACAAAGAACATTTCCTTGAATTCTTCACTCATTTTAAGCGGCACAAAAGCATCAAACAGAAGCATATGTCCCGTACTGCTTATCGGCAGCCATTCGGTTATTCCCTCAATTATGCCGATAAGGATTACTTTGATTATCTCAACAAAACCAAGCTCCATAAGTACACACCCTTTTCATTTTATTATATTAGCGGTATATAGAAAGTATACTAAATAAAAACGGCGGGAGCAAGCCCCCGCCCTACCTTTATAATCTTATTTAACGCCGAAAAGGAGGTCGCCGTATGAGGGATAAGGCCAATACTCTGCGGAGGTTACGGTTTCGGCTTCGTCAACAGCTGCTCTGATTTCATTCATAAGAGGAATAACAACATCTCTGAATGTATTTGCTTCATCAACTGTATTCTTTGCGGATTTTATGTTTGCAATAACATTTTCAAGCTCACCTGTTTTTTCAAAAATAACGGCGGTGAGTTTTGAAAGCTTTGTAATTATTTCGTCCTCATAAGAAGTATCGACATTGAAGCTCTTTTTACGGCTTGCCGTTTCGCAAAGCTTGCCCGTATAACTGCTGATTGCAGGAAGAATATCCTTGTTAACCATTTCTATTGCGGTAAGCGCCTCAATATTGACGGTCTTGCAATAACCTTCAAAATAAATTTCGTGTCTTGCTTCAAGCTCTGCTCTTGTGAAAACTTTATGTTCTTCAAAGAGTTTTACGTTCTTATCGGCAACAAGAGACGGAATTGCATCGGGGGTTGTGCGCAGATTATAAAGTCCCCTGCCCTCAGCATCTTTAATCCATTCATCATCATAACCGTTGCCGTTAAAGATAATGCGCTTATGGTCCTTGATTGTCTTTTTGATAAGTGCATGAAGTGCATCCTCAAAGTTATCAACGCTTTCAAGTCTGTCGGCATAAGATTTGAGTGATTCGGCAACAGCGGTATTGAGCACGATGTTTGCGCTTGCGATTGAACGCGCAGAGCCGAGCATTCTGAACTCGAATTTGTTACCTGTAAATGCAAAAGGTGAGGTTCTGTTTCTGTCGGTTGTATCCTTGGGGAATCTCGGAAGAACATGAACACCGACCTTCATCTGCACTTTTTCTTTTGCGTCATAAGCAGTATCGTTTTCAATTGACTCAAGAATTTCATTGAGTTCATCGCCGAGGAACATCGAAATAACTGCGGGAGGTGCTTCGCCTGCACCGAGACGGTGGTCATTGCCTGCGCTTGCAACGGATGCACGGAGCAAATCCTGATAGTTGTCAACAGCCTTGATAACAGCGCAGAGGAAAAGAAGAAACTGCGCATTGTCATAAGGTGTTTCACCGGGGTCAAGAAGGTTTCTGCCGTCACCTGTGCAAAGTGACCAGTTATTATGCTTACCGCTTCCGTTAACGCCCTCAAAAGGCTTTTCGTGAAGAAGGCAAATCATATTATGTCTTTTTGCAACCTTCTGCATAATTTCCATTGTGAGCTGATTATGGTCGGTTGCAATATTCGTTGTTGTGACAACAGGAGCAAGCTCATGCTGTGCGGGTGCCGCTTCGTTATGCTCCGTTTTTGCAAGAATACCAAGCTTCCAGAGCTCTTCATCGAGGTCTTTCATATATGCCGCAACACGGGTCTTGATTGAACCGAAATAGTGGTCATCAAGTTCCTGACTCTTGGGAGGCTTTGAACCGAAAAGAGTTCTGCCCGTGAACACAAGGTCTTTTCTCTTATCATACAAATCGGTATCAATAAGGAAATATTCCTGCTCTGCACCGACTGTTGTTTTTACGGTTGTTACATCATTCTGTCCGAAAAGACGGAGAATTCTGACAGCCTGCTTGCTGATAACCTCCATTGAACGAAGAAGCGGAGTTTTCATGTCAAGGGCTTCACCGCCATAGGAACAGAAAACGGTGGGAATGCAGAGAACACCCTCTTTTATGAATGCATATGAAGTGGGGTCCCATGCAGTATAACCTCTCGCTTCAAAGGTTGCGCGAAGTCCGCCCGAAGGAAAACTTGAAGCGTCTGACTCACCCTTAACAAGTTCCTTGCCGGAAAATTCCATGATAACACTGCCGTCACCGCTGGGTGAAATAAAGCTGTCATGCTTTTCGGCTGTGATACCCGTCATCGGCTGGAACCAGTGGGTATAGTGGGTTGCGCCGTTTTCAACTGCCCAGTCTTTCATGGCATTTGCAACAACGTTGGCGATTGCTATATCAAGGCGTTTTCCGTCCTTGATTGTTTTTTTCATTGCTTTATAGGTATCTTTGGGCAATCTGGCTTTCATCGCTTTATCGTCGAAAACCATACGTCCGAACCTTTCGGGAACGCTGTTCATTTTTTAATCTCCTGTCAGATAAACTTAATTCTTTTTTACTGCCTCATACAAAGTTTCGGCATGGTCTTTTTTCCTTGATGCAAAGAATTTTTCCATTCTTTCCGCATAAACGGGTTTGGGATCAAAATCATGTGATGCAAGATATTCAATCGAATCTGTGAGCTGTTCGTAGTTTTCGTTAACATCGCCGAAGCCCTCTTCAAGAGGCAAATCAAGCTGATTATAGCCGTGAGTTATTCCTGCCCTGAACTGTTCGTAATCGGGAACAAAATAGACAATCGGTCTGTTAAGATAAACAAAATCGAAAACAATCGAGGAATAATCAGTTATCATCGCAAGATAATCCTGCATTTCATTTTTGTCCTGAGTAACTCTGATGCGGGGATTGTTAACCTCAAAAAGGCTGTCATAATCCGCAAAAATCGGATGATTCTTGAAATCAAGAGTAAGGTCATATTTTTCAAGTGTTTCCGCAAGCCTTTCGGAATTGAGAAACGCACTTATTTCCTTATAGAAAACGGACTCCTTGAACTTATCAACATAAAGCACTCTTGTGTTGTTTTCATATTCGCCGATAAGATTTTTGCGCCATGATGGGGAGAAAAGAATCTTTCTCTGTGCTTTTTTCTCGGTGTCGATTGCATCAAATCTCGGCATACCGCTCATGATAAGGTCGGATTCATTGAAATTATAAATCTTTTTGAAATTCTCCCTTTCAAACTCCGAAGAAATAACCACTTTATCAACATTAGCCTTTTCTTTGGTATAAAGCAGAGGAAGACGTGCATGGAGAATGCCATGCTGAAGATAGATTATTTCATAATCGGTTATATCGGAATAGCATTTGAGAGGAAGTCCGTCAAAAGGACTGAAAATGGAAAGGGAATTGAATGAAGTAAAGACTTTTTTACAGTTAAGGAAAAGCATTTTATGCTTCAGGCTCTTGAAATCAACAAGATATTTTCTTTGTTTTGCATTAAAATACTTCTTCTTATCTTTGAGTTTATCAATAATATAGTAACGCTTCACGCCATCATTCTTTTCAAAATCGTGAAGAAACTGATAATAGGCGTTGTCAAAGATGTTTTCTCTGTCACAGTAGAGCCAGATTTCATTTTCGGGTTTTGTTTTACGGAAAACTTTTCTGTAAATCATTGCTCTTTTACTTTCTGTGCCTACCGCATTATCGGCAGCTGCAGTTGCTGCGGCAATCTCGGATGCTTTTGCCTTTTTAAAATGAAAACTCTTTGACTTAGCTTCAAATTTAATCACGTATTCGCCTGTTGCTGCGTGAAATTTTGTTCTGTTTACGGCACATTTGAATCCGAAATACGGTACGGGAACAACTCTTACACCGTTAATTTCGAGAATAAAAGTTATATCCTCTTCACCGTCAAATTCAATCTCGGCATCAAATCCGCCGAAAAGATTTGTCTGCATCTTACTCTTATAATAGCTGAACGCAGTATCATACATCGGAATTTCGTGAAGATTATTGTTTATATCGGAATAAAAAAGCTTAAGCTCCTTGAAATCAAGAACACCGTTCTTGACATATCCGGAAACCTGTATTTTTCCGTTATGGACTCTGAGCGTATTGAAAACAATTGTGTGCGCCTGCGCAAACCACAGATTTCCGTCGCTTGAAGCGCACACTGCAGAGCCGTTTACGGAAATTTCACAAGGCTCATTTTTAAGACGCATGAAGCATTCAACATGGTACGGGTCGATATAAATGGAATTGCAGATAACCGAAGTGTCGACCTCGCTCATAATTTCGCGCAATACCTCATACTGTTTTCCTTCTGTTTCCGCATCCGCATGGCTTACAAGCATATCGGACGTGAGTCTCCAGCCGAGATTATAGACAACAAGTGCCTGAGCTGTCGGATGAGGCTTTCCGTCTTTATCACGCGATGCGTTGAGAAGCTTTCTCAGAAATTCCGTATACTGTTCAAAACAGTAGTAAGGATTGTTGAACATCGAGCTTGCTGATCCCGAGTGACGGAAATATTTATAGACAGCTTCCTTTACAAAACCAAGCTTTTGTTTTTTGAGAAGCCACGAGAAAATAAACCACTGGTCTTCGCCGAGCGAAAGGCTTTCATCAAAAAGAATTCTCTCTTTTTCGGGAACATTCTTGATACAGATATTCATTGTGGTCTGAAGAATATTCGTGTTTGAATTTATGTCGTAAATTCCGCTGTGACTCATAACATCAAAACGTTTATGAGTTGAAACGGCGCCTTTTTCGTTGATATAATCTATTGAATAGGTTACAAGGTCGGTTTCATCATAATGCGCTTCAAAAAATTTATAAATCGCTTCAAGACTGCCTGCACCGAGTGAATCATCGGCATCAAGGAACATAATATACTTACCCTCGGCAAGCTCTATTCCCTTGTTTCTTGCGCTTGAAACACCACCGTTTTCTTTTTCATAATAAACTATATTTTCATTCAATTCTGCAAAATCCCTGCAAATTTTACCGCTTTTGTCTTTTGAACCGTCATTGACAAAAACAATCTGAAACTCCTCCGACGGCATAGTTTGTCCGTTAAGACTTTCAACGCAGGGGGATATGAACTTTTCACAGTTGTAAACGGGGATAACTACCGAAATCTTATATTTGAAATCCGACATTCTCGCCATTCCTTTACATATTATTGTGCATATTCGATTTATTTTACTATATATAACAAAAAAAATCAACACTTAAATATTCATAAAACCACCCTCTGATTGGTTGACATTCAACTTGTGATATTATATAATTTAATGGAATATGAAATCATCTCTGAACGGAGGTTAAATATGAACAGATACGAAAGTGCCAAAAAGCTTTATGCCGATTTCGGAATTGATACCGATGCAGCCATCGAAAAGCTTTCGGACATAACGGTTTCAATCCATTGCTGGCAGGGCGACGACGTTGGCGGATTTGACAGCGACGACGCTCTTTCGGGCGGTATCCAGACAACGGGCAACTATCCCGGCAAAGCAAGAAACCCCGAAGAACTCATGGCAGATATTGACAAGGCTTTCAGTCTTATTCCCGGCAAAAAGAAGCTCAATCTTCATGCCAGCTATGCAATTTTTGACGGCAACAGAGCCGACAGAGACGCTCTTAAACCCGAGCATTTCGCAAAATGGGTTGAATTTGCAAAGGCAAGAAACATCGGCATTGACTTTAATCCCACCTTCTTCTCTCATCCCATAGTAAAAGACGGTCTCACCCTCTCCTCACCCGATGAAGAAGTACGCAAATTCTGGGTTGAACACGGCAAGCGCTGTGTTGAGCTTTCCGATTATTTTGCAAAGGAAACGGGTTATCCTTGCGTTATGAACATCTGGATTCCCGACGGATATAAGGATATTCCCGCAGACAGACTTTCACCCCGTCTCCGTTTCAAGAAATCACTTGATGAAATTCTTGAAACTCCTTATGATAAGAAGAATGTCTACATAACACTCGAGTCAAAGGTTTTCGGTATCGGTCTTGAAAGCTACACAGTCGGCTCCGCTGAATTCTGTCTTAGCTATTCAATTCAGAAGGGAATCACACCCCTCATGGATAACGGTCATTATCATCCCACAGAGCTTGTTTCCGATAAAATCCCCTCCATGCTTGCATTCAGCGAAAAAATCGCTCTGCATATCACAAGAGGCGTCCGTTGGGACAGTGACCATGTTGTTCTTCTCGACGATGAAACAAAAGAAATTGCAAAGGAAATCGTAAGAAACGATGCACTCGACAGAGTGTTTATCGCAACCGACTATTTCGATGCTTCAATCAACCGCATCAGTGCATGGGTAACGGGTGTAAGAAACGTTCAGAAAGCTCTTCTTTTTGCGCTTCTCCAGCCCTCAAAGAAAATGCAGGAATTGCAGGATGAAGCAAACTTCACCGAGCTTATGATTCTCGGCGAAGAAATGAAAACAATGCCCATGGGCGATGTGTGGGCGGAATTCCTCGAAAGACAAGGCACAGAAAGCTGTTATCTCAACAGCATTAAAGAATATGAAGAAAAGGTATTGGTGAACAGAAAATGAAAAACATCTTTGAAGCACCCTTTGTAGTGGGTATGTGTAAAGCAACGGCAAATATGTACCGCATAGGTTGGGACGAAAGAAACGGTGGTAACATCAGCGTTATGCTCGAAAATGACGAAGTTGCAGAGTATCTTGATATCAACGCTTCCATCAGAAGCTTTGACATGGGATTTGATGCAAAAGTTCTTGCAGGCAAAATCTTTATCGTTACAGGCACAGGCAAATATTTTAAGAATGTTGAAGATGATCCCGAAACAAATCTCGGTATCATCAGAATCGCAGAAGACGGCACAACTGCTCATGTTCTCTGGGGTTATAAAGACGGCGGCAGACCCACATCGGAGCTTCCCGCACATCTTATGAGCCACATTTCAAGACTTTCAAAGAACCCCGAAAACAGAGTTATCATGCACAGCCATCCCACAAACACTCTTGCAATGACATATGTTCATGAGCTTTCCGAAAAGAAGTTCACACATTCTCTCTGGGAGATGTGCACCGAATGCATGGTTGTTTTCCCCGACGGTATCGGTGTTCTTCCCTGGATGGTATGCGGCACAAACGAAATCGGTATTGCAACCGCAGAAAAGATGAAGGAATTCCGTCTTGTTATCTGGGGTCAGCACGGTATCTACGGCTGCGGCAAGGACCTTGACGAAGCTTTCGGTCTTATCGAAACAGTTGAAAAGGCTGCACAGCTCTACATGATGACAGCTCACCTTCCCAGAGTCAACACAATCACAGATCCCGATCTCGTTGAAATCGTTAAGGCATTCAAGCTTGAAGATGTATACAGAAGAGATTTTCTTAATCTTTAATATTGGAGGATAAATATTATGGCAAACAGATTTGTACTCAACGAAACATCATACCACGGCAAAGGCGCAATCGCTGCAATTGCCGATGAATTTAAGGCAAGAAGCTTTACAAAGGCTCTTGTTTGCTGTGACCCCGACCTCATAAAATTCGGCGTTGCAGACAAGGTTTTCAACGTTCTCAAGGGTGCCGACATCGCTTATGACGTATTCAGCACAATCCAGGCTAACCCCACAATCGAGAATGTTCAGGCGGGCGTTGAAGCTTTCAAGGCAAGCGGCGCTGACTGCATCATCGCTGTAGGCGGCGGTTCATCAATGGACACTGCAAAGGCTGTAGGCATCATCATTGCAAACCCCGAATTCGCCGATGTCCGTTCACTTGAAGGCGTTGCTCCCACAAAGAACAAGTGCGTTCCCATCATCGCTGTTCCCACAACAGCAGGTACTGCAGCTGAGGTTACAATCAACTACGTTATCACAGACGCACAGAACAACAGAAAGATGGTTTGCGTTGACGTTCACGACATCCCCGTTGTTGCAGTTGTTGACCCCGATATGATGTCAACTATGCCCGCAGGTCTTACAGCAGCAACAGGCATGGACGCTCTTACTCACGCTATCGAAGGCTACATCACCAAGGGTGCATGGGAGCTGAGCGATATGTTCCATATCAAGGCAATCGAAATCATTGCAAAGAGCCTCAGAGGTGCTGTTGCAAACACAGACGAAGGCAGAGAAGGCATGGCTCTCGGTCAGTATGTTGCAGGTATGGGCTTCTCAAACGTAGGTCTCGGCATTGTTCACTCAATGGCTCATCCTCTCGGTGCTCTCTATGATACACCTCACGGTGTTGCAAACGCTATCATCCTTCCCACAGTTATGGAATATAACGCACCCGCAACAGGCGATAAGTACAGAGATATCGCAAAGGCTATGGGAGTTGAAGGCACAGAAGCCATGAGCATTGAAGATGCAAGAAAAGCAGCTATCGATGCTGTTAAGCAGCTTTCAATTGATGTCGGCATTCCTGCTGACCTTAAGGAAATCGTTAAGGCTGAGGATATCCCCTTCCTTGCACAGAGCGCATTCGACGATGCCTGCCGTCCCGGCAACCCCAGAGACACAAGCGTTGAAGAAATTACTGCTCTTTACAATTCACTCATCTAAACAAATTAACGGGTGCGGAATAATCCGTACCCGTTTTTCAGAGGTAATCATTTATGAAATTCGGTATTTACTATGCTTATTGGGAGCATGAATGGGGCGGAGATTTTCTTCCTTACATCGAAAAATGCAAAAGACTTGGATTTGATGTTCTCGAAGTTGCCTGCGGTGCTTTTGACCGTGAACCCGATTCATATTTCAGAGAACTCAAAAAATGCGCAGAGGCAAACGGAATGCTTCTTTCAGGCGGTTACGGCCCGAGACCCGAACATAATCTTGCTTCAACAGATACCGCGGCTGTTGAAAAAGCATTTGCTTTCTATGCCGACGTTTTCAGAAAAATGGAGATTGCAGGCATTGACCGAATCGGCGGTGCACTTTATTCATATTGGCCCGTTGATTTTGCATCGGGATTTGATAAAAAAGCCGACACCGAACGCAGCATAAAAAGCATGAGAAGACTTGCCGATATAGCGGCTGACCACGGCATAACTCTCTGTATGGAATCTCTCAACAGATTTGAAGGCTACATGATTAATGAAGCTTATGAAGATGTTGATTATGTGAAAGCGGTTGACAAGCCAAACGTTAAAGCGATGCTTGACACCTTCCATATGAACATTGAAGAAGATTCAATGGTTGAGGCGATAAAGCTCACAGAGGGTTATCTCGGCTCATTTCATGTAGGCGAAACAAACAGAAGATGTCCGAATCCCAACGGAAGAATGGATTGGGAAGCAATCGGTCAAGCTTTGCGCGATATAAACTATGACGGCTATGTTGTTATGGAGCCGTTTGTGCAGATGGGCGGTCAGGTAGGAAAAGATATTTCAATCTGGCGCGATATGTCCCACGGTGCAAGCATTGCAGAGCTTGATGCGGATGCGGCGGCATCAGTTGCATATTTAAGAAAAACATTTTGCAAATAAAAAAATAACGGAGAAACTTCATCACGAAGTTTCTCCGTTTTAATATCATTTTTACTGTTTCTTTTCTTTCTTTTTCTTGGGACCCGAAGCATTGTTGAGTATGCTTACGCAAGCGATAACAATACCCATAACGATGAATATGCCGAGCATACCCTTGCCCATAATGGGAGCAGATTCCTTGAGTCCTTCCGGAGTCCAGTAATCTCTTGTTGTTTCAACTGTCTCTGTTGCTTCAACTTCTGCAACCGCATCCTCTGCGATAAGAACGATTTCTTCAGCAACGGGAGCTGTTGTTTCAATAATTGTTGTTTCCATTGTTATTCCCTCCTGTTACTTAAATAAGTGCATTGCCTACGAGAGTGAGAATAAGACCGCCTGCGATAACCGAAGCAACCTGACCCGAAACGTTAACACCGATTGAGTGCATGAGAAGGAAGTTCTGGTTATCTTCTGCAAGACCCATCTTATGAACAACTCTTGCGGACATGGGGAATGCGGAAATACCTGCCGCACCGATCATGGGGTTAATCTTATTCTTTGTAAAGAGGTTCATGAACTTTGCAATCATGATACCACCGAAGGTATCAACGATGAATGTAACAAGACCAAGAATCATGATAAGGATTGTATCAAGCTTGAGGAAATCCTCTGCAACCATCTTTGATGCGATTGTGAAGCCGAGGAAAATTGTGATGAGGTTTGCAAGAACGTTCTGCGCTGTTTCAGAAAGTGAGTTAAGAACACCGCATTCTCTGATAAGGTTACCGAACATAAGGAAGCCGATAAGTGCTGTTGCATCGGGTGCAACCATACCGACGATGATTGTTACAACGATGGGGAAGAGAATCTTTGTGAGCTTTGAAACCTTCTTACCTGTATAGTTCATACGGATAAGACGTTCTTTCTTTGTTGTGCAAAGCTTGATAATGGGAGGCTGAACGATGGGAACGAGAGCCATATATGAATATGCCGCAACCATGATAGCCGCCGTATAGTTTGAGTTAAGCATATTTGCAACAAAGATTGATGTGGGGCCGTCTGCCGCACCGATAATTGCAATTGAAGCCGCATCCTTGAGTTCAAAACCGAAAACAGATGAAAGGCAGAGTGTGAAGAAAATACCGAACTGAGCTGCCGCACCGAAAATCATGAGTTTCGGATTAGTCAGAACAGGCTCGAAGTCAATCATTGCGCCGATACCGATGAACAGAATAAGCGGGAAAAGCTCGTGGCTGTCGATACCGATTTCAAAAAGGAAATCAATAACGCCTCTTACGCCTGAAGCTGCTTCACCTTCCGCTACGGGAGGTATGGGCAGGTTAACAAGGATTGCACCGAAGCCCATGGGAAGAAGAAGAGTAGGTTCCATTTCTTTTTTGATTGCAAGGAAAATCAGCAAGCCGCCAATGATCCACATAATGACTTGCTTGTAGTCAATGAACGTTAAATTCCCAAAAATGTCGGTCATAATTCCGGTTATAAATTCCATTTTGAAAATCCTTCCTTTCTTTGAACAAAATCGAATTTATAATATCATCTTCACCCGAAAATTTCAAGGGAATTTGTAAATTTTCATAAAAAAATAAATGCATTTATATTCTGAAGTTTTACATAAAATATAACAGCAGATTTTATTTCTGCTGTCAAAAGATAAATTTTGCATATAAAAGCATAGCAAAAATGCGTAAAAATACCTCTTTGTAGTGCAAATCCACGAATTTTTGCAAGATTTGAAAATAACACTTGCAAAATCATTTCGCATATTATAAAATATACAAGATTTGAAATTTACCTCGGAGGTTGTCAGAATGGAAATTCAGGATTTATCACGTGAGCAGCTTCAGGAAAGACTGGCGGCACTCACTGAAAAATATAACGAATATAAGTCAATGGGACTTAAGCTCGATATGTCAAGAGGAAAGCCCGGCGCAGATCAGCTTGAAATCACAAACGATATGCTTGACCCCACATTTCTCGGAGATTTCAAGACATCAAACGGTTTTGATGTGCGCAACTACGGAATTCTTGACGGTATTCCCGAATGCAAAAAGCTCTTTTCGGAAATTCTTGATGTTGCACCCGAAAACCTCATCGTTTTCGGCAACGCAAGCCTTACAATTATGTATGACTATATCGCACAGTGCATGATCTTCGGTGCAGGTGCAGAGCCCTGGGCGGCACAAAAAGGAATCAAATTCCTCTGCCCCGTTCCCGGTTATGACAGACATTTTTCAATTCTCGAGCATTTCGGAATTGAAATGATTAATATTCCCACAAACGAAAACGGTCCCGACATGGATAAGATTGATGAACTCATCAAAGATGAAAAAGTTAAGGGCATTATCTGTGTTCCCATGTACTCAAATCCCACGGGAACAACCTATTCCGACGAAACAGTCCGCCGCTTCGCTTCTCTCAAACCTGCCGCAAAGGATTTCAGAGTTATCTGGGACAATGCATACTGCATTCATCACATCAACAACAATCACGATAAGCTTCTTAACATCTTTGAAGCCTGCAAGGAAACAGGCAATGAAGATTACTTTATCGAAGTAACATCAACTTCAAAGGTTACATTCCCCGGTGCGGGCATTTCCGTTCTTGCCGCTTCAGATGCAAATATCAGGGCAGTCAAGAGCAGAATGACAATCCAGACAATAGGTTATGATAAGATAAATCAGCTTCGCCATGTCAACTATCTTAAGGATAAAGCCGGCGTTGAAGCACATATGGATAAGCACGCTGCTATCCTCAAGCCCAAGTTTGATGCGGTTCTTGATGCATTTGAAAAGAATCTTGCAGGCAAGGGCATTGCTTCATGGACAAATCCCAACGGCGGTTACTTCATCAGCCTTGATGTTTATGAAGGCTGTGCAATCAGAACCGTTGCACTTTGCAAGGAAGCCGGCGTTACACTCACGGGTGCAGGCGCAACCTATCCTTACGGTAAAGACCCCGAAGATAAAAACATCCGCATTGCCCCCACCTTCCCGTCAAGGGACGAACTCTGCAAGGCGGTTGAGATTCTTTGCCTTTGCGTTGAAATTTCCGCAATTGAAAAGATTCTCGGTTAAGTCGTGCTTAACTAATTCCCATTTTTTCAAAGAAGCTCTCTGAGCTTATACCCTCAGGTCTGTTATATCTGCCGAGCCCGAAAAGCGATTCGGGTTCGGCTTTTTTTATTTTGTTGACTCTTTCTTCACAAGTCAGGGTCATTTTAAAACCGCATTCTTTCAGTATCTCCGTGCTTTCTCGGCTGAAGCTTCCGAAAGGAAACGCAAATGCAACGGGATTTTTACCTGTGTTATTTTCCATCGCTGTTTTCATTTTTGCCACATCCGAGCATAAAAATTCACGGTACTGCTCAACAGTTTCTTCTTTTTTCTTTTTTATGCCCGAACGGTTACCCGTATTCTTATGTAAATCAAAAGAATGGCTTTCGATTTCAATTATATTTCCCTCGGACATTTCTTTTATCTGTTGCCAATTGAGATAAGAATAACTGAGGTTATGATCGTCAATTTCAGTATAATAATCCGCCAATGCACCTACAACAAATCCCACGGCGGTAAAGCCGTATTTTTCAAGAAGCGGCAATGCATATTCATAAAGCGTTTCCTGACCGTCATCAAAAGTTATAAGAATTGATTTTTCGGGAATATCCCCTTTTACCTGCGAAAATTCAATAAGCTGTTTTACGGTAACACTTTGATACCCTTTTGATTTCAGAAACATCAAATCCTTTTCAAACTGCTCAACAGTCAGCACATATTTTCCCGATTTTTTCTGATTTTTTGTCAGCTGATGATACATGACAACAGGCAGATCTCTTTCTGTGCCGCCGATAATTGACGAAACAGGAACAACATTCACTGCTGTGCTTACAAGAAGCAACACCGCCGCAATTGCCAAAAACATGGTTTTGCTCAATTTAATAACCATAATCAAACACCTCTTGTAATGTTCAATTATGCAGACTATAAATTAATTATTCGGATAAAATATACACAAATTTTTTATTTGATATTGAATTTTGGCGTTTTTTGCATTATATTAAAGAACGAAGGGATTTTTCGGAGGTAGATTATGAGCATTTTTAATTTTATTTCCCTTTTCGGCGGTCTTGCTCTTTTCCTTTTCGGAATGAGCACAATGTCGGGAGGTCTTGAAAAAACCGCAGGCGGCAAGCTTGAAAAAATCCTCAAAAAAATGACTGACAGACCCATCAAGGCGCTGTTTCTCGGTGTGGTTATAACCGCAACAATTCAGTCATCATCAGCTGTTACGGTTATGCTTGTGGGTCTTGTTAACTCGGGTATAATGCAGCTCGGTCAATCCATCGGCGTTATTATGGGCTCCAATATCGGAACAACCGTTACAGCATGGATTCTCAGCCTTGCAGGCATAGAAAGCGACAACTTTTTTGTTAGCCTTCTGAAGCCCTCAAACTTTTCTCCCATAATCGCTTTCATCGGAATTTTGATGTTTATGGTTGCTAAAAAGGATCGCCTTAAGGAAATCGGCGGAATATGCCTCGGATTTGCAGTTCTCATGTTCGGCATGGAAATGATGAGCGATTCCATGGCGCCGCTTTCCGAAATGCAGGAATTCCGCGACCTGATGATAATGTTCAACAATCCCCTGCTCGGTCTTCTCATAGGCGTTGTCATGACTGCCGTTATTCAGAGTTCATCGGCAACCGTCGGTATCCTGCAGGCTCTTTCGCTGACGGGTACGCTTTCCTATTCAATGGCAATCCCTATTATCATGGGTCAGAATATAGGTACTTGCGTAACTGCCCTTATATCAAGCATCGGAGTCAGCAAAAATGCTAAAAGAGTTGCGGCAATCCACGTTTATTTCAACCTTATCGGCACAGCCGTTCTCCTCGCCTTGTTCTACGGCATCAACTCAATTTTCAACCTCACATTTGCAGAATCAGCTATTGACCCTGCGGGTATTGCGGTTGTTCACAGTATATTCAACCTTGCAACAACGGTATTGCTCTTCCCCTTCTCAAAACTGCTTGAAAAGCTTGCAGTCAAAACGGTCAAGGATAAAGAAACCGAAGAAAAGCAGACCATCATTGATGAAAGACTGCTTCTCACCCCCGCAATTGCCGTTTCGGAATGCCGTAATCACGCGGTAAACATGGCAAAGCTTGCCGTTGACACGATAATCCGTTCAATTTCCGTTATTGATAAATATGATGAAAAATCCGCAAAAGAAATAACCGATAACGAAAAAAGACTTGACGAATACGAAGATAAGCTCGGTTCATTTCTCGTTAAGGTTTCAAGCATGGATTTGTCAAACGAAGACAGTAACACCGTTGCTCTGCTGCTTCATGCAATCGGCGATTTTGAAAGAATCGGCGACCATGCCGTTAACATCATGAAAACAGCAAAAGAAATAAATGATAAAAAGATTGTATTCTCCGAAAAGGCTACTGCCGAATTAAAAATTGCAACAAACGCAATTAAAGAGATTCTTGACATCACAGTCAATGCGTTTTCCGAAGGAAGCATTGACTATGCTCTTGAGGTTGAACCTCTCGAACAGGTTATTGACGGACTTCTTTCGGAAATCAAGAGCAGACATATCAACCGCCTTACCGGCGGCAACTGCACAATTGAGCTCGGTTTCGTTCTTTCCGACCTTATAACAAACTACGAAAGAGTTTCCGACCATTGTTCAAACATCGCGGTTTGTCTTATTCAGCTCAGCCATTCGGAATTCAATGCTCATAAATATCTTAATAATTACAAGCTTTCGGGCAGTGCGGAATTCACCGAAAAATTTGAAAAATATAACAGCAAATATGTTTTGTCGTAAAAGGATGATGAAAATGAAAATAAGACGATTTATTGCCGCATTTATCGCCATTGCGATGATATTTTCTCTCGGTGCCTGCGGTAAAACTCAAAAGGATGTTATAACAACCACAGAACCGATAAGTGTTGAGCCCGAAAACGGCAACACATTCACATTTGAAGTTGTTGACGGTAACGGGAACAAAACTCAGTTACCGATTATGACAGACGTGGAAATGCTCGGAGATGCGTTGCAAAAGCTCGGATATATAAAAGGCGAACAAGGTCCGTACGGTCTTTATATCAAAGAAGTAAACGGAATTACTGCTGACTATGATACCGACGGCACATATTGGGCATTTTACATCAACGGTGAAATGTCGATGAAGGGTGTTGACCAGACAACGATTGTTGACGGAGATGTTTACTCGTTCAGAGTTGAAAGGGGATAAAAAAATTACCGCTGAAATCACACGGTTTCAGCGGTTTTTCGTTTGAAATTATAATTTTGATGCAAGGTAAGCGGCACCGAGTTTATTGGCATCATTGCCCATAATCGCCTTGACAACCTTGACTTTTCTGAAGCTGTCCATAAGCTCATCTTCAAGGCGCTTGTTAACTTCGTCGGTAATATATGCTTCGTTTATTATTCCGCCACCCGCAACGATAAGCAATGGATTGAAAATATAAATAAGACTCTTCAGACCGATAACAATTTCGTCAATCCAGTTATCAATAACATCACGGATTTCGGGGTTATCAAACTCCGCAAAAATTTCTCTGCCGTTCATGTTTCTGCCTATTTTTTCGGCAACATCTCCGACAAGTGCTTTTGCCGATGCATAAGCCTCATAGCAGCCTTTGCCGCCGCAGGTGCAGCTTCTGCCGCCTGCGTGAGTTACGATATGACCGAATTCACCTGCGGAAAACGATGCGCCCGTAAACAGCTTGTTATCAAGATAAACCGCACCGCCTATTCCCGTGCCGTACGTAAGGCAGACGAAGCTGTCAACACCCTTTGCCGCACCGAAAATCGCTTCGCCTATCGCAGCGGAATTGACATCGTTTTCAACCGCTGTCGGGATACCAGTTTCAGCTTCGATTATTTCTTTTATTTTTGTGCCCGTATAACCGGGAATGCTGTCGGTTGCAAAAATAATCTCGCCTCTTTTACTGTCAACCTGACCCGCCGTTGAAATGCCTATACGGTCAATGCCGTCGCAGTTTTTTATAATTTCAACAACACGCTCAATTATTCTTTTTCCGCCTTCGTGCGCATTTGTGGGAATGGATTTT
This sequence comes from Clostridia bacterium, assembly GCA_017517665.1. Lineage (GTDB taxonomy): Bacteria > Bacillota > Clostridia > Oscillospirales > Acutalibacteraceae > CAG-177. The sequence goes on along the minus strand of JAFWYP010000021.1, from coordinate 64,182 downwards.
TTCTCGGTCAGATTGAAATTTTCATCACAGAAAGCATATTTGATTTCCGTGCCGCCGATATCAAATGCAAGGATTTTCATCCGGTTTCCTCCGATAAAACACAAGGGACGAATGATATCGTCCCCCGAAAATTATTTTTTGGACTCTTCCAATGCTTTTACAAAACGCTTTGTGATATCCATGGGTCTTGTAATAGCCGTACCGACTACTGCTGCGTGTGCACCGCTCTCAAAAGCCTTCACAAGCTCATCGGGTGCCCATATACCGCCCTCGGCAATAACAGTTGCACCGAGTTCCTCCTTATAACGCTTCATAAGCGTGAAATCGGGCAGAGATGTGCCTTTTGTATAAGGAGTATAGCCGCTCATGGTTGTGCCGAGAAGATCAAATCCGAGTTCAAGCGCAAGCTTACCCTCTTCAAAGCAGGAGGTATCTGCCATGAAAAGCTGCTCGGGATATTTCGCACGCACTTCTTTGAAGAATTCTTCAAAGGTTACACCATTCGGTCTGAGTCTGTTTGTTGCATCAACTGCAATAATATCGCAGCCGATTTCAACAAGCGCATCAACTTCTTTCATCGTAGGAGTGATGTAAACATCGCTGTCGTCATACACTTCCTTGATGATTCCGATAATCGGAAGGTCAACTCTTTCCCTGATAGCCAGAATGTCAACAACAGTATTTGCTCTTATTCCCACAGCACCGCCGAGGAATGCAGCATAAGCCATTTTGCTCATTATGTAGCTGTCATATAATGGCTCTGTTGACAGGGCTTGGCAGGAAACAATAAGTCCGCCTTCGATTTGCTTTAAAATTTCTTTGTTTGTTTTCTTTTCCATAACTCGGATTATAGCATAACATAACAGAAATTTCAACTTTTTACTTGTTTGTTTTTCAAAAATGTGATAAAATAATATAAGAAAGAATAAGTTTACAATTTGTTCACAAAATAAATATCACATTTTGTTGTTTTTAAGTGTTTTATATATTATAAAGGGTATAGTTATGCCCTTTCGGGAGGTGGGTTGCTGTGTGTGCAGTTACCGCTCATTACAATAACGAATTACGCCACATTGAATATGCGGTTGAAAAATACAGTCAGATGCTTTTCCGTATATGCTACGGTATTCTGTGCAACAAACATGATGCCGAAGATGCTTTGCAGGAAACTTTTTTGAAATATTTAACCAAAGCTCCTCTTTTCAAGGATTCGGAGCATGAAAAAGCATGGCTTATCAAGGTTGCAACCAACACAAGCAAGAATATGGCAAGACTCAACAGCAAGCACGCTGTTGAAAATCTTGATGAGCTCCGTCACATCGGAATAAGTGATAATGACAGAGATATTTTTGAACTGATTATGCGATTGCCCGTGAAATATAAGATTGTGCTTGATTTGTATTATATCGAAGGCTATAAAGCCAATGAAATTGCAGATATAACAAACACATCACCCGTTACCGTACGCAAAAGACTTCAATACGGAAGAAATCTGCTCAAACGTGAGCTTGAAAGGAATGATTTGAATGACACTTAACAACAAGCATCTCAACGAATACAAAAGAGTCATGGGCTGCATTGATATTGAAGAATCTGTTAAGCATCAAATCGTCAAAAACTGCGCTCGGTACAGCACTTTAAACAAAATGAAAAGCGGAAAATTCAAACTGATTGCGGTAATCAAAGAAAAAACAACAAACACTTTTTAATGGGTAAGTGAATTAAGGCGGAGCTTTTTCAGCTTCGCCTTTTTTATTTATGGATACTGTATTATATATTTTAAAAAATTTTATATATAACGGAGGACAAAAATGAAAGAACCTTTCCTTTACAGGATGATAAGACGCCCTCTCGGCGCAATTTTCAAAGCAATTTACAAGCCTACAATCATCGGCAAAAACCGCATACCTCAGACAGGAAGAATCATTCTTGCAGGTAATCACACAAACTATTTTGACTGCATTCTCGTCGGCTGTGCAACGGACAGATGCGTTCATTACCTTGCAAAGGATGAACTCATGAGAGGACCTCTCAAGATAATCTTCAAGAATCTCGGTATTATTCCCGTTAACAGAAGAACAAAGGATAAGGCGGCGCTTGAAACTGCCGTTAAGTATCTTAACGACGAAAAACTTATCGGTATTTTCCCCGAAGGAACAATCAACCGCACCGAAGATATCATCATGCCCTTTAAATTCGGCGCAGTAAAAATGGCAAGAGATACCCGCACCCCGATTATTCCCTTTGTTATCACGGGTAAATATAAGGCATTTGAAAGAAGTATTAAAATACAGTTTATGGATCCGATTACGGTTTCCGATAACCTCGAAGAAGCAAACGAAAAACTTATGAAGGTTGTTTCAGAAGAACTTTTGAAAGCAGGTGTTACCAAATGAGCAAATCAGTTAAACCCGAAAACAGAGAAACGGGTTATAAAATATTAACCCCTATCATGCGTCCTTTGTTCAAATTATATTATAATCCGCAGATTATCGGTGCAGAAAACATTCCCGATGACGGTGCGATTATCATTGCTGGCAATCACAAACACGTTTTTGACCAGTGCCTCACAATCATGGCAACAAAAAGAGTTATTCACTACATGGCTAAGAAAGAATATTTTGAAGGCAGCCTTGCACCGTTTTTCCGCCTTGTGGGCTGTATTCCCGTTGACCGTTCAAGAAAGGATTTTTCAAGTGCAAAATCCGCACTTACCGTTCTTAAGGATGACGGTGCAATCGGTATTTTCCCCGAAGGAACAAGAAACAAAACCGATGCGTTCATGCTTCCGTTAAAGCACGGTGCTGTTTCAATGGCAAAGAAAACCGATGCATATATCGTTCCCTTCGGACTTACGGGTGAATATAAATTCCGCAGCAAGGATTTGAAGGTTATATTCGGAAAGCCCTTCAAAGTCGGCGAAATGACAGTTGAAGAAGCAAATCAGAAGCTTCACGATGAAATAGAAGGACTCATGCTTGAAAGCCTCGGTATTCCGGCAGATGAAGTCCGCAAAGATGCATAGGAGAAATAAAAATGAGAATAGGTATGGATGTCGGTTCAACAACACTCAAGTGCGTTGCAATCGACGATAATAACAACATAAAATACAAAGCTTACGAAAGACATTATTCAAAAATTGCAGAAAAAAGCGCAGAAATGCTTACTGAAATAGTGAAACTCAATCCCGAATTTGCAAACGCATCTCTTACCGTTTCAGGTTCGGCAGGTATGGGTTTTGCAAACGCACTCGGTCTTGATTTCATTCAGGAGGTTTATGCTACAAGAATCAGCGTTTCAAAGCTTCTTCCCGGCACGGATGCAGTTATTGAGCTCGGCGGCGAAGATGCAAAGATTCTTTTCTTTACAAACGGTGTTGAGGTCAGAATGAACGGTTCATGCGCAGGCGGTACGGGTGCATTCATCGACCAGATGGCATCTCTTCTCAACGTTACACCCACAGACATGAACGTTCTTGCCGAAAGCCACGAAAAGATTTATTCAATCGCTTCAAGATGCGGTGTTTTCGCAAAATCGGATATTCAGCCGCTTCTCAATCAGGGCGCAAGAAAGAATGATATTGCCGCAAGTATTTTTACTGCGGTTGTCAACCAGACCGTTGCAGGTCTTTCACAGGGGAGAAAAATCGAAGGAAACGTTGTTTATCTCGGCGGTCCTCTTTATTTCCTTTCACAGCTTCGCGAAGCATTTGACAAAGGCCTCGGAGTAAAAGGTGTCTGCCCCGAAAACGGACTTTACTTCGTTGCTCTCGGTGCGGCATTCTCATCCGATTCAAAAGGAATTGACATAAAAGACGTTACCGAAAAAATCAGAAATTCAAAGGAAAGCGGAGAATATCTCGGCGCAAATCCTCTTTTTGCAAATGAAAAAGAATACGAAGAATTCTCCGCACGTCATGCCAAAGCATTTGTTGAAGAAAACTGCCCCGTAAAAAAGGGTGAAGAGGTATGCATCGGTATTGATGCAGGTTCAACAACCGTAAAAGCTGCCGTTATAAACAAAGAAGGAAAAATCATTTGCAGCAAATATACCCCCAACAGCGGCGATCCAGTTTCTCTTATCAGAGATTTCCTTGAATATTTTTATGAAAACTATCCTGATGCGGTTGTTGTTTCAAGTGCCGTAACAGGCTACGGTGAAGAAATCATCAAAAACGCTTTCGGCATTGACATCGGTCTTGTTGAAACGGTTGCACGCTTCACAGCCGCAAAAAAATTCAAACCCGACGTTGATTTCATCATCGACATCGGCGGTCAGGATATTAAGTGCTTCAAAATCAGAAACAATGCAATCGACAATATTTTCCTCAACGAAGCTTGTTCTTCAGGCTGCGGCTCATTCCTTCAGACATTCGCAGCTGCATGGGGTTACGGAATCGAAAAATTCTCAAAGCTCGGTCTTTTCGCGGACAGACCCGTTGACCTCGGTTCAAGATGCACCGTTTTCATGAACTCCTCAGTCAAGCAGGCACAGAAGGACGGCGCATCAATCGAAAATATTTCGGCAGGCCTTTCAATCAGCGTTGTTAAAAACGCAATCTATAAAGTTATCAGAGCCGCAAGTGCGGACGAACTCGGAAAGAACATTGTTGTTCAGGGCGGAACATTCCTCAATGATGCCGTTCTTCGCGCATTTGAACAGGAAATCGGCAGAGATGTTGTAAGACCTGTTATTTCGGGAATCATGGGCGCATACGGTGCCGCGCTTTACGCCCTCGAAAGAAAGCCCGAAAAAAGCACAATCATCACAGCGGAAGAACTTAAGGTTTTTGAACATAAGGTAAAGGCTGTTACCTGCGGTAAATGCAGCAATAACTGCCGTCTTACCGTAAATACATTCAGCTCGGGCAGAAGCTTTATCGGCGGAAATCGCTGCAGCAAGCCTCTTGCAAAATCAAACATCAACAGCGGCGACAATATGTTTGACTATAAGCGCGAGCTTCTTGCAGGCTATGCACCCGTAACGGGTAAAAGACCCACAATCGGTCTGCCTATGGGTCTTAATATGTTTGAGCTTCTCCCCTTCTGGCACAAATTCTTTACAGAACTCGGTTTCGGAATAGCACTTTCTGAAAAATCAACAAGAGATTTGTATGTTCTCGGTCAGCACACAATCCCCTCGGATACCGTATGCTATCCCGCAAAGCTGCTTCACGGTCATATCGAGTCACTTCTCAATCAGGGCGTTGAAAACATTTTCTATCCCTGTATGTCATATAACCTTGATGAGGACCTCGGCGACAACAACTACAACTGTCCCGTTGTTGCATATTACCCCGAAGTTATCCGTTCAAATGTCGGCAGACTTAAGGAAATCAACTTCATGAGCGATTATGTCGGTCTTCACAGACCCAAGGATTTCGTAAAGAAAATCCACGGAATACTCTGCGGATATTTCGGAGATATCAGCCTTAAAGAGGTTAAATCCGCAGCAAAGAAGGCTTATGACGAATACTATTCATTCATGAACAAAATCCATGTCAAGGGTATGGAATTCATGAAGAAAGCAAAAGAGAATGACAGACCGGTTATCGTTCTCTGCGGCAGACCCTATCACCTTGACGAAGAAATCAATCACGGCATCGACAAGCTTATCTGCGAATGCGGTGCAACGGTTATAACAGAAGACAGCGTAAGTCCTCTCGTTGAAAAATTCCCGACTACCGTTCTCAATCAGTGGACTTATCATTCAAGACTTTATGCAGCTGCAAAATACGTTGCAAAGTCAAACGATAAAGATCTGAATGTTGTTCAGCTTGTTTCCTTCGGCTGCGGTGTTGATGCCATTACAACAGACGAAATGAGAACAATTCTTGAAAAAGACAACAAGATTTATACTCAGATAAAGATAGACGAAATTTCAAACCCCGGTGCGGTTAAAATCAGACTCAGAAGTCTGTTTGCCGCAACAGGCAGATAAGGAGGCGGGAAAATGAAAAAGAAAATTGATACGGACAGAGTTGAATTTACGAAGGATATGATGGACTATACAATCCTTGCACCCAATATGCTTGACATCCATTTTTCGCTTCTTATCAATGTTTTCGGTCAGTACGGCTACAAGGTTGAGCTTCTTAAGAATGACGGAAGAACGGTTGTTGACGAAGGACTTAAGCTTGTTCATAACGACACCTGCTACCCTGCTCTTATTGTTATCGGACAGCTTATTGACGCACTCAACACAGGCAAGTATGACCCGAACAAAACCGCACTTATGATCACTCAGTCGGGCGGCGGCTGCAGAGCTTCAAACTACATTCACCTTCTCAGAAAAGCTCTTAAGAAAGCGGGTTATCCGCAGATTCCCGTTATCTCTCTTAACCTTTCGGGTCTTGAGAAAAACAGCGGCTTTAAAATCCGTCTTTCCATGGCACTCAGAATGCTTTCATCCGTTATTTACGGCGACCTTATCATGCTTCTCAAAAATCAGGTTGAGCCTTATGAGGTCAACAAGGGCGATGCAGAAAGACTTACTCAGAAGTGGATTAAGGATATCAGCGCTAATCTGAGCAAAGGCAAGGGTTATTCTTTCTTTGAAATCAAGAAGGCTCTTCCCGAAATAACAAAAACCTTTGCTGAAATTCCCGTTAATAAAAATATCAGAAAGACTAAGGTCGGCGTTGTAGGCGAGATTTATGTAAAATACTCTCCCCTTGCAAACAATCACCTTGAGGAATTCCTTTTTAACCAGGGATGCGAGGTTATGGTACCCGGTCTTATGGGCTTCCTTAATTTTAAAGTAGATAACAGACTTGAAGATATCAAGCTTTACGGCGGCAATCGCTTTAAGAAAATTGCAATGAGAATTGCAATGTGGTATCTTGCTAAAATCGAGAAAATTCTCAACGATGCTGCTGCGGCTTACGGTAATTTCAGCGTACCCGCACCCTATGCACACATCAAAGAAATGTGCACCAAAATCATCGGTGCCGGATGCAAAATGGGCGAAGGCTGGCTTCTTACCGCTGAAATGATGGAGCTTATTGAAAGCGGTTACGGCAACATTGTCTGTGCACAGCCTTTCGGATGCCTTCCCAATCACATCGTGGGCAAGGGCATGATAAGAAAGCTCAAGGAAATGTATCCTCAGTCAAACATTGTTCCCATCGACTACGACCCCGGTGCAACAAAGGTTAATCAGGAAAACAGAATCAGACTTATGCTTGCGGTTGCAAATGAAAACAAAGAAACCGCCGATGTCAAATAATTGCTGTTGACTTTTCATAAAAAATATAATAAATTAAAACTATACAACATCTTCTGTCCGGAGGATATAAAATGAACGAACCGAAAGCATATTTAAAACACAGAAACAAACTTGACTGGCTTTTCAGAAAGCTTTTCAGACCCACCATTATCGGCGCGGAAAACATTCCCACCGAAGGCAGAATTATTCTTGCAGGCAACCACACCCATTTTATGGACTGCATAACTGTTGCGGCTTCAACAAAGAGAGTTGTTCACTTCCTCGGAAAAAGCGAGCTTCTCGAAGCTCCCTGGAAGCCTTTCTTTGAGCCCTTCGGTCTTATCCCCGTTCACAGAGGTCAGAAGGACAAAGCAGCTCTTTCATCGGCAATTGAAGTTTTGCAGGATGACAAAGTTATCGGTATTTTCCCCGAAGGAAAGGTTAAACTTAAATCGGAAGCGCAGTATACCGTTACTCCTTTCAAATTCGGAGCAGTAAAAATGGCAAATGAAACCGGTTCAAAAATTGTTCCTTTTTCAATAACGGGAAAATATAAAATGTTCAGAAAGAGCATAAAGATTCAGTTTTTTGAACCGATTACAATTTCCGATGACCTTGTCACGGAAAATGAAAAACTTACCAACATAGTTGCACACGGTATAACCGAAACTCCCGTTTTTGTTGCAAAATAATTTTTAAGCCGTATGTCCGAAAGCATACGGCTTTTTCAGGAGATAAGAATGAAAATATTTGAAAAGTCAAAAAAACTTGACAATGTCTGCTATGACATAAGAGGTCCCGTAATGGAAGAAGCAAACCGTATGGAAGCCAACGGAATGGAAATCCTTAAGCTCAATATCGGCAATCCTGCGCCTTTCGGATTCAACGCACCCGACGAGGTTGTTGTTGATATGATATATAATCTCCGTTCGAGTGAAGGCTATTCCGATTCAAAGGGTCTTTTCGCTGCAAGAAAGGCAATCATGCAGTATTGTCAGCTCAAAGGCATTCCGAATGTGGGAGTCAACGATATATATACGGGAAACGGTGTAAGCGAGCTTATAATGATGTCAATGCAGGGCTTGCTTGATACGGGCGATGAAATACTCGTACCAATGCCGGACTATCCTTTGTGGACTGCCGCAATAACCCTTGCAGGCGGTAAGGCTGTTCACTATCTTTGCGACGAAAAAGCAAACTGGAATCCCGACATTGACGACATGAGAAAAAAGATAACACCCAACACCAAGGGTATTGTTGTTATCAATCCGAATAATCCTACGGGGGCACTTTATTCAAAAGATATTCTTGAACAGATTGCTCAGCTTGCGCGCGAAAACGGACTGATTCTTTTTGCGGATGAAATTTATGACCGCCTTGTGCTTGACGGCGAAAAGCATATTGCGCTCGCTTCTCTTGCGCCCGATTTGCTGACTGTCAGCTTCAACGGTCTTTCCAAGTCACATAAGGTTGCAGGCTACAGAAGCGGCTGGATGTGCCTTGCAGGCGAAAAGTCCCATGCAAAAGGATATATCGAAGGTCTCAATCTTCTTTCTTCGATGCGTCTTTGCTCAAACGTGCCTGCGCAAAGTGTTATTCAGACTGCACTTGGCGGAATACAGACCGGCGAAGCGCTCCTTGCACCCGGCGGAAGGATATACGAACAGAGAAACTTTGTTTATAATGCACTCAATGCAATTCCCGGCATAAGTGCAGTAAAACCCAAAGCAGCGTTTTATATATTTCCGAAGCTTGACACCAAAAAATTCAACATCACCGATGACCAGAAATTCACGCTTGACCTTCTTAAAGCCAAGAAAATTCTTGTAACCTGCGGTACGGGATTCAACTGGAAACAGCCTGACCATTTCAGAATTGTTTTTCTGCCTGACATTACATCTCTTGAGGATGCAATGGAAAAACTTGCAGATTTTCTTGACGGTTACAGACAATAATTCGCGGAGATGATAAAAATGAATAAAGAACTTATCAAAAAACTACCCTGCAACAGTCCGCTGAACAAAAAGCCTTTCGGCGGTCTTACCTCGGATATGCTCAAAATCCTTGCGGTAATATTCATGGTTCTTGACCATTTATGGGCAACACTCATTTCAGGAAACGATTGGATGACATATCTCGGCAGACTTACTTTTCCCATATTTGCATTCCAGATTGCTGAAGGTTTCATACATACTTCAAATGTTAAAAAATATATTCTCAGGCTTCTGGTTTTTGCCGTAGTATCCGAAATTCCGTTCAATTTGTTTTACGGCGGAAGCTGGTTTTATCCGTATCATCAGAATGTTATATTCACCCTGCTTCTCGGTTTGCTCGGAATAGTATTGATTGATAAAGCAAGAAAAGATAAAACAGCAAAAACAATAATCAAATCAGTTCTTCTGCTCATTCCCGTTTCGCTTGCCGCATTTATCGGATTCCCCGACTACGGCTTCTGGGGATACCTCACAGTAATAATGTTCTATCTTTTCAGAGATTTTCCTTTTGCATGGCTGCTTCAGCTCATATCAATGATTCTGCTCCATATTGTTCTTCCCGAAGGACAGCATATTATTGTTGAGCTTTTCGGAAAATCACACGAAATCGCCATTCAGGGATTTGCGGTTTTCGCTCTTATTCCTATCTGGCTTTACGGCGGCAGAAAAGGAAAAGGCGGAAAAGCTCTGCAATACGGCTTCTACGCATTCTATCCCGTGCACATGATAATACTTTACTTAATCAGATATTTCTTCTTATAAAAAAACAGGCTGTCTCATACGAGGCAGCCTGTAATTGTTTATTGAATTATCCGAAAATCATTGTGATAACAGATGAGAAGATTTTTGTTGCTTCGTTGAGAGCAAGAAGAACATCTCCGAGGAAAAGCATAAGACCTGCTGTGAATGTGTCGATTTCCGCATCCTCTGCAAAATCCTTGTTATCAAGCGCAAACTGGCTTACAGTAACAACTTCTGTTTCAAAATTCCAAGGATCGTTTTCCTTAACAGTAATCATTCTCATGCCTCTTGTGATTTCGTTGCCGTATGAATTGTATGTTGCACCGGGAGTGTTGATGATTTTGATACCGTCAAGCTCTGTTGTGTAAGAATTGATATGGTCGTGACCCGAGAAAATTGCAAGAACATCCTTCTGAGCAACCATTGCTTCAAACTGACCTTCGTTCTTTTCACTGGGGCAAGGGAATTCAAAGAGGAAACCGTCCTGAATATTCTCTGTCTTGGGGAAGAATGAATAAATCTTGCCGTTGTTTGTCTTGGGTGTTGCTACTCCGAGGTCAACAAGTGACTCGTGGAAAAGAGCATCAAAAACTTCACCGACAACGATGTGCTGGAATGCAAGAGAAGGAACCTTGCCGCCTGCAAGAGTTGCAAGCTCGTTGCTCTCTTTCTGATACCATTCAATCTGGTCTTTTCTTACGCAGTCATAAAAGCCGAGGTCATTACCTTCGTCATCAATATAGTGTGAACCTGAGTCAAACATCCAAAGATTGAACTTAATCTTTGTTCCGTCTGAGCTCATAACGGGAAGGTTGTGAGTGCCTGTGCCGTGAAGAGAGGGAACTTCGTCATATGCAAGGCAGTAGCCCTTGCCGTAAAGCTGATACATGGGAAGAAGCTCGTCATTTTCAAAGTTTGATTCACGGTCATGGTTGCCGAAAACAAGAGTAAAATACTGTTCATTAGCAACAAAAACATTGCAAAGCTCTTCAACGGCATTTCTCTTCATTTCTTCTGTCATATTATCAGGACCTACAGTATTGTCGCCGCCGAGAACAACGATATCGGGCTGATACTCTTTAAGAACTGTATCAATAAATTTAATCATTTTAGTGTCAGCAGGAAAATCGTCCTGGCAGTCACAAAGGTGCATAATCTTGAATTCGCCGTTCTTATCAAACTTAAGAGGAACAAGATCATAAGCCGATGCTGAAATTGCACAAGCGCTGAAAACAAGCACAAGTGCGAGTACGATTGAAACAAACCTTTTCATTTCAATACCTCCGTATAATAAATTAATGTAAATATTTTATATCAAAATCACTCCAAAGTCAACCTTTTATATTGACATCGGTTTACATTTGTGTATAATAATTTAAGAGTTATTCTTAATTTCGGAGGAAATATGAAAACATATAATACACATCAGCGAAAGGCTTTGCTTGACTTTTTGCAGTCAAACAGCGAAAAAGCTTTTACGATTGAAGAAATCGTCTGCAGCATGAGTGAAGATGATATAAGCCAGAGCACAGCTTACCGTCTTATGACAAAGCTTGTTGAAGAGGGTCTTGTTCACCGCACGGTCAAAGGCAACAGCAGAAGCTTTGTATATCAGTTCATTAATAACGAGAAATGTGAAGGTCATCTTCACATAAAATGCACCGACTGCGGCAAGGTTTACCATCTTGACCATGATGTTTCCGCACTTATACAGAACGATATAAAGAAAAACACCGCTTTCGAGATAGACAGCCACACTGTTTTACTCGGCAAATGCGGCGATTGCAAATAATCGGAGGAGAAAATGAAAAAATTATTATCAATTATTCTTTGCCTTATCATGTGCACGGTTGTTATGTGTTCATGCGTCAACAGCAACGGGACAAGCCATGAGGGACTTAAGATTGTTTGCACGGCATTTCCGCAGTATGACTATGTTAAAAATATTCTCGGCAGTGAAGAAGGTCTTTCGCTTCTTCTTGATGACGGTGCTGACCTTCACAGCTACGAACCTACCGCAACGGATATCATTGAAATCGCTTCGGCGGATTTATTCATCTATATTGGCGGAATTTCTGATTCATGGGTTGAAGGCACACTCAAATCAGCAAATTCGGAAAGCCTTAAACCAGTTGCACTCATGGATATGGTTGAAACATATGAGGTCGATTATGTGGCAGGTATGGAAAAAGAGCACAATCACATCCATGAAAGTGAGCACGAAAAGGATGAGCATATATGGCTCTCTCTTCGCAACTCAGCCGAAATCACAAAAAATCTTTGCGAAATAATTTGTGAAATTGATTCGGCAAATTCGGAAAAATACAAAACAAATGCCGAAAACTATATTAATTCTCTTAACGCACTTGACGGAGAATATAAATCGGTTATCGAGTCCGCAAACAGAAACACTCTTCTTTTTGCAGACCGTTTCCCCTTCCGCTATCTTGTTGAAGATTACGGTCTTGACTATCACGCCGCATTTTCGGGCTGCTCATCCGAAAGCGAAGCAAGCTTTCAGACAATGGCATTTTTAATTGACAAAACAAAAGAGCTTAAATTGCCTGCCGTTATCATAACAGAAGGCTCCGACGGCTCAATTGCGGAAATGATTTGCAGCGAAACGGGTGCAAAAATTCTCACTCTCGATTCCTGCCAGTCGGTTTCATCGGCAGATATTGCACGAGGCACAAATTATCTTGATATTATGAGAAACAATCTTGAAATTCTGAGGGAGGCACTTAACTGATGGCACTTATAAAAGTCAGCGGAGTTTCTCTCGGATACGAGGGAAAAGCCATTGTTACAGACCTTGATTTTGAGGTTAACAAAGGCGACTATCTCTGCATAGTAGGCGAAAACGGTTCGGGCAAGAGCACTCTCATGAAAACTCTGCTCGGTCAGAAAAACGTTGTTTCGGGCAAAATCGAATTCGGCGACGGTCTTAAACAAAACGAAATCGGATATCTTCCTCAGCAGACACCCGTACAGAAGGATTTTCCCGCTTCCGTTAAAGAAATCGTTTATTCGGGTTGCCTCAACGGCTGCGGTCTGCGTCCGTTTTATTCAAAGGAACAGAAAAAGCGTGCAAACGATATAATGGACAAGCTCGGAATATCCGACCTTGCTTCCGATTGCTACAGAGAGCTTTCGGGCGGTCAGCAGCAGAGAGTTCTGCTTGCAAGAGCACTCTGTGCAACAAAAAAACTGCTTGTGCTTGATGAACCCGTTGCAGGTCTTGATCCCGTTGTTACAAAAAATCTTTACCGCCTTATCAGCGACATAAACAACGAGGGCACAACGGTTATCATGGTATCGCACGATATTCATGCCGCCATCGAATTTGCTTCGCATATTCTTCATATCGGCAACAAGCCATTGTTTTTCGGAACGAAAGAGGATTATCAGAAGAGTGACGGCTGTCACTGCTTCATTTGCGACGGAGGGCATGAAAATGATTGATAAAATAGTTTCTTATTTCAGCTACCCCTTCGTTCAGTTTGCGCTTATTGCAGGCGTTCTTATCGCTCTTTGCGCCGCACTTTTAGGAGTAAGTCTTGTATTGAAAAGATACTCAATGATTGGTGACGGACTTTCTCACGTTGCCTTCGGTGCAATGGCGGTTGCAACCGTCTGCGGACTTGCACCAATGACGGTCACGCTTCCGATAACAATAATTGCGGCAGTTATTCTTTTAGGTATAACAAGCAATTCCAAAATCAAGGGCGATGCGGCAATTGCAATGATATCCGTCGGCGCGCTTGCACTCGGATATCTGCTTCTGAATATTTTTTCCGCATCACCCAACGTAAGCGGAGATGCGTGCACAACTCTTTTCGGATCAACATCAATTCTGACTCTTTCAAAGTCCGATGTCATTCTCTGCGCCGTGCTTGCAGCTGTTGTTATTCTTGTTTTTGTTCTTTTCTATCACAAGATTTTTGCGGTAACCTTTGATGAAGGCTTCGCTTCGGCAACGGGCACAAACGCAAAGGCTTACAACACGCTCATAGCCGTTATCACAGCCGTTGTTATCGTGCTTGCAATGAAGCTTGTCGGTGCACTCCTCATTTCGGCTCTGATTATCTTCCCTGCCCTTTCGGCAATGAGAATTTTCAAAAACTTCTTTTCGGTTATAATCAGCTCTGCCGTTATCTCGGTTATATGTGCGGTTATCGGTATTTTCATCGCAATTCTTTACGGCACACCCGTCGGCTCAACAATCGTTGCGGCGAATATAGTTGTTTTTCTGATTTGTTTATCAATCGGAAAAATCTCAAAAAAGGCATAAAAAAATCCGAGGTTAATCCTCGGATTTTTGTTTTATTTAAGATAAGCTTCAAGCCTGTAAATCGGCATGCCCATTGATGAAAACCTGTGTTCATACTCGGTTTCGATATTGCCCTCAAAATCGCTGTTATGAAGGTCAAGGGAAATATTCTTAAGGCTGAATCCGCTGCCCGTAAGCTGCTCGATTGAATATTCAAAGAAGTGCATATTATCGGTTTTCTGATGTATCTCCGCACCCTTTTTGAGTATTACTTTGTAGCTTTTAAGGAAACGCTCATTTGTGAGACGGTGGTTTGCATATCTTTTCTTGGGATACGGGCATGAAAAATTCAGATAAATTCGTTCAATCGACTCAGGCTTTATGTATTTCTCAAGATATTCCGCACCGCAGCGAAGAAATTTGAGATTGGTTATGTTTTCATTTGTCGCCGCTTCACTCGCCATAACAATGACATTGGCACACTTTTCAAGTGCAAGTACATTGATATCGGGGTTTTGCTTTGCAAGTTCACAGGCGAATTTCCCTTTGCCGCAGCCGATTTCAAGCACAACCGGATTGCTGTTACCGAAAAGCTCTTCGGTGTCAATATATTCTTTCTTTTCAATCGCAGTATTAAAATTGCAGTCATCACTGAAAAGAGTCAGCACATTGTCACATTTTTCAAGACGCTCCTCAAGATGTTTTTTCTTTCTCATTCTCATGGTTTTCACACCCTACATATATATCACCGCAGAAAAACTCTGCGGTGATTATGATTTATTCTGTAATTTCGTCTGCAGACGGTTCTGTAACTGTTTCTGTCATAATTGCGGCAAATTCTTCGCCCGTCATCTTCTCATGCTCAAAGAGCTTCTGAGCGACAATATGAAGCTTATCCATATGCTCTGTGAGGATTGATTCCGTTCTGCCGTAAGCATTTCTGATGATTTCTTCAATTTCCTCATCAATCTGTGAAGCAACGGTTTCGGAATAGTTACGCACCTGACCGTAATCCTTGCCAAGAAAAACCTCGCGGTTTCCGCCGCCGAATGCAATTGGTCCGAGCTTTTCGCTCATACCGTATTTTGTAACCATGTTTCTTGCGATTTCGGTTGCTCTTTCGATATCGTTTGAAGCTCCGGTTGAAATATCACCGAGAACAAGAGCTTCCGCAACGCGTCCGCCGAGGAGACCTACAAGGCTGTCAAGCATTTCGTTCTTGGAAGTATAATTCTTTTCTTCAGTGGGTCTGTAAAGCGTATAACCGCCTGCCATACCTCTTGGAATAATTGAAATCTGGTGAACAGGGTCTTCATGTTCAAGATAGAAGCTCGAAACCGCGTGACCGGCTTCGTGATAAGCGGTAAGCTTCTTTGCTTTTTCGTTCATTTTATGGGATTTCTTTTCCGAACCTACCTGAACCTTAAGAGCTGCCTCGTCAATTTCTTCCATTGTGATTGCCTTCTTATCAATTCTTGCAGCAAGAAGAGCCGCTTCATTGAGAAGGTTTTCGAGGTCTGCACCCGTAAATCCGATTGTTGCATGAGCAATGCTGTTAAGGTCAACATCGGGAGCGATGGGTTTGCCTTTTGCATGAACCTTGAGAATTTCGAGTCTGCCCTTTGTATCGGGATAATTTACTGTTACCTGACGGTCAAATCTGCCGGGACGGAGAAGTGCGGGGTCAAGGATATCGGGTCGGTTTGTTGCCGCAATAACGATAACTCCCTCATTTGCACCGAAGCCGTCCATTTCAACAAGCAGCTGGTTGAGTGTCTGTTCTCTTTCGTCATGTCCGCCGCCCATGCCTGCACCTCTGTGACGGCCTACCGCATCAATTTCATCAATAAAAATGATTGACGGCGAATTCTTCTTTGCCTGGTCAAAGAGGTCACGGACTCTCGATGCGCCGACACCGACATACATCTCAACGAAATCGGAACCCGAAATTGAGAAGAAAGGAACATCCGCTTCGCCTGCAACTGCTCTTGCAAGAAGAGTTTTACCCGTTCCCGGAGGGCCTACAAGAAGAACACCCTTGGGAATTCTTGCACCGAGAGTATCGAATTTATTGGGATTCTTGAGGAATTCAACGATTTCTTCAAGTTCTTCCTTTTCTTCGTCCGCACCTGCAACATCCTTGAATGTTGTCTTTCTCTTTTCGTCCTTTGCCTGCTTGATTCTTGCTTTACCGAAGCTCAAAGTACGGTTGTTTTCATTTGACATTGTCTGATTCATTCTCTTAAACATAAAGAATGTCAGTCCGCCCATTGCAAGGAGAAGAAGAAGCGTGGGAACAATATTATAAAGCCACTGACCGGTTGAACCAGCAATATAATCAGCCTTTATCTTCTGATCGGGATTTTCGGTGTTAAACTTAATAACATCCTCATGAACGTCATCAACAAAAAGGTTCACATTAGGGACGCTGAAGGTATAAACCTTCTTATCATCGCCCTTAAGCTTATATGTCAATGCACCGCTGCTGAGGTTGAGGTTGTATTCGGAAACCTTGCCTTCATTGAAAAGAGCAACAATTTCGTAATATTTTGTTTTTTCCTTTTTCTGTGTCTGCGCATAAATGGTAACACCGCCGATAATCAGCAAAGGAATAAGAATATAGGTTAAAATGGTTGGCAGTTTCTTTTTAAAATTGCCTGAATTGACGTTTTTAGTATTCAATTGGAAAAATCACTCCTCATATTATCATTCACTTATTTATTTTTCATATACCTTTCTTTTAAGAACACCGATATAAGGAAGGTTTCTGTATTTTTCATCATAATCAAGACCGTAGCCGACCACAAATTCATCAGGAACCTCTGCGCCCGAATAATCGGCAAAAATATCGTCAACTACTCTGCGTTCGGGTTTATCAAGAAGAGTGCATATTCTTATGCTCTTGGGGTTTCTGCTCATAAGGATTTTTTTAAGACTGCTGAGAGTTTTTCCTGAATCAAGAATATCCTCAACAATCAGAAGGTCGTAACCCTCAAGATTGATATCAAGGTCTTTCACAATCTTTACTACACCCGATGACTCCGTTCCGCTCTTATAGCTTGAAACGCACATGAAGTCAATCGCGCAAGGAACGGTTATTGTTCTCATAAGGTCTGCCATAAAAACAACAGAGCCTTTAAGAACACTTACAAGAAGCAGGTTTTTATCTTTATAATCTTCACTTATCTGTTTTCCGAGTTTTTCAACGATTGAATGAAGCTGTTCTTCGCTGTAATATACTTTCTCGATATCGTTAAGCATTTTACACCCCACACTTTTTTATTCTCACAAGCAAAACATTTTCCGTTGCTTTGTTTACCGCAACTCTTGAGTCACAGCCCGAGCCTTCAACGAGCACAACACCTTTTTCATCCGCAAAAATTGCAACGGAATTCCGTTTTTCAGGAGATATCTCAAGCTCGTTGAAAAGTTTTTTGAGGGTTTTGGTGCATCCTCTTGATTTGAGCGATATTTTATCGCCTGCCTGACGGCTTCTTACAACGAGTCTGCCGATTATTTTATCACAATCAAGATAATATTCCAACCCTTGTTTTGAAATGTTTTGTAAATTATTTATTTCCTTAATATTAACAATTTTCGTTTCAATAACCGAATCAAAAAATTCCGCTTTTCCGTCAACGATTTCGGAAATCTTTCCTTCTTCTGCTTCCTTCGGAAAATCAAGAATTCCTTTACACACTCTGACAGTTACTCCCCCGTTAATCTGAATCTTTCCATGATTATCAAGCATGCCGCAAATTGAGTCCGCAAATTTATATTCGGGAGTTATTCCGGTGCATTCTTCAACTATTCTGATAACGGCTCTTCTTTTCAGCGGAAGAGGTGCTTCGGCAAGCTTTTTGGCATCGAATCCGTTCTGACATCTTGCGCTTTCAACATATTCACGGGCAAGCGAAGAAAGAAAGGCTTCATCCTCGCTGATTGCCGAAATACATCTGCCTGCACATTTTTCAAAAGAATTATTGATAACCGTAAACTCTTTTACAACATTATGCCTTATTCTGTTGCGTGAATACGTGACATCGGCATTTGTTGCATCCGTTACATATTCAATTCCGTTTTTTTTGCAGTAATCAAGAATCTCCGCTTTTGTGCAGTCAATAAGCGGTCTTATGATATTTTCACGCTTTGACGGAATTGAACAAAGACCTCTCAAAGTGCTTCCTCTTGAAAAATTAAAGAGAAAGGTTTCAATTTTATCGCTGAGATTATGTGCCGTTGCGATAATTATTTCTTCTCCGAGAGAATTGAAAAATTCATATCTTATCCTTCTTGCGCACTCTTCAAAGCCTTCTCCGCTTTCCTTTGCCTTAGCGGCAACGTCAACCTTAAGCACATGAACAGGCACACCCATTTCTTTGCACTTTTCTTCAACAAAATGCTGGTCGTTGTCCGCATCTTCGCCTCTTAAGCAATGATTGACATGGGCGGCACAAAGAGTAAATTTTAATTCATCTTTAAGAGAATTGAGAACATTCAAAAGAACCATAGAGTCACTTCCGCCCGATACCGCCGCAACAACCGACGCGCCTTCCGGAAGCATATTATAATGTTCTATTGAATTTCTGATTTTATTATTCATCGTGAATTTTCTCCAACTGGAGGAACAGAGTATGTTCACCGTCAAACACAAAATTGACCGTTCCTGTTTCGCCGTGTCTGTTTTTAACAACAATAACCTCGGCTACATTTGCATTTTCCTGCTGCTCGGCTGCACCCTGCTCATCGTCGTCTTTTTCGCCTTTATAGTAATCGGGTCTGTAAAGCATCATAACAATATCGGCATCCTGCTCAATTGAACCCGATTCACGAAGGTCAGAAAGCTGAGGTCTGTGCGATTTCCCTCTGCCCTCAGTACCTCTGGAAAGCTGTGCACAGCAGACAACGGGGATATTGAGGTCCTTCGCCATCATTTTGAGGTTTCGTGTTATTTCACTGACTTCCTGAACACGGTTTTCCGTTCTCGTGCTGCCCTTGATAAGACCGAGATAGTCAATAATAACACACTCAACGCCTCCGAGTCTTCTGACCTTTGCCTTCATTTCGGGAACGGTGATGCTTGAAGTATCGTCAAAATAGAGCTCACAGTCATTAAGCGCACTCGTTGCCATACCGAGCCTTATCCATTCATCCTGAGAAATATTTCCGTTTCTCATTTTCATGCTTGAAACGCGTGCTTCAGTACCGAGAACTCTCATTGCAAGCTGTTCTTTGGTCATTTCAAGAGAGAAGAAAAGAACCTTTCTCTTGCCCATTGCGGCAACGTTTCGCGCAAGGTTGAGCGCAAAGCTCGTTTTACCCATTGCAGGGCGGGCACCGATAAGAATAAGGTCAGAACGGTTAAGACCCGTAAGCACCTTATCAAGATCGGAATAACCCGTTGTATAGCCTTTATAAAGCTCTTTATCCTCACCAGTGATTTTCTTAAGTGTATCGTAAACATTGTTAACGATAATATCCTTAAGTTTTGAAGGAGCGTTTGTTGTTTTACCCTGACGGATATTGTATATCTTCTGCTCTGCATTATCGAGAAGTGCATCCGCTGTTTCTTCCTGAGCAACGGCACTTTCAACCGTTTCAACAGAAATATTGATAAGCGTTCTTATATAGAACTTCTCGCGCACTATCTTTGCATACATTTCAACATTCTGCGTTGAAGGCACGCTGTCTTTAAGCTGGAAAAGATAGTTTTTTCCTGAAGCGCTGTCATAAACACCCTGCTGAATGAGAAGGTTGAGAATCACAAGAGGGTCAATCTTCTGACCCGTTGCATCAATACTTATCATCGCTTCAAAAATGGATGCGTGCTGAGGAAGATAGAATGCTTCGGGAGTTATGTAAACCGCCGCCTGCGAAAGGCAGGAAGGGTCTACAAGTATACTGCCGAGTACAGCCTGCTCCGCTTCGAGGCTGTAGGGCATCTGTATATTGTCAAAAGAAAGCAAACTGTTATCTGCCATTTTATTCGCCTACCATTACAAACATTGATGCGGAAATTCCGTTATAAAGCTTAACCTCAACGGGATATGTGCCGAAGGTTTTTATATCGTCAACAACAACCTTACGCTTATCAAGTTTGAGTCCGAATTCCTTGGAAATTGCTTCTGCAACATCCTTTGACGTTACCGAGCCGAAAAGCTTGCCGTTTGTGCCTGCTTTTGCTGAAAACTTAACGGTTTTGCCTTCAATTTTTGCAGCACTTGCCTTTGCTGCGGCAATTTCGGTTTCAATGCGGTGCTTTTCGGAAGCCTCTCTGTTTTTGAGCTCGCTCATAGCCTGAGAATTTGCTTCCATAGCAAGCTTTCTGGGGAAAAGAAAGTTTCTTGCATAACCGTCTGAAGTATTGACAAGTTCACCTTTCTTACCGAGTCCTTTTACATCCTGTAATAATACAACTTTCATATTCTTATCTCCTTACTTAGAGTTTGTTTTAACACAATTTTCACTATGAATTTATTTCAAAAAATTCTTTTATTGCTCTTTCGAGCTTTTCTCTTGCCGTAATTATTTTACAGCCCTTAAGCTGACAAGCAGCCATGGTCTGATGACCGCCGCCGCCGAGAGATTCCATAATAATCTGAACATTGATTTCTCCGAAGCTTCTTGCAGAAATACAAACCATATCATTGCTTTCAAACATAACAAATGAAGCTTTTATGTCGTTGACCTTAAGAAGCTCATCTGCCGCCTGAGCGCAGATTATTCTTATATCGGGAGAAGAAAAATCCGCAACGGATATTGCACAGCGCATATAGCTTTCCGCTTCGGAAATAACCTTTGTGCGAAGCTTATTGATTTCAAGCGAATTTGCAAAAAGCTTTTTAACGCTTACGGTATCAGCGTTTTTGTCCTTAAGGAATGCCGCCGCTTCAAAAGTCCTGACACCCGTTCCGATAACAAAATCCTTGGTATCAAGCATAATGCCTGCAAGAAGAGCTTCCGCAACCGTTTTCGTGATATTGATTTCAGAATTTATATACGGAAGAAGCTCCGTAACCATTTCGCACGCGGATGAAGCACCGGGGTCGTGATGGAATATAACCGCACTTTCAATATCCGTAACCGCTCTTCTGTGATGGTCTATTATAACTCTTGTTTCCGCCTTTTCGTAAAGCTTCGGAAACTCAACAAAGCTTTCTATATGAGTATCAACAACAATAAGAAGGCTCTTTTTATCGAGCATTTCAAGAGCGTTTTCCTGAGTGGTTATCACATCACCCATGCCCTCGTTTTCAAGCTTTTCGATAAGCCTTGATGCGAGAGATTTCTTTTTATCGGTTGCAATATAAACGGGAGTTCCGAAGCTCTGAACGGCACAAGCCATGCCTGCCGCCGCACCTATTGCGTCAAGGTCTGTATAGGAATGACCCATTATAATAACATTGCTGCTCGATTTGATAAGCTCGGAAAGTGCCGAGCCGACAACACGGCTTTTAACTTTCGTACGCTTTTCCGCACTCTTGGAAACACCGCCGATATAATCATAGCCGTCCTTTGTTTTGATTGCAACCTGATTGCCGCCTCTGCCGAGTGCCATTTCAAGAGACTTTCTTGCACCCTTTTCACACTTTTTGATTGTGTCGCCGGACGAAACACCAACCGAAAGAGTTGCACCCGATTTTTTTCCCTTGAATTCAAAATTACGGACTGTTTCAAGAACGGAAAATCTGTCCTCAACCATGCGGGTGAAATTTTTCTTTTCGGTAACAACAAGATATCTGTCATCACTGATTTTTTTCAGCACGCTGTCAAACGATTCACTCCAGTTATCAAGAGAAGCTTCAATCTGGCTTTTAATCTCGGTTCTTTCGCTGTCTCTGAAATCGGAACGTGAATCGTCGAGATTATCAAGTTCAATCAGAACCGCGTATGGTCTTGAGTCATAGTATTCTATTTCCGTTTGTCTGAGTGCGGTATTGTCGAGATAATAAAATCCGCAGTATTTTTTGCCGCCCGAAATATATCTGACTGTGTAAACGATATAATGTTTACCGTTTACGGAAACTCTGATTTCTTCATCATCACCTATACTATCGGGCTTTCTGCCTCCGAGATATTTGCTCACTTTTTCGGTTGCAGTGATTTCACCGAGCGAAATTTCATTCAGAAAACGGTCGCTGTACCACGTTATGTAACCGTTCTCGTCACATACAGCAACGGGAAACGGATAGTTTGACAACACTTTATTATCGGTAAAATCCAGTTTTCTTGATGTTTTTGCTATAAAACGCTTATATCTCTTTTTGGCAGACAAAGCTCTGTAAACCGCTATAACGCAAACAATCAAAAATGCAATACCCTCTGCAATTGCAAGCCTCGGTTCAACAAAAACGGCCATAACGATAAACACCGCAGAAACCGCGGCCGCAAGACTAATCAACAAACCGTCATACCAAAAACCCTTGAATTTCATTTAAACCTCCATAAGAATCGGAAGAATCATGGGACTTCTCTTTGTTTTATCATATACGAAATGCGAAACGGCATCTCTGAGCTTGCCTTTTATAGCACCGATATCGCTGATGTTGTTATAATAGCAGTTTTCAAGACATTTCTCGGCAACCTTTCTTGCCTGCTCAATAAGCTCCTCGGCTTCTTTGACATAAACAAAGCCTCTTGAAACAACCTCCGGACCTGCAATGAGCTGACCAGTTTCATAGTCAATCGAAGCAGTAACAACAATAATGCCGTCCTGACCGAGATGCTTTCTGTCACGGAGAACAACGCTTCCGACATCTCCGACACCCGAACCGTCAACAAAGACCTTACCTGCAGGCACAGGCGCACCGCTTTTGATTGATTTGCTTGTTATTTCGGCAACATAGCCGTTATCCGCAATGAAAATATTTTCTGTTTCTATTCCCATTCCCTCGGCAAGAAGCGCATGCTTGCGAAGATGCTTCTGTTCGCCGTGAACGGGAATAAAATATCTGGGTTTTACAAGACCCATTATAAGCTTGAGTTCTTCCTGACAAGCGTGACCCGAAACATGAACATCGTACATCTTTTCATAGATAACATGAGCTCCGAGCTTCAGAAGTTCATTAACAACCTTGCCCACCATTTTCTCGTTGCCCGGAATCGGAGTTGCGGAAATAATAACATAATCGTTGGGGCAGATTTCAACCTTTCTGTGATCTGAAAAAGCCATTCTCGAAAGTGCCGACATCGGCTCGCCCTGACTGCCCGTTGTAATAATTACAAGACTGTCAGCAGGATATTTATTAATCAAATCGGCATTTATAAGCACATTGTCAGGAATATTGAGATACCCGAGCTGTGCACTGATATTAACAACATTTTCAAGGCTTCTGCCTATTATGGCAACCTTTCTGCCGAGAGCACTTGCAACATTGATAATCTGCTGAACTCTGTGGATATTTGAAGCGAAGGTTGCAACAATGATTCTGCTTTTGCCTGCTCTTCTGAAAAGAACATCAAAGGATTCGCCCACCTTACGCTCGCTTTCTGTATATCCGGGTCTTTCGGCGTTTGTTGAGTCGGAAAGAAGAGCGAGAACACCTTCTTCACCGAGCTGCGCAAAACGTGAAAGGTCAATCATTCCGCCGTCAATGGGAGTGCTGTCAATCTTGAAGTCACCCGTCTGGACAACAGTTCCGCATTCACATTTGATTGCAAGAGCGATTGCATCGGGAATCGAGTGGTTTACATGGATTGCCTCAACGGTGAATTCACCGAGTTCAACAACATCTCCGGGTGCAATTTCATGAAGCTTTGCACTTGAGAGAATGCCGTGTTCCTTGAGCTTGCCCTGAATGAGACCGATGGTAAGCTTCGTTCCGTAAACGGGAATGTTCACCGTTTTGAGAAGATAAGCAAGACCGCCTATATGGTCCTCGTGGCCGTGAGTAATAACTATGCCCTTGATTTTATCGGCATTTCTTTCAACATAGCTGAAATCTGGTATTACAAGGTCAACACCGAGCATTTCAGGGTCAGGAAATGCAAGACCGCAGTCAACGAGAAACATATCTTCTTTGTATTCATAAAGAGTCATGTTCTTTCCGACTTCATTTAGACCTCCGAGGAAGGAAATCTTTATGGGCAGCTCGTTTACTTTTCTGTATTTTTTCGCAGAACCGTTTCTGGATTTTGAGGCGGTATTCTTCTTTGTCTGCTTAAACTGATTTGAACGGTTTTTCTGCCATTTCTGATTGGATTTGTTTTTCTGTGATTTCTGATTATTATCTTTGTTCACAGCATTGTTCTTTTTTTGCATATAATCTCCTGTTCTGAATTTTTATTTCAATATGTACAATTTCATCAATTTATATGTAATCAGGGGTAACTGCTCATACCCCAGAATATATAATATCTTTTTATACTAATAATGTCAAGTAAATAAAATATTAATATATATAAATAAGTGTATTAATCCGAAACAGATTTTATGATTTCTTCAATATCGGCACACAATTCACGGGCTGCCTCCATCGTATCTGCCTCGGCAAAAACTTTTATTCTTCCGCCCCCTCTTTCGGGAATAACAAGCAGACTGCCTTCTTCACGCACAAGCTTTATTCCTTCGCTTAAATGTTTGGTTTCGTTATCATTGCTTTCCATTACTGCGGAAAGCTTTGATGCCGGGAAATTCACGGAGAAAACCTTTCTCTCTATAAATTTTTGAGGCAGTTCTGAAGCAAGGGAATCAAGCGTCATGCATCTCTCATTCATAATTGAAATTATCCTTGCGCACATAAAAAGCGCATCTCTCGGAAAAAGCTGCTTTGAGGCAAGCTTTCTTGCCGCGGCATCCGAATTATCGGCAGGAGTTGTGAGATAACGCATAACCTTTTTGCCACAATTTTCCGCAATAATATCAAGATAATCAGGTGAGCTGTACGACACGGCAACATCTCTGCCTTTTCTCATTTCATCATAACAGCAGATTGCAAGAAGCTTATCAAACTCATATTTATTGCTGTCGGTTTCAGCCGTAACATGAGTGCCCGAACAGTTTATTCTGAATATCGGAGCAGATTTTTCCTTTATTCCGAATTTAGAAAAACAGCCGCTGAGCAAATCCGATATTTTACCGTTTTCACAGCTTACGGATGCCGTAAATCCATTGAAAGTGCCCGTGAATTGCTTCATGAGTTCCTGAGTATAAAGCAGTTTTATTCCCGACATATCGGATATTTCCTTAACTGATTTTTCATCTGTCTGACGGAATTCGCATCTGCTCATACCGCTTTCAATTTCTCTTTCAAAAGCTCTGCAAGGCGGCAGACCGTATTCTCCGCAAAGAGAAATCCGACTGTTTTCCGTCTGCGAAACAAACATTCCCGAATCAAGTCCGCAAAAATTAACAAGAAAATTCAGCTGGGCCTCAAAGCATTCACTGAAATCCCATACGGTGCTTCCGCCGTCTGCAAGACCTGCCGAAAGTGCAAGCTGCATAACAGCTGCTTTTTTTGTTCCGTCATGACCGACACCAATTTTTTTGCCGTTTTTTGAAGCCGAAACCGCATATCCGAGTTTTACGCAAGTTTCTGCATTCAGCATGGCACCGCAATCTTCATCAACACCGTTTTCTCCTAAAAATTCGGTTT
This sequence comes from Clostridia bacterium, assembly GCA_017517665.1. Lineage (GTDB taxonomy): Bacteria > Bacillota > Clostridia > Oscillospirales > Acutalibacteraceae > CAG-177. The sequence continues at coordinate 38,377 of JAFWYP010000021.1, read as the reverse complement.
TTACGCTTCCGTATTTCACGTTATCGGAAACAGTCGCACCCGAACCGATGATTTTGCCCGGCCAGACAAACACATTCGGTCTGATGCTTGCACTTTCTCCGATGACACATCCCGACCCTGCGATGCTTCCTTCAAACATTGCCGCACCCTTTTTCAGCGCCGCACCCGAGCAAACAACCGCACCCGTTACCGAAGCTTCTGAGGCAAGAGAGCAGTTTTCAAGCACGGTGCTTCTTCTGACCCTCGCATTTTCACCGATGTAACAATTATCATCAACAACCGCATAAGGACCGATCACCGCACCGTCACATATCTCAACATCCGAACCGATATATACGGGTGGATTTATTGAATAATCACCCACAGGAAGCTTATCCTTAACGTAAATACCGCTTGCACAGCAGCCGACGGGCGGATTAAATTTTCCGTCAAAAGCATCGTTCTGGCATTTAAGATATGTCCCCGCGTTACCCACATCACACCAATACCCGTCAGTATGATAACAGTAAACAGGCATATCCCTTTCAAGCATAAGCGGAAATAAATCCGATGCAAAATCATATTTTTTGCCGTTCGGAATGAGTTTCAGACATTCGGGATTTATGATGTAAACTCCCGTATTTGCAAGACTGCTTACCGCCTGACTCCACGAAGGTTTTTCAAGAAAGCCTTGCACTCTGTTTTCCTCTCCAACTTTCACAACACCAAATTCGCGCGGGTCATCAACATCGGTCGCAACTATTGTCACAGCCGCACCGCTCGCTTTATGATAAAGCATTATTTTTCCGATATCAAAATCGCACATGGCATCGGCGCTGATAACAACAAACGGTTCATTGAAATCCGCCGCTGCATTTTTCACGCTTCCCGCAGTTCCGAGAGGTTCATCCTCTCTGATAAAATCCAGTTTAAGATTTTTATAGCCTTGTTCATAGTTGTTTTCGATTATATGCGGAAGATAGCCGAGAGTTACAGCGGCATGAGTAACGCCTCCTGCAATAAGAGTATCAAAAACATACTCAATTATCGGCTTTCCGAGGATTTTTGCCATAGGCTTTGGCGCGGTGCAGGTTATGGGTCTTAATCTGCTTCCCTCTCCTCCAGCCATTATTACTGCTTTCATCAAACCAACTCCTGTAAAATACTCATGCATTATTATTGGCAAAAATTTTACGAATAACCGATTTTTCTATTGTTAAACAAAAAAACTGATGTTATAATATTTATCATTAAAATTACCGGACGGAGAATTATTAAGTATGTCAGAACTCAAAAAGGTTGATATTTATACCGACGGAGCTTGTTCGGGTAATCCCGGGCCCGGAGGATGGGGCGCAATTCTGCGCTACGGCGGTCATGAGCTTGAACTCAGCGGCGGCGAAGCATCAACAACAAACAACCGCATGGAGCTTACCGCAGTTATAGAAGCTCTCAAAAAGCTTAACCAGAAATGTGAAGTCACGATTTATACGGATTCAAAGTATGTTGCAGATGCGTTTTTGCAGGGCTGGATTTGGAACTGGATGAAAAAAGGCTGGAAGAAATCCGACGGAAAGCCTGTTCTCAATCCCGAGCTCTGGAAAACTCTCATATCCGAAATCAATAAACATGAATACAAAATCATCTGGGTCAAAGGTCATGCAGGGCATCCCGAAAATGAGAGATGCGATATTCTTGCAACAACTCAGGCGGCAAAATTTTCATAATGCAAAGAAAGGAAGATTTCCGTGTCAAACTGTAATATTATCCCGATTATCTTTTGTATTTTAACTGCAGTAACAACCGTACTTTCGCAGTTTGTTCCGTTTTTTATGAAAAAACCGCTTCACTCAAAAATGCTCTGCTCATCGCTGTTTTTTCTGACGGGCATATCAGCAGCAATTATCAGCCGGTTTTCTGAATATTCGCTTCTCATGGTTGCTGCGCTGTTTTTCGGATTGCTCGGAGATTTCTGGCTCGATTACAAAAACAGTAAATATTTTATGACGGGCGTTCTTTTCTTTTCGATAGGTCATATTATTTATCTTTACACTTTCATTGTTCGCTGTCAGCCGTCGCTTTGGTTATACAGGAAGCAAATTATTCTAGGTTTTCTCGCTCTCTGTGTTGCAGCGGTGCTTGAGGTGGTTATTGATAAAATCAGATTTCCGAAAGGCAGAAGGATAATGATTCTTTATTCGTTTCTTCTGATGTTTTCGTTTATTTTCGCTGTTTCGAGAGGTACGGTTTCGATAATAAACGGAGAAAAGGAATTCGGCTTATGCCTTGTTGCGGCGGGCGGATTATTTCTCCTTTCCGACACTTTTCTTGCCGTTTCGCTTTACGGAAAACCCAAACTCAAATGCAACGATAAGCTGGTTGCATTAACATATTTCCCTGCACAGGCACTTTTTGCTTTGAGCATATTATTCAGTTAAGGAGAGTCTATTATGAAGAAAATTATAAGCATCATTCTCGCTTTTGTTATTGTTTTCTCATTGGCTGCGCCGACATTTGCTTCTGCTGAAAAATGCAGCTGCGGCGTTCTTCCCGTTGTTTATGTTCCCGGTTTCGGTGAAGCTATTTACAAATATCCCGGAACCGAAAATGAAGTTTCGGTTTTTCCTCCCGAAAGCGATGCAATAACCGATGCGATTCCCGATATTCTTAAAGCTGTCGGAGCACTTCTGATAAGCAACTATGATAAATTCGGAGAATATGCCATTGATGCGGCCGATAAAATTCTTTCTGAAGCAGGCTGCAATCCCGACGGAACGGCAAGGGAAAACACAGGCATTGACCCCTGCACTCTCCCCTCCGAGGACAGACACAAAACCGCTGTCTATGCTTTTGATAATAAGGATATTGATAATGAATCCGAATTCAAATATACATATGACTGGCGTCTTGACCCCGTTGACAATGCAAAGGGTCTGCATGAATATATTAAGCATGTCAAGGAATTCACGGGACACAGCAGAATTGTTCTTGCAAGCCACAGCCAGGGCAACACGGTTGTTGCATCATACCTTCACCTTTACGGAAGCGACGGTATAGAGAAGATTGTTTTCCTCTCCCCCGCTTATCAGGGGCTTTCACTCGTCGGTGCGCTTCTCACAAGGACCTGCACTGTTAAAGGAAAAGAAGATGCTGTTGCCGAATTTGTAATGGGAATCATGGGATATGAAGATGTTACCGCACAGCTTGCTGGCGCCGTCATTTCAATTCTCAATGACTGCGGTGTAACGGGAATTCTTCTTGATTTCGTTCAGAAAATCCTTGATGAACAGCTTGACAGAATATTTGACGATTATCTGATTGACGTTATGGGTACAATGCCCGGTGTATGGTCATTCGTTCCCGACGAATATTATGAAGATGCAAAGAAAGCAACCTTCAGAGGTCTTGACAAATATGATGAGCTTGAAAAGAAAACCGACTATTATCACTACAATGTTCAGTGCAGATTAACAGAACTCATTGATGCCGCAAAAGCAAACGGCACAGCAATCGTGAGCGCATTCGGGTATAATATTTCAAGCATTCCCGTAACCGAAGAAAAAGAAAACCATTCGGATTTCCTTATTGATACGGAATATATGAGCATCGGCGCAACGGTTGCAAAAATGGGTGAAACTCTCGGCGATAATTATAAGCAGAAGAATACCTCATGCGGACACAATCACGTTTCCCCTGACAACATAATCGACGCCTCAACAAGCGCTTATCCCGAACAAACATGGTATATAAAGGGCAATCCTCATAATGAATTCTTTGAACCGTATCTTGAATTTATAACATGGCTTATTCTTTTTGACGGTCAGCCGACGGTTAACTCCAATCCCGATTATCCGCAGTTCATGGAAATCAGGGACGGAGAAATGAAAGCGGTTGAAGGCGCAAAAGAAAAAGATAACAGAAGCGATGAAAAAATCATTATCGACTCAATCATTATTCTTATAAAAGATGCAATAAACAAATAAAAATCAGGGCACGGACTGTTTCATTCGAAGCGGTCCGTGTTTTTTTCAGTCATATACCGTCCCAGAAATGCATAGATTTTACAGAAACAAAAAATCAATGGATTCGGAGGAATTATAATGGCTGTCAACAATATTTATAATGATATTGCCGCCAGAACGGGCGGAGATATTTACATCGGAGTTGTAGGTCCCGTAAGAACGGGCAAATCCACATTTATCAAAAAGTTCATGGAAAACATGGTTTTGCCGAATATTGAGGACTCACAGCGCCGCGAAAGAGCAACAGATGAACTTCCGCAGTCATCGGCAGGCAGAACAATCATGACAACAGAACCGAAATTCATTCCCGAAGATGCGGTTGAAATAACACTCCCCTCAAAATCAAGAATGAAAGTGCGTATGATTGACTGCGTGGGATATATTGTGCCCTCAGCACTCGGATATATTGAGGGTGAAAACCCGAGAATGGTAAAAACTCCGTGGTTTGACGAAGAAATTCCGTTCAACATGGCAGCTGAAATAGGCACTCAGAAGGTCATATCCGAGCACTCCACAATCGGACTTGTTGTTACAACTGACGGCTCTATAAGTGACATTCCGAGAGAAGAATATGCCGAAGCCGAAAAAAGAGTAATCGGTGAATTGCAGGAGCTTGAAAAGCCTTTTGTTGTTCTTCTCAACTGCAAAGAGCCAAGCTCCGTTGCTTCAAAAAAGCTTGCCGCGGAAATGACTGACAGCTATGGTGTTCCCGTTGTTGCGGTAAACTGCCTTGAGCTCGGTCAGAACGATATTTCAGACATTCTTTCGCAGGTTTTATCGGAATTCCCCCTCAAGGAAATCAGAGTTGACCTTCCCGGCTGGATAACTTCACTTGACAAATCGCATTGGCTTCGCTCGGATGTTTTCGGCAGAATCAGTTCACTTGCGGAAAACCTGAAAAAAGTCCGCGATGTCAAGAATTTCTCAAACGAAATTGCCTCGGGTGAATATATTGCCGCCTCGGGAGTTGAAAGCATGAATCTTGCAACGGGAAGCGCAAAGATAAATGTTGTTCTCCACCCAGCCCTTTTCTTCAGAATCATTGAAGAAGAAACGGGAATCGCCGTTAAAAACGAGCATGAGCTTATGCAGAAGCTCAAGGAATTATCCGCAGCGCAAAGCGGCTACAAGCGCATTCAGAACGCTCTTGACGAAGTTGAGGCAACGGGATACGGAATCGTTCTCCCCGACATAGAAGATTTATCGCTCGAAGAACCCGAAATTATGAAGCAGGGCGGCAGATACGGTGTCAGACTCAGAGCAAGCGCACCCTCACTCCACATCATGAAAGCGGATATTCAGACCGAGGTTGCACCGATAGTAGGCTCGGAATCACAGAGCGAAGAATTAATAAAATATCTGCTTAAGGAATTTGAAGAAAATCCGTCAATGATATGGCAGTCAAACATTTTCGGCACATCGCTTCATCAGCTTGTCAATGAAGGACTGCACAACAAGCTTTACAGAATGCCGGGTGATGCAAGGCTGAAGCTTCGCGAAACGCTTGAAAGAGTTATCAACGAAGGCTGCAGCGGACTTATCTGCATTATACTGTAAAAAACTCCCCATGATTCTCTGTCCGAATCATGGGGAGTAATAATTTATCTGTTCTTATTTATAAATTCAAACGGTTTGATTTCGCCGCAGAAAGGTTTGAACGCGGTTGAGAATTCAAAGGGTTCAAATCCCCACTTGCGGTCGGGTTCAACCTCGTCATATCTGCCGTGACCGCCCTGAACATCAATGCGGTAATCGGTATAAACAATTGTATCTTCAAGAGGAACAAGCTCATCGTTATGCTTTGTTTCTTCAAGCATATGCGGTGTGAAGTGCGAAGCGTTGAAGAAGAATGTCTTTTCGCTTGCAGGAGCAAAAATCATGCCGTTTTCGCCGTTTGAAACAGTACCGTATCTTGTTCCGAAATGTGCACCGTTTTCGATGGGCTTGATATATGGAACAAAATTTTCGGAAACTGTTGTTTCAAACTTTCCGTAACGTGCGGCAAGATGACGGTCGGCATATGCTTCCTGAGGACCTTTGCCGAAGAATTCCATATTCTCATAACCGCCCTTAAGTCTGAACGCAAATCCGAATCTCGGAAGCTTCATGCCCATTTCAACCATGAGATTTCTGTATTCGCCGTTAAATCCGATAACGGCACTTCCGTCACCGTAGAACTTATATGTCATTTCACCGTTGAGCACCGGAACAACAGCAGGTCCGCCGAGTGAAACGGGGCAAGTGATTTTTATGCAGTCGGATTCTTCGGAAACGGTTGCGGAATAAGTTTTCTGAACAACAGCCTGAAGAGCTGCCGAACGTCTGTCATCCGCATCACCGAGCTGATTCCATGCGTGAGCTTTCCACATTTCAACCTTGACCGGTTCGGAGAGCATTTCTTTTCCTGCGCAAAGAACGGATGAAATTCTGCCGTAGGGTTTATCGAATGTGTAAACAACATCATCTGATTCAATTGTGACATATCTGTCTCCCTCTGTTACAGCGGGAAGGTTTGCGGTGAACTGATTTTTTGACTGTTCAACAGATAAATCAAACTGAATCCAGCCTGTTTCATAATCTGCTTCCGCCCATTTTCTGTCTGCTTTTTCGTGGAATGTGAGGGTGAGGTAGCAGCAATCGCTTTCGGGTGCATCATCAAAGAGAGCGTATTCCTTTGTGCCCTGAGGTGCGATATCTGTATCGTCAATTCTGCCGTTCATTACGCTTTCGCCGTTGACATCAAGACTCCACTTGATATACATATCGGAAAGAGTTTCAAAATAGCGGTAGTTTTTAACGGTAATCCTGCCGTTCTCATATTCAGCACCGAACTGCTGATAACCTTTTTTCATATCATAGAAACCGGGACGCATACTTCTGTCGGCAAAAACAAGACCGTCTATGCAGCAGGTTGAGTTATGGGGATAATCGCCGAAATCGCCGCCGTAACGGTATGCATTATCGGCAACCTTGATTGAGTGATCGGCATATTCCCAGATGCAGCCGCCCCAGATTGCAGGATATTTTCTGAATAAATCGCAGTGAGCATGGATATCGCCTGTTGTCAATGAACAAACAAACTCACAGAAATAGAACGGCTTTTTGGAGTTTTTGTTCTTTGCGTATTCCTCGGTATATTCAAGAGATGAATACATACGGCTTTCAACATCGGAAATATCGCTGTAATTTTCACCGATGGGAACAGCCTTGAATTCAAGATGTGAATTCTCATAGTGAATAACAGCTTCGGGTTCACGGCTCTTTATGTATTTGCCCATCGCTCTGTGGTTTTTGCCACAGCCTGATTCGTTTCCGAGCGACCACATGATAACACAGGCATGGTTCTTATCTCTTTCAAAAAGACGCTGTGCACGGTCAACATAGGCAGGCTCCCACTCGTCATCGGTTGAAAGCTTTGACCAGCGCATCCAATCCCATGTGTCGCGGTATTCAAAGCCCATGCCGTGGGTTTCAATATCCGCTTCGTCAACAACCATAAGACCGTATTCGTCGCAGAGTTCAAGGAATTCGGGTGCATTGGGATAGTGAGATGTTCTTACTGTGTTGCAGTTACCCTTTTTAATAATATGAATATCACGGAGCATATCCTCTCTGCTGCAGTAATAACCCGTTTCGGGGTTGGAATCGTGACGGTTGATTCCGTAAAGCTTTATCGGCTGATTGTTGACATAAGCAACATTGCCCCTGAAATCAATTCTCTTGATACCGATTTTAAAGGGAATAATCTCGCCGCCCATTGAAACAAGGAGAGTATAAAGCTTCGGATTTTCGCTGTTCCAGAGAACAGGATTTTCAATTGTGAAATCAAGCTCGTTGCCCGAGAAAACAACATCTCCGTCGGGTGAAATAAGCTTATATTCAAAATTCTCTTCATCGCCGTACCAGAGAATATCCTTGATATAGATATCTGCAGATTTCATATCGTCGGCAAGATCTGTTTTGATATAAATATCCTTGATGTGGCTTTCAGCTCTTTCAAGAATATAAACCTCTCTGAAAATACCCGAGAGTCTGAAATGGTCCTGGTCTTCGAGATAACTTCCGTCACACCATTTGACAACAACAACGTCAATTGTGTTTTCGCCGTCAAGAAGCTTATCTGTGATATCAACTTCGCTTGTGCAATGGCTTACCTGGCTGTAAGCGGCAAATTCACCGTTCACATAGAGATAGAAGCATGAAGAAACGCCTTCAAAATTGATATAATAGCTCTTGCCGTCTTTCTTATTGATATAGAACTTTCTGTTATAATGACCTGCGGGATTTTCATCGGGAACATGAGGCGGGTCAAGGGGGAAGGGATAGAAAAGATTGCTGTAAAGAGGCACATCATAACCCTTGCCGAGCTGAGTCTGCCAGCACTTGGGCACGGGAATCGTGTCCGGAAAATCAGCATTAAGAAAATCCTCTCCGATATCCTCAAATGAGTTATAAAACTTAAAATTCCATTCGCCGCAAAGGCTTGTGAAATAATCCGATTCGTTTCTTTTGCCCGAAAGAGCAGCCTCTTCGGTCTGATAAGGAATAAAATATGCTCTGGGGTCTTCGCAGCCTATGTGCAGGCTGCCCAAATCCTTGTGATATGCTTTAATCTTCATAGTACCTCCTAAAAATAAAGAGTTTATTTATTTTATATCACAGAGCATCCATTTTTTCAAGATAACAATTGAATATTTATGTTAAAAATCACAATAAATGACACCTTGAAATATCTTTTGTTTTGGATTATACTTTTATTTCGGAGATGATAAAAGTGAAACAGAAAAAATTGCAGAGGCTTGCAGTTTCGGCTTTATTGGCTGCGATAATCTGCGTTGCAACCTTTGTTGTTAAAATCCCCTCGCCTGCCACAAACGGATATTTCAACCTCGGAGATTGCTTTGTGCTTCTTTCAGGCTTTATTCTCGGTCCCGTTTACGGCGCACTTGCGGCAGGTCTCGGCTCTGCACTTGCCGATATTCTTTCGGGATATATGCAGTATGCACCCGCAACATTCGTTATCAAAGCACTTATGGCGGTTGCAGCATATTTTGTTGTAAAAGCTTTGAATAAAAATCCGTTCATCGGTAAAATTATCGGAGGTATTGTTGCAGAGGCAATAATGGTGTTCGGATATTTCGGTTATGAGGCAATCATCCTCGGCTACGGCATTGCGGCAGCAGGAAGCATTTTTTCAAACGTTATGCAGGGTATCATAGGTATAATTGCAGGAATTGCGGTCACAACCGCCATTGAAAAAAACAAAACAATAAACTCATTTTTAAAGAGGTAATCATAATGCAGGATATTTTTAATCAGGCGCAGCTTGCCGCAAAGGAGCTTGTTGAAAAAGCAGAGCTTAAAAGCGGAGATGTTGTTGTTATCGGATGCTCAACGAGCGAGGTTATCGGCAAAAGAATCGGCACAAGCGGAACGGTTGAGGTTGCACAGCAGATTTTTGACGGACTTAACAGCGTTTTCTCCGAAAAAGGAATATGCATTGCTGCACAGTGCTGTGAGCATCTCAACAGAGCGATTATCATTGAAAGCGAAAAGGCTGAAAAACTCGGACTTGAAAAGGTCTGCGTTGTTCCCCATCCCCGTGCAGGCGGTTCGTTTGCAACTGCGGCATGGCACACAATGAAAAACCCTGCCGCCGTTGAAGAAATCAGGGCTGACGCAGGAATTGATATCGGTTTCACACTCATCGGTATGCATCTTAAAAGAGTTGCAGTTCCTTTAAGGCTTGAAAACAATGTTATCGGTGAAGCAAAGCTCAACGCCGCAAAAACAAGAGCAAAATATATCGGCGGCGAAAGAGCAAAATATGAATAAGATTAAGGCAGGATTCAAAACGAATCCTGCCTTGTTTTTATACTTTCACGAAAACATCTCCGTCTTTGACAGATGCAACGGGTGCAGATTCTGCCGATGACTTATATTTCCGGATTTCAGAGGATTTGTCAGCAACAAAAACCAGATTATCACCGTCTTTTCTGAAAACATAGGTATACAGTCCGTCATCCGTTTCAAGAATCAGATTATCGTTATCATAGCGGTAATTACCCGTATGATAATGACTGTCAAAAGGTGAGATAAAGAAATGGAATCTGTTGCCCATCATAAGGTCGAGATACGGGTTTACATAAGCATTGCTTGACATCATTATATAAGATACTGTTCCCGCTTCTGTTTTCTTATCTCTGAAAATCGGTTCACCGCTTATTGTTTCGGCAATGCTCGCAACAGCCAAATCATTTTCTTTCATGTCTGCCTTATTCACTCCGACAACCACAAACCATCCCGCCATCGCCGTGTCACAGGCATCGGGAACTCTTCTTCTTATTTCAATATGAAGGGTCTGATGCCTTACAACGGACATAACCTCAAGTCTTATATCGGTACTCGGCTCGGGAATATAGGCAATAAGAAGATTGTTTTCTTCAAAAAACTCTTTTGTATATTTCGCCCTTGCCTGATTCACCGAGGGATATCCGTTATATGAATCATAAGAAAAACTGTTCTGGGTTTTATTATAAAAATCATTGAAACCCTGCAATGTTTCAAACATCGCAACCGAATGATGTTCTGTACTGCTGTAAGGCGACCACATCGGAACTTCGGCATATTTCATAAGGATGCTTTCGCCGTCTTCAACATAATTCACAAAACACACATCGGATGTGTAATTCAAAGTTTCACCCGATGCGGCGGTGGGTTTTTCGGTCTGAGAATTCAGATTCTCGTCCTTTCCCCTGCTGACGGTTATGCTCTTGCAATCCGAAAGAAAGCTTTTGTCAACGGCAATTGTTATGAACCAATCTCCCACATCGTCGGTAAACGGCTCAGTGGTTAATCTGCTTATTGATATTTCGGCAATTCCGTTTTTCTTCGTTACGGAATTCACCTTATGCCTGAAAGAACCGCTCGGCTCGGTTAATTTAACAAGAACAACACTTTTCTCCTCGAAGAATTCTTCGGTATATCCTTTCGTATTTTCAATGAATGACTGCTCTTTTTCCCAATCGCCGTCAAGACGAAACGGTTTTCTTGCGGCATTGATGAAGCTGTCAAGCTCTTTTCCGGAATCAAATCTGATAACGGGAATCTGCTCCGTGCCGCTGTTCGGAGTGTATATAGCTTTTTCGGCAAATTTGTTTATTATATCCGTTCCGTTTTGAGAATATCCGACACGGCTGAAAAGAGCCTTGAAATCATTATCGGCAAAAACCGCTTGTGTTGTTAATTCTTCGGGAGTCTTTTCTTCGAGTGCAATGTCGCCGACCGTAAAATCAACTATCGCAACGCCTTCTCTGTCCATTTCGTCAAAATTGAAATTCGTCACAAATCGGTAATATCCCGGCTGCGAAAAATCATATGCTCCGAGGTCATACCACTGTTCTCTTTTCTGACCGGGTTCAACATAAAACACAGGGGCGGTGAAGGTTGGTTCTTCAGTCGGTTTATACACTTCAAAGCCGAGCAAATCGGGATTGAATTTTTCGATATAATAAGTAGTTCCGTAAGAAAACGGGGTTATTTCGGATTGGTTATACCATTCAATCCTCACAAATTCTTCCTTGTCGGTTTTGGGTCCCGTATCAAGTTTATAGCTGACGACCTCTGCAGTCACATTGCCGTAGTTTGTTGCGGAATATAATTTCTTGTTGTCATAAAAATATGCTTCCGCTTTTTTATCAAGTGACTTAGAGTCATAATTATAACTCAGAACTTCGCTGACAATATTTTTCGGATACTTTTCACGGATTGAGTCGACATATCTTGTTCCGTCCTCTGCTGTCCAGTATTCGGTGAGATTATATTTGCCGTCAATACATTCAAATGTGAGTACCGTCGGGCAGGCACTTCCGCCTATTTCCACAAGCGAATCGCCGTATTTGATATATTCGCCGTAGTTGACCCACATATAAACGGTCACAGTTTCGATATTGTTGTTATCGGCAGGACCGGATGCTTCCGTCGCAAAAATCTCATGGGTTTCGCAGGCAAAAGTGCCGAGTTTATAACCGCCTCGGTGAGTCTGAATTATTGCATCGGAAATTGCGGTTTCCAGATCCTCGGTTTTGACAAATTCAAAGGTTATTCTTCTATGAACACCGTTGCTGTCGTCTGCAAGAGTATGCGGTTCATTTTCATTAATAACAATCTGACCGCACTCCTTAAGTCCGTTTCCGACGGTACTTCCTACAAGACTGTAAATCGGTTCACCGCTGAATTTAATTGTCAGTTCACCCGTCTGAAGATTGGTTTCGGTGATTTCAAACTTTGTGCCGTTGGAAAGCTCGCCTTTTGTGCCTTCTCCTACTTTATAGCTCTTCTTCTCCGTTTTATCGGGAAGCTGAGTTGTCATTGTGTAGATTTCTTCCGTGATGTTAAGACGGTAACCGAGCTCGGTATATTCAGCCGGTGTTTTCGGATTTGTGAGGAAGCATACAGCCGCAACAATGCAGGCAATAACAGCGATTACAATAACCCAGAATGCCGGCTTTTTGTAATTCATTATACCCTTGACACGCTCTTTGAGTCCCGTTTCACCGAAGGCAAGTGGACAGGCGGCTATTCTCCTGCGGTTGACAGCGCATTCAAGCAGAGCAGATGCGTATTCCTTGCGCGTTTCTTCGCTCATCTGTGAAATAACCTTTTCGTCGCACGCACGCTCAATATCCTTGCAAAGAAGGATATACGCAACCCAAATCAGAGGATTGAACCAGTAAACCGCAAGAAGCAGAAATCCGAGAGGTTTTATCCAATGGTCACGGCGTTTGAGATGTGCATTTTCGTGAGCAATAACATGGCTTCTGACATCCCAGTCCATCCCGTAGGGAATATAGATTTTAGGCTTTATAATGCCGAGAATAAACGGCGAAACAACCTTTTCGCTCTGCCATATGTTACCGTTTAAAAGCACCGCATCAGAAACAGTTTTCTTGACTCTGAAATAGCTGACGATGCCGTAAACCAAAAGCACGGCAATACCGATTATCCACACATTCCATGCGATACCTGTCAGAATCTGCATAGGATTGACGCTTTCCGAAACATCGGGCGCAAAAGCATTTGATATAACGGGATTGACAACGCTGTTAAGCATGGGTATACCGCTTTGAATTGTCGGACTGTGCGACATAACAATATCGGGAGGTACGGTTTCGGCGCTCGGGATAAGACTGAAAACGCTTTCAAGAGAAAACGGCAGAACAAGTCTTATTCCCGCAATCGCCCAGAAAATGCATATAAATTTACGAGGTAATTTCGGGAAAATAAGTCTGACAAGTATAACGGCAAGAATTATATAGCTTGCAGTTATGCTGATATTCAGAAAATCGAGAAACAAGGTGTTCATATCACTTACCTCCTTGCTCGATAATCTGTCTTATCTCGGCAATCTCCTTATCCGAAAGCTTACGGCTTCTTGCAAAGGCGGCAATAAATGCGGGAATCGATCCTTCAAATTTCTTTTCCATAAGCTCATCAATTTCGGAAACCTGCGCTTCGTCCTTTGAAACAAGCGAAGTTACAACCGTGTTTTCGTTTTTCAGCACTCCCCTGTCGGAAAGACGCTTTATAACGGTATAGGTTGTTGTTTTTGACCAGCCGAGTTTTTCCTTGCAAAGCTCGGAAAGCTCACGACTGCTTACGGGTTCATGTTCCCACAGAATAAGACAAAAACGGTATTCACTTTCAAAAATTTTCGGTGTTGACATCTTTTATCTCCCCCTTTTCATACGTTCAGAAACTATATTCTAATGCATTAGTACAACCTCATTCTAACAGATTAGAACAAGGTTGTCAATAGGGGAAATATAAAATTAACGGTTTTGCTTAATAGAAAAAATCCTCTATAATATCGTGAACATGAATCGACTCAACATTTTGGGAATTGAGCAGTTCAACAAGATTCGCAGCCTTTGTCATATCATCGGTAAAATCACCGAAATCATGGCTTTCATCCGCAACGCCGAACAGAATAACCTCATTATCTTCTATTCGTCTGCTATTCTTTGTCAGAACATACATAACTCGCACTTCACCTCTTTTTGTTCCATTTCGGAACACATTATATATCTGTCCGATAATTTTTGCAAGCTTTTTTTACAATTTCTTCCTGAATTTGGGAATTTTTGTTAATTTTATCCAAAAACAAAAAAATATTTTATACAAAACATTGCAAAGATATTGGTTTATCGGAAATAAAAAAAGCCGCAGAACAAAGTCTGCGGCAAAATAGAATCAGATTATTCAACTGTTACTGTTCCGTCTTCATCAACGGTAATCTTCATTCCGTCCTTAACATAATCAAGGAATTCCTGACCGAGGCAGTCGATAGTAACCATGGGTTCATCTGTCCATACAGCGGCAAGAACTGCGCCTGCGCATGCAAGGGAGTCGATATGCTCAGAGAAGAGCATACAGGTGGGATTTCTCTTCATTGCCTTTGCGCAGTAGAGAACCATACCGCCTGTTGTTGAACCGATAGTCTGGGGAAGGCAGAGGGCGGCGTTTACCATGGGCTTGCCGTAAAGGTCAGCATTGTTCTGGTCGCCGCATTTTGCTTCCTTATCGCCGAACTGAAGAGCGTTCTGGAATGAGGCGAGAGTATTGAAACCGCCGTGGGAAACAAGAGCAGATGCTGTGCACTTACCTGCAACAACGGGACGTCCTTTAAACTGTTTCATTTTACTTTGCCTCCTTTGTGATAATATCAAGAATCTCTTCGCTTCTGTAGTAGCGAGAGGTTGTGTATGTTCTGAGCTTATTGGAGTTTGTTATAACGGGCATCTTCTTGCAAAGAGGATTGTTCATATACATAAGAGGACAAATGTAGCTGAGAACAACGCCTGTTGCCTTAAGCTTTGCAGCATAAGGAGTTTTGTTGAATTCTTCGATAACTGCGGGTGCAGCTGTGAAAACGGTAGGGATTGAAACCTTCTTGAGACCGTTCTTCTTAAGACCTGCAACAACGTTATCAGTCCATTCGATAAGCTGTGCATGTGAAAGATGGGGGCAGCCTACGAAGCAAAGCTTGGGAGTTGCATTCTTATCTTTCCACATAACAGGATAGTTGGCCTGAACTCTTGCAAGTTCCGCATCATCAACAACATAAACCTGTGCACCTTCTGCAATAAGAGCTTCGCCCTGTTCAACTGCTTCGGGAGTAAGGTTTGCGATATGATAAAGACCAACCGCACCGTTTGATGCTGTTGCGGCACCGAAATCCTTGAGGTATGCTTTTGTATCGCCGTCAAGCTCTGTGCCGATCCACTGATCAAGACCCTTTACATAAGGAACATCTTCCATAACCTTCATACCGATAGCCGAACCGAGAATCTGAGCTTCGGGTTTCTTTGTTGTTTTAACTTCAACAATCCATGTTGCCTTTCTGCCTTCATCGGTAACAAGACCGAAATAAGGAACTCTGCCAACGATTGAACCGAAAAGCTCAATGATACCGGAGTTTCTGTTGCAGCGTGCGCCGAGAACTGAGTTTGCATATACAACAGCCGATGATTCAGCCCATGAAAGGATTTCACCCTTCTTGGGAACGTTTCCTACTTCATCCATGTAGCAGGTGCAGGTGTATGACTTATCGTCAACAAGACCGAGCTTTGAAAGCTGAGCGTCGTAGCTGTTCTGCATGCTGTACATAAACTTATTAAAAATAAGCTTCTGAAGGAAGTTTGCGGGAACATTGGGGTCGAGGGGTTTGGGGTCAACAGAAAATTTCTGCTGTGAAAGAGCGTTGCCTTCGATAAGCTGGTCCATAAGCTCATAAACGGGCTTCATAACCTTAAGACCGAAGCTTGTTACGAGGTGACCCATCTTGCTTTCAACAGGAACCATCTTGGTTGCGCCGAAAGCTTCGCCGTAAAGAACGAGGGTTTTCATAACCTTTGCCATTGTTTCGCCCTTGGAGCCATTGAGAATAGCCTGCTCTTCGGGAGTGAGAATCATTTTGTATTCCATAGTAGCATTATCCTTTCCGAATAATTTTTCAATATATTTTAACATTATTTTATCTGTATTTCAACATAAAATAGAATATTTTGTAAATAATTTTTTTGATATCCAAACAAAATTTTCACAAGGAGAGAAAATGTGAGCCGTGAAAAATTCAGAACCCGTTTCGGTTTTATTCTTGTCAGCGCAGGATGTGCAATAGGAATAGGCAATGTGTGGAAATTTCCGTATATCGCAGGCGAAAACGGCGGCGGAGTATTTGTAATGTTTTATTTGCTGTTTCTGCTCATTATGGGAATTCCCGTTCTGACAATGGAGCTTGCAATAGGAAGAGCAAGCCGTCAGAGCACGGTAAACGCATTCAGAACACTTGAAAATCCGGATAACAGATGGCATTATCACGGCTTTATCAGTCTTGCAGGCTGCATTCTTCTCATGATGTACTACACGACTGTTTCGGGTTGGATGCTCGGCTATTTTTTCAGATTTGTATCGGGAACATTTGAAAAGTCCTTAAATTCTGCACTGATATTCAGTGAAATGCTTGCAGACTCGAAAGAAATGATTCTTTTGATGGGAATTACAGTAATAATCGGTGTTGCCGTATGCAGTATGGGACTGCAAAATGGCACGGAACGTGTAAGTAAAATAATGATGACGGGGATGCTGATTCTTACGGCCGCGCTTGCCGTAAACAGTCTGACGCTTGACGGCGCTGCGGAAGGTCTGCGATTTTTTCTTCTGCCCGATTTCGGAAAAGCTGTTGAAAACGGCATCGGAAACATTATGACCGCCGCCATGTCGCAGGCATTCTTCAGTTTGAGCATCGGACTTGCATCAATGGAAATATTCGGAAGCTATATGTCAAAGGACAACACTCTTCCGAGCGAATCGGTGCGCATATGTGTTCTTGATACATTTGTTGCCGTTGTTTCTGGAATCATTATATTTCCTGCCTGCTTCACATTCGGAATCAAACCCGATTCGGGTCCGCCGCTGATATTCATAACTCTTCCGAAGGTTTTTTCTGACATGGCAAACGGCAGAATCCTCGGAAGCTTATTTTTCCTTTTCATGAGCTTTGCAAGCCTTTCAACGGTTATTGCGGTTTGTGAAAACCTGATTTCGGCAGGAATTGACACCTTCGGTCTGAGCAGAAAAAAAGCCTCTGTTATCTGCGGTGTGTTTTTATTCACCTTAAGTCTTCCATGCATATTCGGTTACAATATCTGGGAGGACATAAAAATAATCGGCGGCAGAAATATCTCCGACAGCGAGGATTTTATTGTCAGCAATCTGCTTCTGCCCGCAGGTGCAATTATTTATATTCTTTTCTGCACAACAAAATACGGCTGGGGATTTGATAAATATATCAAAGAAGCAAACACAGGAAAAGGACTGAAAATACCGCAAAAAGCAAAACCGTATTTTCAGTTTATGCTTCCCGTGTTTATACTGATTATTTTCATATCATCACTCCGATAAACAGAACATTGCCGATATTCAGTTTTTCGGAATCAATGAGGTTATCTATCTGATTGACTGCTTTGATGCATTCGTTTCGGAATTCCTCTCTGTCGGAATGCTCAATGATAAGCGGCAGAGAGGTTATGATTTTTTCAAGCTCATCCATTCCCTCGTGCGCAACAAGCGAATGAAGAAAAGCTGATGAAGCATACCATGCATCAACAACTTTTTCTGTTTCGGTTTTCAGAATTTCACCGTCTGTTTTTTCGGAATGGACTATGAGATTTTCAAGCATGGAAGAAAACTCTTTCATGTTTTTTTCAAATGTAATATTTGACCATACAGAAACTGAAACTGCCGACAGAAGCAAGACAACCGCAATAATCACTCTTTTCATTCGCTGTCACCTTTTCTTGCTATAAAAGCCTTGCCGTCCGATGTGACGGTCATTATTATTATTTCATCAACGGGTATTTTGCTCGAAATAACAAGCTTTTTGATTTTATCGGCATCAAAACCCGATTCGACTATGGTATCGTCAATCATTCTCCCGTCGCATATAACGGCAAAAGGCATGCCGCTGTCCTCGGGATGAAGATTAAGGTCGCTTACAGTTGAGTTTCTGTATTCGGGTTTGAGAAGCACGCTTATCTGACCGTTTGTTTCAAATATCGCATATGAAACCTGCGAAACATCAAAAACATCCTTCTGTCTCAATGCCGAAATAAGGTCATTGACCGTCATGCGGAGCTTTTTGAGAGCTTTCATATCAATCTCCCCTTTTCGGATAACAATAACGGGATGACCCTGCAAAACAGTCCGCAGCTTGTGGCTTTTCAGTCCGATTGCCGAAGTCAGTATCTCATATGAAACGAGCACAAAAAGAGCCACTACCGAATGAATAATCGGTATATTGTTATCCTGCATGGGAATGGAAGCTATTTCAGACAGAAGAATCGTTACGACAAGCTCGGACGGCTGCAGCTCCCCTATCTGCCGTTTTCCCATAAGTCTTATAAGAAAAATAATTGCCGCATAAAGCAAGGTTGCTCTTATCAATGTTACTGCCATATTTTCATTCCTTTCTCTTTTAATTTTCGCAAAACAACCGAATATATTACTTTATTGACTAAAAAGAGATTTACATATATAATTAAATAAATTGCTCTGAAAAGCGGTGATATTATGAAATACTACCTCGGAATGGATATAGGCGGAACAAAATGCGCCGTTGTTATCAGCGAAAAAAACAGCAATTCGATAAAGGACAAAATCCGCTTTGAAACAAAGGTTGAAAGAGGATGGAAATCCGTTGTTGATGAGCTGATAAACTCAGCGATTGAAATTGTTGAAAGAAACGGGATTGTCTCCCATGATGTTCTTGCCTGCGGTGTAAGCTGCGGAGGTCCTTTAGACTGCGAAAAAGGCATAATCATGCGACCTCCGAATCTGCCCGACTGGGACAATGTTCCTCTTGCGGATATCGTAAAAGAAAGACTCGGCATTCCCTGCAAGGTCAGAAACGATGCAGATGCCTGTGCACTTGCGGAATGGCAATTCGGCGCGGGCAAAGGAACAAAAAACATGATTTTTCTCACCTTCGGCACGGGAATGGGTGCAGGTCTTATCCTTGACGGCAAGCTTTACAGCGGCACCTGTGGTACTGCAGGCGAAGTGGGCCATATCCGTCTTGATGCAGACGGTCCCGTTGCTTACGGAAAAGCCGGTTCTTTTGAAGGATTCTGCAGCGGTGCGGGAATTGCTGCTATGGGCAAAAAAATGCTTTCAATTTATAACGGAACAACCGCAATTCCTTATGACAATGTTACCGCAAAAACCATTGCCGATGCCGCAATTAACGGCGATAAGCTTGCAAACGCAATTTACCGCAGATGCGGTGAAAAGCTCGGTCTCGGTCTTTCAATACTTATTGATATTCTCAATCCCGAAAGAATTGTTATCGGAAGCATTTTCCAGCGTTCGGGATATCTGCTTATCGACAGTATGAATGAGGTTCTCAAAAAAGAAGCGCTTGCAATTTCGGCTGAATGCTGTAAAATAGTTCCTGCAATGCTCGGTGACGACATAGGTGATTATGCGGCAATCGGAGTTGCAAAGGAATACGCGGAGGATAAAAAATGATTTTTGAAGAACTTTTTGAAAGATATCCCTGTCTTGAAAATTGCAGAAATGATATTCATTCCGCATTTATGCTGTTCAATTCATGTTATGATAACGGCGGAAAAATTCTCTGCTGCGGAAACGGCGGTTCTGCAGCAGACAGTGACCATTTTGTTGGTGAACTGATGAAAGGTTTTCTGAAAAAAAGACCTCTTTCCGATGATGAAAAGAATCTTTTTGAGGATAAATATATTGCGGATAACCTTCAGAAAGGACTGCCTGCAATATCTCTTTGTGCTCATTCCGCACTGATGACCGCATTTGAAAATGATGTTGCCCCCTCTCTTGTTTTTGCTCAGCAGGTTTATGCGTACGCAAAAGAAAACGATGTTCTGTTCTGTTTCAGCACATCGGGTAATTCCGAAAACATCGTTTATGCAGCAAAAGTCGCAAAGGCGGCAGGTATAAAATCCGTTGCTGTCACGGGTAAAAAAGAAAGCAGGCTCAGCGAAATATGCGATGTCTGCATAAGGCTTCCCGAAACGGAAACATTTAAGGTTCAGGAATTAACCCTTCCCGTTTATCATTGCCTTGCGGCGATGCTTGAAGAAAATTTTTTTGAAATTTAACATAAGGAGAAATAACCATGATTAATATTCCAAGACCCGAACACCCCGATCCTCAATGCGAAAGAGCTTCATGGCTCAATCTCAACGGCGAATGGGACTTTGAATTTGACTTCGGCAACAGCAAAAAAGAATCAGGCATAATTGACAGAGAAAAATGGGAAACAAAGATAGTTGTCCCCTTCTGCCCCGAGAGCAAGCTTTCGGGAATCGAGCATACCGATTTCATTCCCGCCGTATGGTACAGAAGAACCTTTGAAATAACGGCTGAGCAGCTCAAAGGCAATGTTCTCCTTCATTTCGGCGCGGTTGACTACGAAACAACTGTTTATGTCAACGGAAAAAAAGCAGGTTATCACAAGGGCGGCTACGCTTCATTCAAATTCGATATCACAGAATATCTCACCGAAGGTGAAAATGTCATTATCGTCAATGCTGTTGACGATGTAAGAAATATTCTCGTTCCCAGAGGAAAACAGAGCGAGGAACTCAAATCTCACGGCTGTGACTACACAAGAACAACGGGTATCTGGCAGACCGTGTGGCTTGAATTTGTACCCAAGGCATACATAAAGAGCTTCAAGCTTTATCCCGATTATGTCAACGGCGTTATTGCAATTTCTGCTGTTGTTGAGGGCGAGGGTGAATTCACCGCTTCCGCTTCATACGAAGGCAAGGCAATGGGTTCATTCTCAAAAAAAGCCGCTTCAACAATCACAGGCGAAATCAAGCTTGATGAAATCCATCTCTGGGAAGTGGGTAACGGCAGACTTTATGACCTTGAACTTACCTTTGGCGATGACAAGGTAAAAAGCTATTTCGGTCTTCGTAACGTTAAGCTTGATGATTACAAGTTCCTTATCAACGGCAAGTCCGTTTTCCAGAGACTTGTTCTTGACCAGGGATTCTATCCCGACGGTATTTACACCGCGCCCACAGACGAAGCACTTGAAAACGATGTTAAGATTTCATTGGCTGTCGGCTTCAACGGTGCAAGACTTCATCAGAAGGTCTTTGAAAAGAGATTCATCTATCACTGCGACAGACTCGGATATATCGTATGGGGTGAATACGGCAACTGGGGTCTTGACTGGTCAGACGAAAGAGCACTCGAATCAATGCTTTGCGAATGGTGCGAATGCGTTGAAAGAGACTTCAACCATCCCTCAATCATAGGCTGGTGTCCGTTCAACGAAACATGGGACATAAAAGGCAGAAAGCAGGTTGACAGCGTTCTTAAATCAATTTACAGAGTTACAAAGCACATGGATGAAACCCGTCCCTGCATTGATACAAGCGGTAACTTCCATGTTGAAACCGATATCTATGACGTTCATGACTACGAGCAGGATTATCATGTTTTCAAAGAAAACTACGACAAGCTCATGACCGAGAATGTTCTTTATGAAAAATTCCCCGACAGACAGATGTACAGCGGTAAAGGCTGTGCATGGGTCAGCGAATACGGCGGACTTCAGTGGTCAAGGGGCGACAGAGGCGATGCGTGGGGCTACGGCAATGCCCCCAAAACCGAAGAAGAGCTTATCGAAAGATATACGGGTCTTACCGATGCGCTTCTTGATAACTACAGAATGTTCGGCTTCTGCTACACCCAGCTTTATGATATTGAGCAGGAACAGAACGGTCTTTATTACTATGACCGTACACCCAAGTTTGACCCCGAAATATTCAGAAAAATCAATTCACGCAAAGCGGCAATCGAAGACTGATAAGGAGAGTTATTTATGTTGAGAATAGGTCTTGTAGGCGTCGGCGGCATCAGCGGCGCACATATCCCCGCATGGGAAGAAATGGCTGATGCAGAGCTTGTTGCTCTTTGCGATATTCGCCCCGAAAGAATGGAAAAATATCCCGACAAACGTCATTACACCGATTTTGACGAAATGCTCGAAAATGAGGAGCTTGATATTCTTGATATCTGCCTTCCCACTTATCTCCATGCGGATTTTGCAGTTAAAGCAATGGAAAAAGGTATAAACGTCATTACCGAAAAACCCATTTCACTCAAAAACGAAGATGTTGAAAGAGTTTATTCAACAGCAGAAAAAAACAACGTAAAATTCATGGTTGCTCAGGTGCTTCGTTTCTGGCCTGAATATGAGCTTCTCAAAGAAATCTACGATTCAAAGAGATACGGCAAGCTTCTTTCTGGCACGATGACAAGACTCGGCGGATATCCCAAGTGGAGCTGGGACGGCTGGATGATGGACGAAAAGAGAAGCGGTCTTGTACCCTTTGACCTTCATATCCACGACCTCGACTTTATGGTTTACGCTTTCGGTATGCCGAAGGTTGCTCATCAATACCGTTCAAAGCTTCCGAAGCAGGATTTTGTAAGCATTACATACGATTTCGGCGAATTCTCAATTAATTCCGAAGCATCATGGTATGCAACCTGCTATCCGTTCACCGCTGAATTCCGTTTCCAGTTTGAGGATGCGGTTGTTTCAAACGAAAACGGTAAAATGATGATTTATCTCAAGGACGATGTAAAAATCGACCTTTCACAGCAGGCAGAAGGCGATACAGGCAGCATCAATCTTCCCAAGAGCGATGCTTATGCAAACGAAATCATTTATTTTGCAGACTGCGTAAAAAACAACAAACCCGTCGAAAAAGTAAAACCTGAAGAACTTGACTGTGTTCTGAAAATTCTCAACAGTCTTTAATTTTATTTAGCAACTTCAAAAGCAACAGCCCGAAAGCTGTTGCTTTTTTTCGTGCGGGTGGTATAATGTGTTCGATAAATCAGAATTCAGGAGGGTTTATTTTTATGAAGAAAACCTTGAAAGCGAAAATATCCGGAACAATTTGTCTTGTTTTGGGCATAGCTTTTGCAATCGTCGGATTGTATTATTTCCATATGCAGTACCTCTGCTTTGAATATACACCGCTTCAGTTTATTCTCGGCTTTGTTGTCTGCCTTGGCGGAGCATTGCTTTCGATACCGCTGAGTAAAAAAACGGATAAAAAGAAAACGGCATTGAATGCAGTCTTGACGGCTTTGGGCTTTGCGCTTGTCCTTATCGGACTTATGTTTTTGATAAATGCCGTAATCGGCAGCGGTGAGCTTGAGCTGGCGGCAATGGTTATTCCTGTGTATCTCACATTCATTATCACATCTGTTATGGCTTTGCTTTGTGTGTTCAGAATATTTGACAACAAGGTTTTGAAAGCGGTTCTCACTGTACTTATTGTTATCGGTTTTCTCTTCGGAAGTCATTCATATATCAAATCGCATATTTATGTTTTGCTTTACGAAGATTACAATGCTCCTGTGCCTGCTATATCAACAGTATCAAAAGAAAAGAATGATGATAAAATGATTATCGGCGATTTTTATGTCAGCACGAACGGCAATGATGAAAACAGCGGAACAAAAGATTCACCGTTTCTGACAATTGAAAAAGCGGCTGAAGCTGTAAGAAATACAGATAAAGCCGGTAAAAACGGAATAACCGTCTGCATCGAAGCGGGTGAATACCGTGTGTCTACTCTTAACTTTACCAAAGAGGATTCAGGCACAGAGGAATGCCCCGTAACTTACTGTTCTTATAACGGTGAGGTTGTTATCAACGGCGGTATAACACTTGATACCGCTGATTTTAAAAATGTAAAAAGTTATCCCGAAATTGCAGAAAGACTTTCTGCCGATGCTCGGGAAAATGTTACGGTTGTTGACCTGACAAAAGCACCCTATTCTCTCACAAGCGACGATTGGGGTAAGATTTATGCAATCGGCTCTTACCATACGGCAGATAACTATGCCGGCGATTATACAGGCCCTCTTTATTGTGAGCTTTTCGTGGATGACATAAGACAAACCGTTGCAAGATATCCCGATAATGAATATCTTTATACCGAAGAGGTTGTAAAAACAGGTTTGGGCAAGGAATCCGACGGAGCGCTTACAGAAGTAAAAGATTGGTATGAAATACGTAATCCCGAATCCGATATTTACAAAGTTAATCCTGAACTTGCAAAGAGAATTTCAGGCTGGAAAAACCTTGAGGATGTGTGGATGTTCGGCTATTGGAAATATGACTGGGCGGATGCTTCAACTCCCGTAGGAAGTTTTGATAAAGACACTCTTGAACTTTCTCCAAGGTTTGTCAGTCTTTACGGAACAAAAACCGATGCACCGTACTATTTTTTCAATGTTCTTGAGGAACTAACAACAGAGGGCGAATGGTATCTCGACAGAGAAAACGGATTGCTTTGTATGTGGGAACCTGAAAACAAGGATAATACAGAAATTATTCTTTCCCTCTCACTCAATCCCGTAATAAATTCCGAGGCTGATTACATCACCTTTGACGGATTAACCATAAAGGGAACACGAAGTGACGGCGTAGTTATAACAGGCAATAACAATACCGTTCAGAACTGTCTTATCAAAAATGTTGCAGGCAATGCTCTTATTATGAACGGAAGCAACAATCTTGCATATAACAACGAAATTACCCGTACCGGAAAGGGCGGAATTATTATTTCCGGCGGTGATACAGAAACTCTTACTCCCGGCAACAGCAAGGCTGACAACAATTACATCCACGATTGGTCGGAAATTTATCAGACCTATCAGCCTGCCGTTACTCTTGAAGGCGTGGGAAATATCTGTTCTCATAACGAAATGGCAAACTCTCCTCACGAAGCAATTACTTACAAAGGCAACAATCATATTATTGAATATAACCTTATCCACGATGTATGCCTTCTTTCGGATGATGCGGGTGCAATTTATTCGGGAAGAAGCTGGGTGTGGTACGGCAATGTTGTAAGATACAACTGTATTTATAACG
This sequence comes from Clostridia bacterium, assembly GCA_017517665.1. Taxonomy (GTDB): domain Bacteria; phylum Bacillota; class Clostridia; order Oscillospirales; family Acutalibacteraceae; genus CAG-177. Next base: position 13,360 of record JAFWYP010000021.1, on the reverse strand, counting down.
TCGGTTCGGAAAATCACCGACCCGATGGTATTTATCTTGATGATGCGGTTTCGGGTCAGAAGATTTACGGTAATCTTCTTATCAATATCCCCAGCAATTCAATTCACGTCGGCGGCGGCAGAGACAATGTCATAACCAATAATATCATAGTGAATCCGGGCAACAACGCCCTGAGATTTGATGACAGAGCAAGAGAGGGTGCTCTTGAAAACGGATGGTTTACTCACGCTCATATCGGCAGCGGCGATATGTGGGAAGCACTGTATAATTCACCTTGGCAGAGTGAAACCTGGCAAAATGCGTTCCCCGAATACAAGAACTGCACAGACGATATTTCAAAATCAGATTCGCCCGATTATATTCCCAACCCTGCAAGCACTTTCAAAAATAATATTATCATTAATAAAAATATAGGCTACGGCGAAGTTTACAGCTCCGTCCGGAAGTTCAGCGATATAAGCGAAAATGCAATATATAATTTAGGCAAATGCGATGAAATCTTTGTCGATATCAATAACGGAGATTATAATATCAAAGATATTGATGAAATCAGAAAAGTCGCTCCCGATTTTAAAGAAATCCCTCTTGAAATTATAGGTAGGATAAACTGACAAATTCCGATTTGCCACGCTAAAATCAGCTTTTTTTAGTTTTCAGAAGTCCTTAAAAGAAACGGATTACAAAATTTCAACACAAGAGGTTGTGCGTGATATGGATAAATATGCAGGTGTTCATTCTGAAATCAAAGATTGCGGCGGTTTGCCTACTCTTTTTATCAACGGAGAACCGTACGCAGCCGTGGCATATATGACTTATTTGGAAAAGTTCAATAAATATGACGAATTTGCGGCTTCAGGGTATAAATTCTTTTCTGTACCCGTTCTTTTCTCGGGCAGATGGATAAGCATAACAGACGGGCTGACACCGTTCAAAAAAGGTATTTTCGACGAAAAGAGTGCTCCCGATTTTTCACTGTTTGACGAGGCGGTTGAGAAAATCCTTGAAGCCTGCCCCGATGCTTACATAATACCGAGAGTCAATATAAGCATGCCCGTCCGGTGGGAAGAAGAAAATCCCAATGAACTTAATATAAAAGACGGCATGCCATGCAGAGAATCTTTCTATTCGCAGAAATGGCGTGATGATGCATCCGAGTTTTTGCGGGAATTCACGCAATATGCTAACTCCTGCAGATATGCTGCTCACATTGCGGGTTATCAGATAGCAGGCGGACAAACGGAAGAATGGTTTCATTTTGATATGAACGGCGGCTACGGCGAATGTGCCAAGCCGGCTTTCAAGGCGTTTCTTGAAGAATACTACCCCGAAGTTGAGTACAAAGGTCTGCCCGATTTAACCTTGCTCGATAAAAAGATACATTATTTCAATGACGAATATCTAACACGCTATATAGAATTTGCAAACTTCAAGATTGCAGAAGCCATAAGTCACTTTGTTCAGATTGTCAAAGAGGAAACAGGCAACAATGTTGTTGTCGGCACATTTTACGGCTATACACTTGAGGTAACCAACTCCCTGCAAGGCAATCACGCACTCAATTATATATTGAAGGATAAAAACATCGACTTCATCTGTTCGCCTAATTCATATATCGGCACCCGTTCTCCCGAAATGGACTGGACAGAAATGTATCCTGCCGATTCCGTCCGTCTGCATGGAAAAATGTGCTTTCAGGAATGCGATATAAGAACGCATCTGACTGTGCCTCTTTCTCAAAAAGACCCTTCAACCGACCCTTACGGACTTCTTTCCGCTCCCATATGGCAGCCGAGAGAATCAAAATATCAGGCTGTTAACGAAATCAGAAAATCGTTTGCTCGTCAGCTTATAAAAGGCAATGCCCTATGGTGGTTTGATATGTGGGGCGGATGGTATGCCGATGATGATATAATGAACGAAATGGCGGTATACAAGAATATTTATGATAAAAGCATAACAGATACCGACAGAAGCTCAAAGTCAGAGGTTGCAGTATTCGTTGATGAAAGTGCCTATAAATACCTGACAAACTGTTCTTTACGAAATATTTTCCACAGTCAGCGTTATGAGCTCGGTCTTATGGGCACACCGTATGATATCTATGATGTTTATGATTTTGAAGCGGTTTATGAGAATTATAAGGCGGTTATTTTATTATCAAATGCCAAAACAACTTATATGGAAAATGCCCGTAACCTTTGCAGAGCAAACAACGTTCCTTATATTATAACCTCTGGTCTTAAAGAAAAATTCACGGTAAATGAACTGCGAGCCTTCTGTGGAACAAACGGAGTTCATATTTACTGTGAAACCAATGATATTGTTTATGTAAATAAAAATTACATTTGTATTTACGCCGTAACCGCCGGCAGAAAAACTTTTAATCTCGGCAAGAAAAGAATTGTCATCGAGCTGCTCGGAGGCAATTATCAAAGCACCGCAGACACCTTTACCGTCGAGATGCAAAAGGGCGAAACAAGGCTCTTCAGACTCGACTGATTCAAGCCGGATTTCATACAGAATCTCATAAACAGAATATAAAAAAGTCCGGAATGCAGATGCACTCCGGGCTTTTATTTCAGCTGTGAATTAACCCCTGCACAGACCGATATACTGTCGGTTCGGGCTGATTTTTTACTGTCAAGGAATCCACCGTCAGTATATTCATCAGCTTCTCTGTTCAGATTGAAACTTTATGCAATGCTTAATCAATCAGCGGCATTTCAGTCATACGGAGTCTTGCACAGCCGTACGGATAAAGTTCAACTTGTTGCACTTCGGAAATCGGTTTTCCTGATTTCGGAGTTTTTCTTGCGATACTTCTGTACGGGAATTTATGCCCCCAGTCAATCTGTCGCATATTTGCTTTGATTGATACGGGAGGATTTGCCTGCGAAAACGGAATATCGCTGATTTTATTCTGTATTATTTCAAAATCCGAATCGGCATAACCGTAATTCCATGGTGTTTTGGGAATAAACTGATAATCACAATACGGGAATTTGCGTTCAACTCCTTTTTTGGTGTATTCACGCATTTTCTTCTCGTAAGCAACGGGAACGGAGAAAAGCAATGAACCCATCTGCAAGGCATAAAGATTATTCGGTCTTTCTTTGAAATACGGTGTCGCCGTAAATTCAATTTCAATTTCTGTTTTGCCTATGCTTATTGCAAATTCAAGGTCACGGGATTCTGCACTCTTACCGTTAACTTTCAGATTTTTTGCAAAAGACGGAATTCGGATTACAAAATCAAAATCCTTTTGAGCGTCTATGTAATAGTGCATCTTATTGTTAAACGGATAGTCGGTTTCAAGTCTGATTGTAACTCCGTCAGCCTTCAGAACAGACGGCAGCATAACAGAGTTTATTATTTTGTTTCCGCTGTGCATAAATGCCGAAAGGGCAAATTTGGGCCAGCCCTGACTGAAATTTGCGGTACAGCAGCCGAAATTCGGCTCAAGTCCGAATGTGTGTGCATAAGGACCGTTTGTGCTCCAAGGTGCCATAATCATTGTTTTCTGACAGGCAATCTGATTGACCTGCTGAACATACTGATGAGTCCACATATCCTCGCTGAGTGTTGCGGGAAGAGCGTTGAATGCAAGCATTTCAAGGCGCTCAACCCATTTGTTATCGCCTGTTTTCGCAAAAATTTCTTCGTAAGAATACATCTGTTCAACAACCGCACAACACTCGGTGCCTCTTGTGGGGTCAAGACCCGAAAGCACCTCATCACCCGTAAAGCCTTCAAAAGCAGTTCCGTTATATTTATCGAGAATTTCACGGAGCTTTTCGGCATTATCGGTGTAATCTTCGCCGAGTAATTCGTGAGAAACAGCCTCACTTTTGAGCATCATTGTAAGGTTTACTATATGGGTTTTTCTCAGCCAGTTATGGCTCGTTTTTTTCCATGAGTCGGTTACGGTGTTATAGTCAAAGCCCTGCTCTTTAATAATTTTGCAAGGTCTTTTATCCAATCCTCATTATATTTTTCATTCAAAAAATTCAGCGATATAAATGTTTCGAACCATCTGTATTTTGCCCACTTGAAAAGCTTGATTTCTCCGCTTTTAAGCAGTTCGTAATAATTTCTGAGCACTCTGTAAATAACATCGGGGATTCTTTCATCGCCCGAACAGTCATAATAAACTTTAAGCGTTTTGCAGATAAGCTGTGTTGCCCATGTATCGTATTTTGCTCTTTTTTCTTTTTCGCAGGGGCAAATCCAGCCGTCTTCTTCCTGTGCGGAAACAATTGCATCAATATATTTCTTTGCTGTTGCAATCAGCTCTTCGTTTTCAAGAAGATAAGCAAGAGGAATAAAACCATCGAGCCAATACGGCACTCGTTCCCAGCCTTCACGGTCACCGCCGATCCACGCACTGTCACGGATATCGGGCCATATCTTGTGAAGATTGCCGCTTAAGCCTTCTGCCTGAATTTCAAGCTGACGGCGAAGCCAGCCTTCGGGCTTCAGTTCCTTTGATGTATAGAAATTCCACTTATTCATACTGTTACCTCACCGACATCGGCATTATTAGTGTCAAATCCCTTTCTGACGAGGAAGTACAAGGGAATCAATGCAAATATGCACACAACACCTGCCCACAGGAACATATTCTTTGCGGGTACAATTACTTCTGCACCGACTTCATTTATAATTGTTCTTGCGGCATACTGACAAGCCTTATCGCCGATAACGGGGCCTATAACCATAGGGAGAAGAACGGCAAATATCATTCGTATACCTTGGAAAAGACCTGCCTTGCCTTCGGGAATAAAATCCTTGATGGTTGCGCCAAATAGAATATTAACTATTGCATTTCCGAGAACAACGGGAAGTACACTCAGAAGAATGACATATATACTTGTGCTTGTTGATAGTGCAAAAAATCCGAATGTCAGAACAACAACACCGGTTACAAGGCAGAGTCCCTTTTTCCTTGTTGAAAATTTAAGCATAAACACAATGCAGGCAAGAAGAACAACCGCAACAACAACGGCGGTTATTATAACCGGTGCTCTCAGAATATTCTCTACACCGCCGTTATCGGGTATGACTACATACTGAACATATGTAAGCAGATAGGGATAGAAAACCTGAAATGCAATTATCGCAAAGCAGAATGATGCAAGGGAAAGATAAAGTCTTGCATTTTCTTTTATTACGGAAGGTCTGAAGCCGTAAAAAAGATTTGACCAATAGGATGAATTATCTTCTCTTTGCAAAGTGCGGGGAGGGTCTTTGATGAGGAATAAACCAAGCACACCGCACAAAGTAACAATAAGACCGAGCACACCGAAGAAAAGCTTATATGTAATAGTGCCTGCCTGCGCAAAGCTGCCGACACCGGTCACGGCAAACGAAGATATTGTACCGACAACGGATAAAACTGTTTCAACAATCGGTCTTTGCTTCGTAACGGTAATATCCGTTACCCACGCCTGAAATGCCGCATCGTTACTCGTTGAGCCCATAAAGGTCATCACAATATCCATAAGGATAACAAACCATACCGTTGTGCCAAGAATTTTAGCCTCATCGGTAAGATTAAAAAGATTCGCAACATTATCCTTTGTGATAAAACCGAACATTGCCGTAACAATACCCCAGAGAATATAACCGACCGAAATGAACATCTTGCGGTTTTTCAGTTTATCGCTCAATGCACCCATTATAAATGTGGTAAGCACCGCCGCAACAGCAGAGAGTGCAACCATACGGGCTACCGCTGTTGTTGCTTCCATTGAACCGAGAATAGCAGCCTGTGACACATCGGCATATATTTCGTTGGTAATAAACGTGTTGAAATACATGTTCTCGGTATTCCAGGCTATGCCGCCCATGAAGCAGAACAGGGTGATTATAAACCAATTCTTTTTGCTGAGTTTTTCCTTAATCACATTATCGCCTTCCGTAAATCAGAATCGGAACTCGATAATATTATATTGAAATATCCCAACAAAGTCAAACAGCATTTTACAAACTTAGTTTGTGGTTATAACCATATCGAAGTCGGTACAGTTGAATAAATATATTTTTTGTGATATTATGTTTTAATGAATAAGAATTTGCAGGAATGATATTATGAGTGAAGTACATTACGATTCAACAACAAAAATGACCGGCGGATTTCCGAAGATAAAAAAGCTCGGTGCTGTCAGCCCTAACGGCGAAAGCACTCCTTTTGTGTGGAACAACCGACTGATGAGACTCGAGCTTGACGATGCAACAAACGGCATTGATTCCAATTACAAAACATCTGCCGTAATCCGTGACAGAGAAACGGGAAAAATCATTTCACGGTTTGGTGAAGGCTGTTATTATTTCTCATTTTATCAGAAAAACGGTACGGCATATGTTCTCGGTACAAAAAGTGAAAACGGCAAGCTGTGCGGAGATACAATAATGCTTTATGAAAGCAAAGACCTTGAAAATTGGACTTGCCGTCCTCTTATTTCCCGTGACGGATGGCAGTTTTTCAATTCTTCTCTGACAAAGGGCGAAAACGGCTATGTCCTGCTCCTCGAATTCGGTCCGCACCCGTTCAGCTACACCTTTGCAGCATCTCCCGATATGGTGAACTGGACTTTTATGCCCGATGAATGCATCTTCGGCAAAGACCGCTATGTTGGCGGACCGTGGATGCGATACAGCAACGGATGGTATTATGTTATTGCAGTTGAGGAATTGCCTGCAGCAAGATACACAAATTATATTTACCGCACAAAGAACTTCAAGGACTGGTATTCGGGATATTACAACCCTTTGTTTATGCCGTCGGATGATGACAGAATAATCTCGCCTTATGCCTTTGATTTGAGCGATGAATTAAAAGAGCAAATCCGCACAGGATTTATCAGCAGCAACTCCGATATTGATATGTGCGATTGGAACGGCAAAACACTTTTTACATACAATGCAGGAAATCAGCTTGGATTCTATTATCTTGCCGAAGCAGAATACGAGGGTTGTGTTGCGGATTTTCTTGAATCAAATTTCCGCTGATACGGAGGCTTTATGTTTACTTATTTTCATTGCTATCATCCGCAAACGTGGGAAGCACAGAAAGAATGCGGACTTATTGATGAGCACGCAGGCGTGCGTTTTATGCAGACCGCAACTCTGCCCGAAGAACTGAAATTCAACAATCTTGCAGCAAAAGGTTCGTCATTTTACAATATGATGCTTGAAAACCGACTGCCGATGTATATTGACCGTTTGCAGGGCGGTGTTGTTTTTGAAGATTACAAATTTGATTGGCGGCTCGTTGATTACTACCGTGAAATCCTCGGCGATAAATTCATCGGTTTTCAGATGCATGAATGGATGAACAACCTTGCAAGCGATTTGCGGAGAATCAGCGAATGTATCGGCGATTTGCCGTGGACGGAAGAAAACATTACAAAATCCGTTATGAGCAAATATCCGATGAATTATCTGTGGCTTGAGGCACAAAGCGCAAAAGAATATGCTCTGTGCGGTAATCCGCAAACAGCCGATGAATTCATAAATTTCGCTGAGACGCTTTTCAGAAACAGATATGAACTCTGCTCGGGTCAGCTTATCCCCTGCGACAGCTACGGATTGGCATATCAAACCGAAATAAACTGCGGAGTAAAGCATTTTATGCCTGAAATCGGAGCACAGACACCCGATACACGCATACAGATTGCATACGCGAGAGGTATGGCAAGAACCAAAAATGTTTCTTTCGGAATTTACTACGAGCCGTGGGGCGGAAATCCTTTCAGCACCTGCTGCTATCACAAAGAGGATGAAAATGAATGGGGAATCAAAGGTCTTGGTGATCTTGCTTATGAAACAAAGGGCTGCAACGGCGGAAGCTCACGCTCACTTCAGAAGCGTATACAGCTTTACGGCTATTTTGCAGGTGCGGATTTCATAAGCGAAGAATGGGGAATGTGCAACACCTTCTACGATTGGAAGGATTTTGAACTGACACCTTACGGAAAAATCAAACTTGATTTTCTCAACATTATCAAAAAATATCCTGAAGAGAAAATCGGTACACCCTACACTCCCCTTGCGGTTGTTCTGCCGAAAGATTTATTCGGAATAGCAGGGCTTGATGACGGTAATAATCAGACTGTTTTCGGATATCCGCTTTTCGGAAGTGCCGCCAAAACAATGAAAAACGTACGCAAGGCTCTTAAATACTTGCTTTCAAATCCGTCAGATATGATTGGCTGTGAAACGGCAAACATAGTCAACAGCGATATTCCCGACTGCATTGATGTTATTCACGAGGATTATATAAACTTGTATGAAGATTATGAATTCTTTGTTGATTTGACGGGTAACCCCGGATTCAGCAGAAATCACCGCTGTATATCGGTTGAAGAAGCACCCGAAATACTGAAAAATCTGCTTCCGTGTGAGGTAAGCGGCGGTGTGCATTGGTTTGTGAACAAAACCGCAGACGGCTGGCTGCTTGTTATGTTCAACAACAGCGGTATTGAACGCAGCGTTGAAAAAGGCGAATACATTTTACCCCAGGGCACACAGAAAGCTGCCGTCAGGCTGAAAAACGGACAAAAGCTGAATATTCTTGAAGGTGCAAAAGATATTCACTTTGAAAACGGCACATATCATATTGAATTACAACCGGGAGCTTGGTTTTTGGCAAAATTCAAATGATTGTGATTTCGTGTGATATAATCTATTCATTAAATTAATCAGCGGTGATAAATATGTTAAAGTTATTTATTCAAGCAATAACTAAATTTATATTTGGTTTTATTTTGATTGGGCTATTGATATTTGTACCTGCAGGTACTTTTTCATTCTTTAATGGTTGGTTATTTATGGCGATTTTATTTGTACCAATGTTTTTTGCAGGAATTGTGATGATGTTCAAAAATCCCAACCTGTTAAAAAGCAGACTGAATGCAAAAGAAAAGCAACGGGAACAAAGTACCGTTATAAAATTGAGCGGTCTTATGTTCCTGGCAGGTTTCATTGTTGCGGGTTTGGATTTCCGTTTTGAGTGGTTCACACTGCCAAGAGGCGTTGTAATCAGCGCTGCGACGATTTTTCTTGTGGCATACATCCTTTATGCAGAAGTACTCAGAGAAAATACATATCTTAGCCGTACCGTTGAAGTGCAAGAGAATCAAAAAGTTGTTGATACAGGTTTATACGGTATCGTCAGACACCCGATGTATAGTGTAACATTACTTTTATTTTTATCAATGCCGCTTGTGTTGGGGTCAATGTATTCATTTTTAATTTTTCTTGTATATCCCATTATTATTGCAAAAAGAATTAAAAGCGAAGAAGACTTTCTCGAAAAAGAACTCGACGGCTATCATAAGTATAAGCAAAAAGTCAAATACCGATTGATTCCATTCGTTTGGTAACAGTAAAATAAATACCAATTTGATGAACTGAATGTTTCAGACACTCAGGCAAACTTTAAGTGTTATTTTTCGTATTTAATATTGTATTAAAGTTTAAAAAGTGATAGAATTTGATTATTATATGATAACGGAGGTTATTGGTTATGGATAAAAAACTTAAAATCGGCGTTTTCGGTGCGAGAAGAGGCTGCGGCATTTCACAGGGTCTTACTCTCACCGATAAAGCGTATATCAGCGCAGTTTGTGATTATGATGAATCAACTTATGAAAACATCAAGAAATATTGCTGCGAAGAAACCAAATTCTATACAGACTTCGATGAATTCATCAACAGCGGTATGGATGCTGTTGTTCTTACCAACTTCTTCCATCAGCACGCAAAATATGCGGTTATCGCTCTTGAAAAAGGTATTCACGTACTCAGCGAAACAATGCCCGCAGTAACAATGGCAGAATGCGTTGCTATCTGCCGTGCATCAGAAAAAAGCGGTGCAATCTATATGCTTGCGGAAAACTACGCTTATTTTGCAGTTATCAGCAAGCTTACGGAAATTTATCAGGGCGGTTCACTCGGTGAAGCTCTTTACTGCGAGGGCGAATATGTTCATCCCATGAGCCACGAAGAGTATGTTCATTACACTCCGACCACCACTCACTGGCGTGCTCTTATGCCTTCGGGATTCTATCTGAGCCATTCATTTGCACCCCTTATGAGAGTTACAAATGATATTCCCGTTTCCGTTAACGCAAGAAGCATTTACACCGACGGTATGCGTCAGGAGTGTGAGGGCGAGCCCATTAAAGACGTTGCTTCAATCATGCTCTGCACAATGAGCAGAGGCGCGGTTGCAAGAATAACAGGCTGGGCAAAATTCGGCGGTCACGGCAACTGGTACCGTTTTGCCTGTGCAAAGGGCAGTGCAGAAACCGTCAGAGGTGATGAGGGTAAAATCCGCCTTGTTTATAATGATTGGGAAATCCCCGAGGGCGTCGAAAAAGAAAAGGTTTCAACCGTCGGCTATCCCTTTGATAAGGATAAGGCAAGGCAGTGCGGTCATTCGGGCGGTGACTATTATGTAGCTCACGAATTCCTCAGCTGCATTATTGAAGGCAGACAGCCTTATTTCAACGCTTACAGATCCTGCGCAATGAGTGCGGTAGCTATCCTCGGCTGGAGAAGCAGCCTTCACAATGGCGCTGAATATAAGATTCCCGATTTCTCCAACGAAGAAGAAAGAAAACTGTATGAAAACGATAACCTTTCACCTTTCCCCGATGAAAACGGCGTTGCAAACTATCCCTGCACAAAATATGATGCAGATAAATATGACATCTGATTTCTTTTTTCTGAAAACTAAATAATCATTCACTTGAACAACTCTCAGAATTTTTCCGGGAGTTGTTTTTTATTGCAATAATATTGAAACGCCTTTATTTAAATGGTATAATATATCAAAAATGTCTTATGGGTTGTGAAAAACATGTCAACAAAACTCTGGTATGATGAATTTGTAAACGATTGGATGTGGGCGTTGCCTTTGGGTAACGGCAGAATCGGCGCCATGCAATACGGTAACCCCCATTGTGAACAGATTGAAATAAACGAAGAATCCCTCTGGTGCGGCAGGCAGATTCAGGAGAAGTATCACGCTTCGCCCGAAGCCCTCAAGAAAATCCGTCGCCTTGTCAGCGAAGAAAAGCTTAAAGAAGCGGCTCAGCTTGCCCGTGAAACATTCTTATCTGACCCGCCCGTTGTCCGTTCCTATGAAAGCTTTGGAGAAATTTTCATTGATTTCCTCGATAAATCCCCCTACACAAATTACCGCAAGGAATTGGAATTAAGTGAAGCTGTTGCCCGTGTTTTCTGGACCAAAAGCAAAATAAACTTTAAAAGTGAATGCTTTATCAGCGAGGATTTTGACGGATTTGTTTATAAGGTTGAAACTGATGAAAAACCTTTTTCATGCAATGTGAGCATTAAAAGAAAGCAGGATGCCTACAGTTCCTGTGTAAATCCCGACACAATTATTATGAACGGCAGAATTACATACAACACCCATCACTACTATGGTGAAGGCGGCGAAGGTATGTCATTCGGCGCAAAACTCCGCATAAAAACCGACGGTGAATTGACTGCCGACCACAGCACAATAACCGTTATTGATGCGACCTATGTTATTGTTTATGCTGCTTTTGAAACAAATTATAACGTTAACAAATATGATATTGACGAAACCGTTGATTTCAAAAGCAAGTTGAATAAAACAATCGAAAGCCTTATAAATGCAGATTACGAAAAGATTAAAGAAACACACATTTCAACCCACCAAAAATGGTTCGGTAATGTTCAGTTGGAATTGGAAGAAACCGAATTCAGTAAATTAACCACAAACCAAAGGCTTAAAGAACTCAGATGGGATGAATACGATCCCGATTTGTTTGCCCTTTACTATAATTTCAGCAGATATCTTTTAATTGAAAGCTCAGGCAAAAATGCCAGACTTCCCGCTAACCTTCAAGGTATCTGGTGCCACGATTTCAATCCCCCCTGGGGAAGCGATTTCCACACCAACATAAATCTTCAGATGAATTACTGGCCAAGCGAAAGTGCAAATCTTTCCGAAACTTCTGCACCTTTCATCCATTTTATGAAAATGGTCAGCTCTTTCGGTTCCGAAACCGCAAAGGAACTTTTCGGCGCAAGAGGCTGGGTTATTAACCACACTACCGATGCATTCGGAAGAACGGGTGTTCACGACAGCGTTGACTGCGGATTCTTCCCGATGGCAGGGCCCTGGCTTTGCCTCAATCTCTGGGAACATTATGAATATACAAACAGTACAGAATATCTTGAAGAGATTTATCCGATTTTAAAAGGAGCCTGTGAGTTCGTTCAGGATTATCTGACAGAGAACGAGAAGGGTCAGCTTATCACTTCTCCCTCCAACTCTCCCGAAAATGAATTTTATTATATTGACACTAACGGTGAAAAGCAGGAAAGTATGTTTACCGAGGGTGCAACAATAGATTTCCAGATTATTTATGCTCTTTTCACCCGTACCGGTCACGCTTGCAAGGTTCTTAACAAAGATGAAGAATTTTCCAAAACTCTTTTTGAGGTTCTGGAAAAGCTTCCCCCAATGGAAATAAGCGAGCGTTACGGAACAATACGCGAATGGATTCGGGACTATGAGGAAACCGATCCGGGACACCGCCACATTTCTCACCTTTTCGGACTTTTCCCCGGTGACCAGATTAATGAAAGCAACCCCGAAATCTATGAGGCGGCAAAAAGAACCATTGCTCGCCGTATTGAAAACGGTGGCGGTTCAACAGGTTGGTCAGGAGCATGGACAATTTGCTTCTACACCCGCCTCAAAGACGGCGAAAATGCGCTCAAGCACCTTAAATATTTACTTGAAAAATGTACTGCAAATAACCTTTTTGATATTCATCCCCCGTTCCAGATTGACGGTAATTTCGGCGGTATTGCGGCTATTACGGAGATGCTTCTTCAAAGCCACCTCGGCTCTCCCGATAGCAGAATTACAGAGCTTTTACCTGCATTGCCGAATGAATGGAACAAGGGTTCGGTCAAGGGTATCAGGGCAAGAGGAAATTTGACATTTGACATTTCTTGGGAAAATTCGGTTCTTAAAAATGCAGCAGTAACTGCAGAAAACGATTGCACATTAAGAATTAGATTAAACGATAAAACGAAAAACCTCAAAGCAAATAAGCCCTATATTATTGAAGATAGCTGCCTGAAAACAGAACTTTCAGCAGGAGAAACTATAGAACTCAGCAACTGTATATGACCAAGTCAGAAAAGAATTTTGATAGGTGATTTTATGAGTAAGGTAAAATATGTTGATACAATGATTGGTACCGTTGCGGACGGTCAGGCAGAAAGTTATCACGGCGGCGGTAAAACATATCCGGGAGCTGCTGTTCCCGGCGGTATGGTGCAGCTT
>JAFWYP010000020.1 GCA_017517665.1 Clostridia bacterium | reverse complement strand
GAGAAAAGAAGGCAGATCCAATTGGAATAAATCTGCACAGACAAAGGGTGCTGTCGCAGATTTAAAGAAAATATCGCAGGCAATTATGATTCTTCAAAACCGTAACATCTGCACTCTTGATGAACTGAACGAAATTCTGAAACCGATTGACGAAATGAGAAAATCAATCAAGGCAGATGAAAAGAAAATCAAACGGTTGAAACAGCACATTTCAAAGATTGAAGATTATGAAAAATACAAACCGATTTATGACAAATACAAATCAATGCGATTTGAAAAATTGAAAGAAAAGTATTATTTAGAACATGAATCCGAAATCGAGAAACACAAAAATGCAGTTCGATATATGAAAGCAAATCCCGAATGCAAACCGAGTGCAAAAGCAGAGATAAAATCTGAAATGTCTGCATTAACGGAACATCAAAAATCATTAACCACAAACCTATCCGCCCATCAATCCGAACTTCGTGAGCTTGAAGAAATACGATACATAGTGAATCAAGCTATGGAGCATAAAGAAAACGAAAAGCCGTCTGTTCTCAAACGTCTTGAAGAAGCGAAGAAACTGACAGCTCAAAACAACCGTTCCGCTTACAAAAAGCAGGAACAGAATATTGAATAATGAAAGGAAGATTTTTATGAAAGAAAATATTTATGAACACATAGATTTATGTGAAATTTACGAACCGATTTTTGAACCGCCCGAAAGTTTTCTGAAAGAATGTACTCAATATTGGCTTTCCGAGTGGCGAAATAGGTGCAAGCCTTTTGAATTTCCCGACGGCAGTTATGTTTTGAACTCCGACGGTGAAACTCATTACTGTCGCAACGGAATTATGATAAAAGTATCGGAGCATTTTCCGACAGAAGGCAGAACCGTCGAAGAACTGCTTGAAGATTTGGTGATCTATCAGTCAAAACAAATGTAACTGTCCGATAAAAAGCCTTGAATAAAACCTACGTTTACGATATAATCCAATCGGAAAGTATTGTAAGCGTGGGTTGTTTCAAAGAAAGGAGAATTTTTAATTGAAACAAACTTACAATACAGCATTATATATGCGATTAAGCCGTGATGACGAAACTTACGGCGACAGTGTCAGCATAGAGTCGCAACGCACAATCCTCCGTCAATATGCAGCAGCCAATAACTTGAATGTTGTTGATGAATACATAGATGACGGATGGAGCGGAACAAATTTCGACAGACCTGCATTCAAAAGAATGATGAATGATGTTGAATTAGGCAAAATCAACTGTATCGTTACCAAAGACCTCAGCCGTTTCGGTAGAGAACACATAATGATGGACTACTATCTCGAATTTGTGTTCCCCGAAAAGAAAGTGCGGTATGTTGCAGTTGCTGAAAACGAGGATACAGAAAACGGACTCAGCGATTTTGTTCCGTTCAAGAATCTGTTCAATGAGTGGTATGCAAAGGACACAAGCCGTAAAACAAAACAAGCTTTCCACGCAAAATTCCTTGCAGGTGAGCGAATGGGAAATTATGCTCCGTTCGGTTACAAAAAACATCCCGAAATCAAAAACAAGATTATTCCCGATGAAGAAACGGCACCGATTGTCATCAGAATGTTTGAGATGGCGGCACACGGAACGAGTCTTTCAAAAATTATGAATTATCTTGTTGATGAAAAAATACCAGTTCCGAGTTATTGGGAATATTCGAGATTCGGCGGATTTGCAAGAATCTATGACAATCCCGAAAGACAAAAGAACAATTATCTTTGGAGGTTCAGTCAGGTTCAGAATATCCTCAGGGATGAAACCTACATAGGGAACACAATTCATTTTCAGCACACGAATGTTTCTTATAAAAACAAAAAGGTTATCCGCAATCCGAAAGAAAAATGGATGAAGGTTGAAAACACACACGAACCGATTGTTTCAAAAGAAACCTTTGACCTTGTGCAGCAGCAAATGGAAAGCAGAAAGAAGCCAACAAGAACTGGTAACACTCAGATATTTGCGGGACTTATCAAATGTGCGGACTGCGGAAAGAGTATGAGGTATTGCACCAACAAGAAAACATACACTTATTTCAATTGCAGCAGTTACTCCTCATACGGCAAAGAAATCTGTTCTCAACACTACATCCGATATGACACACTTTATCCGTACATTCTTTCAAGAATACAGTTTTGGACAAGAATTGCAGAAACACAAGAAGATGACTTGCTGAAAAAGCTGGTGGATAACGATGCTAAAAAACACGATGCGACAATGAAGAACAGAGCTTCCGAACTCACAAAAGCAAAAAAGCGAAAAGCCGAGGTTGACCGACTTTTCGCTAAAATGTATGAAGATTGGGTAAACGAACGCATCACGGAATACAACTTCAATATGATGTCGGAAAGATATCAGACTGAACAACAAGAGCTTGATGAGAAAATCAACACTCTTGAAGCCGAACTTTCAACCGAGAAGAAAGTAACCGATAACGCAGAAAAATGGATTGCAGTTCTGAAACAATACTCCAATCCGACGGAACTGACCGCCGAACTGCTGAACACTTTGGTTGAAAAGATACTGATTCACGAAACTCAAGAAAACAGTTTCGGAGAAACCGAACTCGTTATCGATATTATCTATCGCTTCGTCGGTAAAATCGACTAAACCGCAGTATCCTTAATTTGTACCAAGGTACAACGGTACATCAAGGGGAGAAAAAACGTCGTATGACGACTTTATCGACAGACAAAAAAATAACCACCCTGTTGGGTGGTTAAATAGAAGTGTCGGCGTCGACCTATTTTCCCGGGCCGCTTCCAGCCAAGTATTTTCGGCACTGTTGAGCTTAACTACCGTGTTCGGGATGGGAACGGGTGGACCCTCAACGTCATCAACACCGACTAAAAAACGCAACGGCGTTTTTTGAATGCTTGATGATTATATACCGAAAGGCTGCGTTTGTCAAGCCTTTTTTAAAAATTTTTTGAATTTTTTTGAAATACCCCGAAAATTGCAGAAATTCCTTGTTTCTTCGATATAGACAACCGAAAAATATTGTGATATTATATATAATGTATAATTATGTGATTGAAAGGATGATAAAAATGACCGAACTCAAATATTGGGAAAATCCTTATATCATCAAAGAAAACAAAGAGGACGGACACAATACCGCCCTTCCCAGACCTTCCGTTAAAGAAGCTCTTGACGGTGCGGAAGCTCCTCTTCGCTTTACTCTTAACGGCACTTGGAAATTCTGCTGGCAGCTCGGAACGGATAACGCAAGAACGGATTATTATGCCGATAACTACGACGATTCCTCATGGGACGATATGCCTGTGCCCTCGCTCTGGCAGCTTAAGGGCTACGGCAAACCCATTTATCTTTGCAGCTCACTCCCCGCCGCTGTTTCGTCGGTTAAGAGTGAAATTCCCAAAATCAACCATGACCTCAACGAAATCGGTGTTTACCGCCGCCGCTTTGATATTCCTGAAAGCTTCGACGGCAAGGAAATTTTTATTCATTTCGGTGCGGTAAAAGCTGGATTTTTCCTCTATATCAACGGCAGAAGAGTCGGCTATTCTCAGGGTTCGATGACTCCTGCGGAATTCAGAATCACCGACTATGTAAAAATTGGCGAAAACCAGATAACCGTTGAAGTTTTCCGTTATACCGACGGAACATATCTCGAGGATCAGGATATGTGGTTCCTCAGCGGTATTTACAGAGAGGTTTACGTTTATGCGGAAGAAAAGCTCTGCATCAGAGATTTCTTTGCCGACGCAACTCTTGACGATACATATAAAAACGGCGTTCTCAACCTTGAAGTAACGCTCAATAACTATAATGCCGAGGCGCAGAACTGCACACTTGAAGCGGCTCTTATCGTTGACGATAAGCCCCGCAAGATAGCTGTTGAAAAGCTCCGCGTTGAAAACGGAAAAAACGTTTATAACTACAGCCTTGTTGAAGAAAATATCCGCGCATGGTCTGCGGAAGAGCCCAATCTTTATAAGCTCATTCTTGCTCTTCGCTCGGGCAGAAAGGTGCTCTCCGTCAAGTGTATAAAAATCGGCTTCAAGAGAGTGGAAATCAAAGACGGCGTTCTCTATATGAACGGCAAGAGGGTTATCATCAAGGGTGTTAACCGCCATGATTTCGACCCCGACAACGGCTGGGCAGTTCCTCTTGAAAGATATTATCAGGACCTGTATCTGATGAAGCAGGCAAATATCAACGCTATCAGAACAAGCCACTATCCCAACGCTGAAATTTTCTATGATATGTGTGATGAGCTCGGTTTTTATGTTATGGACGAGGCTGATGTTGAAAGCCACGGTGTACGCCGCAAGAACTGTCCCGGTGATAACCTTGAATTCAAGGAAGCTGTTGAAGACAGAGCAGAAAGAATGGTGCTCCGTGACAGAAGCCATGCCTGCGTATGCTTCTGGTCGCTCGGCAACGAGGCAGGCGACGGCGAAAACTTCAAACACGAAAAGAACGCAATTCTCGCTCTCGATAAATCAAGACCCGTTCACTATGAAGGCGACTTTGACTTCACAAAGAGCGATTTCATCAGCAGAATGTATCCCGTTGAATATGTTGTTGAAACAATGCGTCAGAAGAAGGAACTGAAAATCAGTCCTTATGAAAACATTGCAAATGTTCTCGCTGCAGACAACAAGCCCATTCCCGAGGAAACCTATAAAACCCATCCCGTCATCTACTGCGAATATGCCCATGCAATGGAAAACAGCCTCGGCAATTTCAAGGAATATGTTGACGATTTTGAAAAATACGACCATATGTGCGGCGGATTTATCTGGGACTATGTTGACCAGTCAATCCGCAAGGTTGAAAACGGTCAGGAAAAATGGCTCTACGGCGGCGACTTCGGCGAGGGCGCAACAAGCTTCTATTTCTGCGCAAACGGAATTATCAGCGCCGACAGAAAGCCTCATCCCTCATATTATGAGGTCAAGAAGGTTTATTCAAACCTCGAAGCCTGCGACAGCGACTGCAAAAACGGCAAAATCATAATCAAAAATAAAAACCTGTTTATTTCTACCGAGGATTACAGAATACACTGGAGTCTTGCGGTTGACGGAAACGAAGTTAAAAACGGCAAAATCGACGAAACTATCGCTCCCCTCACCGAAAAAGAATTTGCTCTTCCCGTCAATGTTGCGGATTATCCCGACGGCGAGGTGATTCTCACCGTTTCTTTCATTCTCAATAAGGATAAGGCATGGGCAAAGGAAGGCTTTGAACAGAGCTTCTGCCAGATTATTCTCCGTGAACAGCCTGCCTCAAAGAGAAATCCCGCAAGGGGTGACCTCAAATATTCTCAGAAAGGCAAGAATGTGAATATCGTAGGTGAAGGCTTCACCGCAAAAATCAAAAACGGTGCGCTTGCTTCGCTTAAATACGGCGAAGAAGAGGTTGTTGAAGAAAATTCACCTCTCCGTCCCGATTTCTTCAGAGCACTTACGGACAATGACAGGGAATACCTCAACTTTGTTAAACCGATAGCAGGAATCCATCCTCTCTATCAGTGGAAACGCTCCACGGCACAGACGGTTGCACGCTCCGTCAAGGCACAGTCAACACCCTCGGGTGTTGAGGTTAAGGTCAACTGGCTCGCACCCTTTGTTGCGGGCGTTGAAACAACTTATCTCTTCTCCCCCGTCGGCGAAGTTACCGTTAAGCACAGCGCAATGGGTCTGCTTCTTCCGATGCTCAAGGTCGGTATGAGAATGAGCATCAAGAGCACTCTTGAGAACGTTGAATGGTACGGCAGAGGTCCGCACGAAACATATCTCGACAGAAAAACGGGCGGCAGAATCGCCAAACACGCAATGACTGTTTCAGAGCTTGAACACAGATATATGCGTCCGCAGGAAAACGGCCACAGAACAGATGTCAGAACTCTCTGCGTAAGCGACGATTCAGGCTTCGGAATAAAGATTGATGCAATGGATATTCCCTTCGGCTTCAATCTCGGCTATTATAACCCCGAAAAGCTTGACAAAGCAGAGCATCTCTATGAGCTTGTGAAGGATAATTCAATCACACTCTGCCTTGATGCGGCGATGAGAGGTGTCGGCGGCGATATGCCCGGCTGCGCTCATCTCCACAAGGAATACCGCCTTAACAGCCATAAGAAGATTGAATTCACATTCAGGATTTCCAAGAAATAATCAAACCGTAGGGGTCGATGCCCACATCGACCCTTGCTTTTTATTGAGAAGTGATAATATGACAAAGACCAACGCAATGCGTCTTCTCGAAGCCGCAAAAATCCCGTTTGAGCTGATGGAATATCCCGTTGACGAAAACGACCTTTCGGGTGCAAACATCGCAAGAAAAACGGGCAAAGACCCCACGCAGGTTTTCAAAACCCTTGTTTTCTACGGTGAAAAGAACGGTCACGGTGTCTGCTGCATACCTGCCTGCGATGAACTCGACCTCAAAAAGGTTGCAAAAGCCTTCGGCGAAAAGAAGGTTGAGATGATTCCCGTCAAGGATTTGCTCAGAACAACGGGCTATATCCGCGGTGGATGCTCTC
The DNA here is from genome assembly GCA_017517665.1 of Clostridia bacterium. GTDB lineage: Bacteria > Bacillota > Clostridia > Oscillospirales > Acutalibacteraceae > CAG-177. The sequence continues at coordinate 20,784 of JAFWYP010000020.1, read as the reverse complement.
CCGTGGGAATGAAAAAACCGTTTCCGACGGTTATTGACGAAACGGCAATTCTTTTTGATAAAATTTATGTGAGTGCAGGTGTAAGGGGCGCAATGCTCGGCATCGACCCCTCCGCCCTTGCCGATTATGTCGGCGCAAAATTTATAGATGTCACGGTATAAAAAACGGACTGCCTTTTGCGAGGCAGTCCGAATTTTTATTCTGTTCTGAGTGCTTCAACGGGGTCTTTGCGCGATGCAATTCTCGAGGGCACAAGTCCTGCAACAAGAGTGAGCACCATGCTTATGATAACAAGTGCAACCGCACCGTTAAAGGGAAGCTGTGCAACATTGGGAAGAGTTGCAAAATGCTCAATAACCGCATTGATGGGAATAATCAGAAGCAGCGTTGAGCCGATACCGATTGCGCCTGAAACAAAGCCCACAATTAGCGTTTCTGCATTGAATACTCGGGAAATATCTCTCTTTGATGCACCGATTGCACGGAGAATACCGATTTCCTTTGTTCTTTCGAGAACGGAAATATAGGTGATGATACCTATCATTATTGACGAAACAACAAGCGAAATTGCAACGAATGCAATAAGAACATAAGAAATGATGTTGATAATTGTTGTTACCGATGAAAGGAGAAGCCCGATATAGTCGGTATACTTAATCTCGTTTTTCTCGTTGCCCGCTTCTGTTACCGAGGCATTATATTTTTCAATTTCCTCCGAAATCAGATCCTTGGACTCGAAATCATTGGGATAAATATAGATTGACTGGGGATTGTCAAGGTCTGCAACGCCGAGAAGCGCAAGAGCTTCTTCAAGGCTTGTTGTGAGAGGCTGAGGCTCGGGTTCGGGTTCCGGCTCAGGCTCGGGAATGACTTCTTCGGGTTTCTTGTTCTCCGAAGTATTATTCTCCGAAGTGTTATCTTCCGAAGTATTATCTTCTTCTCCCGGAGTTTCTTCGTTGTTCGAGGGAGGAGCTTCAACTCCGCCGATTTGACCCGTCATGATTGCGTTGAGCATCTTGAGTTTTGTCTGCTTATCCATCATCTGGAGAAATGAAAGCGCCTGTGTACCGCTTATCTGACCCATGCCCTCGATTTCCTGACCTGCAAGCATTTCGTCAAGATAACCGATAAGCTCGTTTCTTTCGGAAAGAGAAAGCATGCTCTTGAGCATAAGCTCAACGGTGCGCTTCATTTTTTCAGCTTCTTCACCGCTGTATTCTTCGTCAATTGCCGCATAGATTTCTTCTTCGGAAACTGCAGGGAACTGGCTGAAATCAGGCATACCCGCAGCGGTTGCCGTGGGAGTTGCCTTGGGAGCATTGCCCGTGAATTTCATTGAGCTTGCGGATGGTGCATTGTCTGCAACTGCCTCGATTGAAGAATCAATCTGCGGGTCGAGCGATACGCCCGAAGCCGCAGGTGCGGGGGTGTTGTTTTTAGCTTCCGCCTCTGCCTTGAGTTTATTTATTTCTGCATTTGCAAAAGGAATACCCGTGAAAACATCAATTTCGGGATTTGCCTTCTGCTGCTTAACGATTTCGCTTTCGTTTGTTTTGTTGATAACATACTCTGTAAGCTCGGAGGTGTAGCCGATTGCACCCATTGTTGTTACCATAATCGAATCGTCTGCAGGTCTTACGATACCGACGATTCTGATTTCTTCGCCGTTATTGATGAGATTATTGACATACTGCTCATCGCCGTGCATATCATCCCATGTTTTGGTTTCTTCGTTATAGGAATAATAATCGGGTTCAAGAACAAGCCTGAATGTCATATTGAGGATATCGTCATATTCAATTTCATAGGTCTTGGGAGTATATTCTTCGCCGCTCTGCATCGCCATGAAAGCTTCCATCATGTCTTCGTTTGAAGCAAGACCGAGACCCTGAATTGCGATATCGCTGATTTCGTTGTTTTTATCAATAACAAGAACAACCTCGTTATAAGCCTGAGGCCAGCCGCCCTTTACGATTTCATACTGGTCCTCGAGCATCGCCTTGTTATCAATAAGTTCCTGCCATGAATTCATCATGGTCTGCATGGATGCCATAGCGGAATTATCTATCTGCATTCCGCCCATATTGATGCTTCCCATCATTGTTTCCATCATGGCAATAACGGGGCTGGGGAAAACCTGATTGATGCCCTTCGATGTGTCGGAAGCGAATATATTGAGAGTTCCGCCGTAGGAATATTTTATGCTGCTCGAATAATTCTTGATTAAGCTTTCTTCGCTCTCGATAAACTTCTTGAATTCGCCGAGATTGTTAATATGGATTTCCGATGTGAAGGATTCCATCATGCTCGACGACATCGAGTTTGAATAAACCTTGTCAAGACCGTGATTGACTTCGCCCGATACCGTTCCCGTCATGCTTCCGAGCATGGCATTCATATCCATTGCGGTTTTTTCAATCATCACGGGATAGGATGTGAGGGTTTCCTGCTGAATTGCATCAATATATGCCTGAAAACCGTTTGAAAGAGCAAGGATAAGCGCGATACCGATGATACCGATGCTGCCTGCAAAAGAGGTGAGGAAGGTCCTCATCTTCTTTGTCATGAGGTTGTTGAGTGAAAGCGAAAGTGCTGTAAAGAATGACATCGAAGGCTTTTTGGGCATCTGCTTTGCTGCTTTTTTCTCCGATTTCTTTTCTGCTCTCGTCTTTTCTTTGCGTTCAACATCCTCTGTTGTATAAGGATTGGTATCGTCAACGATATTACCGTCAACAAGTCTGATTATTCTGGTTGAATATTCCTCCGCAAGCTCGGGATTATGAGTAACCATGATAACAAGCTTTTCTTTGGAGATTTCTTTAAGAAGGTCCATAATCTGAACGCTTGTTTCGGTATCGAGTGCACCCGTCGGCTCGTCGGCAAGAAGAATTTCGGGGTCATTTACAAGAGCTCTTGCAATTGCAACTCTCTGCATCTGACCGCCCGACATCTGGTTAGGCTTCTTTGAAAGCTGATCGCCGAGACCCACCTTTTCAAGTGCCGCTTTTGCTTTTTCTTTGCGTTCGCTCTTTGAAACGCCCGAAAGAGTCAGCGCAAGCTCAACGTTTGAAAGCACGCTCTGATGAGGAATGAGATTATAGTTCTGGAAAACAAATCCGATGGAGTGATTGCGGTAGCTGTCCCAGTCGCCGTCCCTGAAATCCTTGGTTGACCTGCCTTCAATGATAAGGTCGCCCGTTGTATACTGGTCAAGACCGCCGATGATGTTGAGAAGAGTTGTTTTGCCACATCCCGAATGACCGAGGATTGACACAAATTCACTCTTGCGGAATTCGATATTTACACCCTTGAGTGCAACAACCTTACTGTCACCCGCAACATACTCCTTAACAATATTTTTTAATTTCAGCATAAAAAATAAATTCCCCTTGACAAACAGATTATCAACTGTTACACTTGTAACAGTTGCAAGTTTAACATTAGTTTATGAACAAATCAATAACAAAATAATACAATTTATAAATATTTCAAAAAATGTTACAAAATCGAGGAAAATGTAATGCAGAAAAAGAACGATATAAACACTCTGACGAAGGAATGCATTGTTACGGCTCTGCTTCGCCTTATGCAGACAAAAAGCTACGACACCATCTCAATAACGGATATAACAAACCTTGCCGGAGTTTCAAGAATGGCATACTACCGCAACTATAAAAGCAAAGATGAAATTCTTATAAACCATCTTACCGACATGGAAAAGCTCCTTCTTTCCGAAATCGGGGGAGAAAAAGCCGAAACATTCAGGGGCGCAATCGGCTATGTTTCGGGATTTTTTCAGGAAAATGCCGCTGTCATAAAGGCTGTTTACGATGCGGGTCTTGCCCATCTGCTCACAAAGATGCTCGAAGAGAGGGTCTACAGCTATTTTCCCATTGCCGCCGCTGCACACGAAGGCAGATACGCCGTTCACTATTATGTGGGTGCAATTCTCTCCGTTTTCAAGCTCTGGTTTGATAACGGAATGGTTGAATCGGTTGATGAAATTTCCGACATTATCTATAACCTCATCAACAACGAAAGCGCACTCAAATATATAGTTATGCCGATTAAGGACTTAACAAAACTCAAATAACACAAAATCCGTCGAAGGTTAATTCCTCCGACGGATTTTTATTTTAAAACATATTCCACGGCTCTGCCGACATATCGGGTTTATCTGAAAAAGCAAGCTTTTCGCCGCTGACGGGATGGCTGAATTCAAGCGTGTGTGCAAAAAGTGCAAGATTTCCGCCGCCTCCGCCGTATCTGCCGTCGCCGTAAAGAGGCATTTTTCTGCTTGAAAACTGAACTCTTATCGGATGGGTTCTGCCCGTATGCAGAAGAATATCCAGCATTGAAAATCCGCCGTTTTCGCCGATAACCTCATATTGAAGCGAAGCCTCGCGGACCCCCTTACGCATTCTTTTTACGGTATATGACTTGTTTTTCTGCTTATCCCTGAAAAGCAAATCCTTTAAAACGCCGCATTTTTCTTCGGGCGCACCCTTAACCACAGCATAATAATGTTTTTTTACCGCGTTCTGCTCAATCTGCCTTGACAGCGCCGCCGCAGACTTTGAGTTTTTGGCATAAACCATAACACCTGCCGTTTCCCTGTCAAGACGGTGAACGGGATAAGCCTGCGATTTTTCTACGTTTTCAAGAAAATGCTTATTCAGTAAAGAAATCATGCTTTCGCCCTCGCCGCTCTGGCTGATTATGCCCGACGGCTTAACGCAAACAATAATATCCTTATCTTCAAACAGTATCTTCGTTTTCAAGCTTGTTTTTCATCCTTCTCTGACTTCTCTTGAGCGCATATCTCATATTGTCAATTACAAGCCACATCTGCGAGCCAATCTGCAGAGGCTCTTCTCTCATGCCTGTTTTGAACCATTCGGAAAGAACGCCTACAAAACCGTATTCATAGAAAGCCGCGATAAATTCAATGTCCTCATCGGGCACATTCATATCCTCGGCAAGGCTTCTCACAACCTCAACACAGATATGATTACATGCTCTGTACATATAATTTTCGAGATACTCATAGCTTCGCGAAGAACAGATGTTATAAATCATCTTTTTATGTTCATAGGCTTCGTTTGCCACTTTCAGAAAAGCCGTAATCCACGATGTACCATTCTTATGCCCGTCAAGCATCTCGTTGATTTTTTTGGTGAAAATTTCTTCCAGTAAATCATAGATATCGCTGTAGTAATAATAGAATGTGTTCCTGTTGATATCGCATGCCTCAACAATGTCACGCACCGTTATTTTGTCAAACGGTTTTGTGTGCAAAAGGTCAATAAAGGTGTGATATATCAGATTTTTTGTATCAGTTGCCATTTTGTCCTCCTTTTCTTTTTAATGCCCCGTTTTATAAATACTTTAATGAACAACAAGCCATAAGGTTTTGAAAGGTGTCTTTCCGCCTCGGCTTCGTTAAAAATCCTTGAAATAACCTCGTATTCCTGCAGATTTTCGCCTCGCCGAGACAAAAATCTATTCTTTCAAAACTGCTTCGCATCTGAAATGCAACAGATTGCGTGCAGTCGGGCATTTCTTCAATGCAGGCATACGGGCGTATGGCAAAGAGAAAAATGTCCGAATGTGCGTGATATTGTTGCATTTCAGACTTATGTGTTGTTGTTTATTAAAGTTTTTTACATTATAACACAAATTTGTTTGTTTTTCAATTAAGCAAAATAGACAAAATGTTGCAAATGCAATATGAATGTAACATCATTTCCTGTTCATTATCTTACCCGCTTCTCCGATTGCAAGGGTTGTCAGTGACAGTCCGCCTACAATCATCCACTGTTTGCCCGTCATGGGCACGGTTGCAAAAACGGAATTGAGACCCGGTATGACCATAACCGCCGCCTGCACTCCCGTGCACACAAAAACAGCAATATTCATCATTTTATTGCTGAATAAGCCTGCTTTGTAAAGAGGCTGAGATGAGCGCATATTCACCGCATGGGCAATTTCACAGAAGCTGAGCGTTGCAAAAGCCATTGTTCTTCCGAGGTCGATGCTTTTGTAAATCAGACTGCCGATTGAAAACGCAAGCAAAGTCAGAATTCCGATAAGCAGACCCTCCAGCATAATATCAAGCCACAGTCCGTCGGAGAAAAATCCTTTTTTGGGTGATATCGGATTTCTTTCCATGATGTCTTTTTCGGTTTTTTCCGTGCCGAGTGCCATTGCAGGCAGGGAATCCGTAACAAGATTTATCCATAAAAGCTGTATGGGAATAAGCGGCTGTGAAAATCCGAGAAGCGATGCCGCAAAAACAGCAACAATTTCACCGATATTTGTGCCGAGCAGAAAATGCACGGCTTTTTTTATGTTGTCATATATTCCTCTTCCCTGCTCAACGGCTTTCACGATTGTTGCAAAATTATCGTCTGTCAGAATCATGTCGGCGGCATTTTTTGCAACCTCCGTGCCGTTTTTGCCCATGGCACAGCCGATATCCGCCGCCTTGAGTGCAGGCGCATCGTTCACTCCGTCACCCGTCATCGCGGCAATTTCGCCCCTTGAACGGAAGGCTTTGACTATTCTCACCTTATGCTGAGGTGTAACCCTTGCAAAAACGCGGCAGTTTCCCGTCGCTTTTTCAAGCTCCGAATCGCTCATTCTTTCAATTTCCGAACCCGTCACCGCGCCTGCACCGTTATATATCCCGAGCTTTTTCGCAACCGCACAAGCCGTCACCGCATGGTCGCCCGTAATCATAACGGGAGTTATCCCTGCCCTTTTGCATTTCTCAACTGCCTTTGCCGCCTCGGGTCTGGGAGGGTCGGTCATTCCGATAAGACCTGCAAAAATGAGATTTTCCTCGCTGTAATCGCCGTCTGTTTTGCGGTATGCAACGGCAATAACGCGCAAAGCATTCTCCGCCATTAGGATATTCTGCTGATTTATTCTGCTTTTTTTCGCTGCCGTCAAAAGCGAAACCCTGCCGTTTATATCCACCGAAGTGCATCTTTTCAGAACGATATCGGGCGCACCCTTCACAAAAAGCTTCTTTGCACCGTCAACGGAATTCACCGTTGACATCATTTTTCTTTCGCCCGAAAACGGATTTTCGTGAATCCTCGGATATTTTTTTGCAAGAGATAAAACATCCGTTCCGCTTTCAGCCGCCGCCGATATTATTGCCGTTTCCGTCGGGTCGCCGCTGAAAACAAGCTCTTTTCCCCTCTTTTCCGCGCGCGAATTGTTGCAAAGTGCACCCATAAACAGAATTTCCTGTGCATGGCGGCTTTTCATATCCAACTCCCCAAGTGCGTTTTCAACCCTCACAACGCTCATTTTATTCTGCGTGAGAGTGCCCGTTTTGTCCGAACAAATCACAGTTGCCGCACCGAGAGTTTCCACCGCCGGCAGATGCCTGATGATTGCATTGTTTTTCGCCATGCGCTGCACACCCATTGAAAGAACAATCGTCACTATTGCAGGCAGACCCTCGGGAATTGCCGCCACCGCAAGGCTGACGGAAAGCATGAAGGAGGGAAGTATTCCGCTTTTACGGATTATCCCGAGAATGAACACTACTCCGCAAATTGCAAGCGCACCTATGCCGAGTGCCTTGCCGATTTTTTCAAGTCTTTTCTGAAGCGGAGTCTGCGGTGATTCCTCGCTCTGAAGCATATCCGCGATTTTACCGACCTGCGTATTCATTCCCGTCTGCGTCACAACCGCAACGGCATTTCCCGAAATAACATTTGTTGATGCAAAAACCGTGTTTTTCATTTCTGCAAGCGGACAGTTTTCGGCGCATATCATATCCGCATTTTTTTCACAAGCTTCAGATTCGCCCGTCAACGCACTTTCGCGGACTTTCAGCGCATTTTCCGAAATCAGCCTTGCATCCGCAGGTATCATATCGCCGCTTTCAAGCAGGATTATATCTCCCGTTACAAGCTGTGACGAGGGGATTTTTTGAATTTTGCCCGAGCGCATCACCGTTGCCGACGGCGCAGACATCTTTTTCAGCGCATCAATCGCCTTTTCCGCACGGCTTTCCTGATAAACACCGATTACTGCATTGAGAATTACTATTGCAAGAATAACAATCGGTTCAACAAAATCACCCTTGCCCTCAATAACTCCCGTTGCAAACGATATTATGCAGGCAATAAAAAGTATGATAACGCAGAAATCCGAAAACTGCGCAATAAACCGTTTGAAAAGAGATGACTTTTTCTTTTCCGTGAGCTTGTTTTCACCGTCCTTTTCAAGAAGCTTTCTCGCCTGTATATCGCTGAGTCCCCTGTTTTTATCCGTGCCGAGTTTGCTTATCACTGCTTCCGCCGTTAAAAAATGACCGTCCATATTCTTTCTCCTTTGTGATAATTTTTTAAGCTATAGTCATATATATTCACAAAGAGATGTTTTAATTAATAAAGCAAAAAAATCCCCCCGGCAAACCGAAGTCTGCCGAGGAGTGAAAGAGAGTGATGCCTGTTATAAATTATTCTGCCGATGCCCTAAGCTTTTCGATGCAAGCCTTGCAGATAAATTTGCCTTCAAACTCAACCAGGTCATCTTCCGACTTGCAGAAAGCACAGTCAGCAACGGCTTTTCTGCAGATAATCTGCTTTCCGTCGGAGAACATTTCAACCTTGCTTCCCGTTGCGGTAAGACCGAGCTCTTTTCTGAGCTGCATGGGAACAACGATTCTGCCGACGCTGTCGATTTCTCTGATAAATCCTGTAAACATAATTGCACCTCCGTTTTAATTTGACATTATTATACCAATTTATGGTAATTTTGTCAATACTAAAAACGGTACTTTTTGGGATTTTTTTACATATTCTGTTATTAGTTGCCAAAATTAGGGAGGTTTTTGGGCTTGATTAATTATATCTGGGCGTTTATGGTTGTTTTTTCGGTGATATCTTCGATATTCGGCGGAAATATGCAGGTGCTGTCGAATGCAATTATATCGAGCGCATCCGATGCGGTTAACCTCTGCATCCGTCTGGGCGGTACGATTTGTCTGTGGGGCGGTCTTATGGAAATTGCGGAAAAATCGGGACTGACGGATACTGTATGCCGTCTGCTTTCACCGTTTATGAAGCTTGTTTTTCCGAAAATGGATATGAGAGGTAAAACAGCAAAGGCAATTTCGATGAATGTAACGGCAAATATGCTCGGTCTGGGCAATGCCGCAACCCCTCTCGGACTTGAAGCTATAAGGCGTTTGCAGGATGAAAATCCCGAAAAAGAAAAAGCAAGTGCCGACATGATTAAATTCGTTGTTATGAATTCCGCGGCTTTTCATCTTATACCGACTACCGTTGCTGCACTGCGCCGTGACTACGGCAGCGAAAATCCTTTTGATATCATGCCTGCTTCATGGCTTACCTCAGCGACGGCGCTTGCTGTCGGTCTGACTGCGGCATTCATTCTTATAAAGATAACGGAGGGTATATCATGCAGAAAATAAGCGCATATATCCTCCCCGTAATAACCGCAGCGATAATTTTATTCGGACTTTTAAAGAGAATCAAGGTTTTTGACTGCTTCCTCAGCGGCGCAAAGAAGGGATTCAATTCCGCTGTCGGACTTCTTCCTCCGCTTGTGGGACTTGTGCTCGGGGTCACGATGCTGCGTGAATCGGGCGCGCTTTCCGTAATCACAAAAATGCTTGAACCGTTTGCTGAGATAAGCGGAATACCCGTTGATGTTTTGCCCCTCGCTGTTTTGTGTCCCGTTTCGGGAAGCGGCTCGCTGACCATGTTTGAGCAGATTCTCCGTGATTTCGGACCCGATTCGCTGCAGGGCAGAGTGGCATCAATCATTATGGGTTCAACGGAAACAACCTTTTTTGCCGTGACGGTATATTACGGCTCTGTGGGCATAAAGAAAAGCGGATGCACCGTCCCTGCCTCACTCCTCGCCGACATGACAAGCTTTGTTTTATCCGCCTTCACGGCAAGGTTTTTATAAAAGAAAACCCCCTCGCTCACATGAGCAAGGGGGCTAATTAATTATGCTTTCTTATAATCAGACAAGCTCGATGATGCACATCTCTGCTGCGTCGCCTCTGCGGGGACCTGTCTTGATTATACGGCAATAACCGCCGTTAACTTCCTTATATTTGGGGGCAATCTCATCAAAGAGCTTCTTAACAACGTCTTCTTTTGTAACGTATGCAAGAACCTTACGCTTTGAGTGGAGAGAGTCGTCCTTGGCAATGGTGATCATCTTTTCAGCCATTGCGCGAACTTCCTGAGCCCTTGTAACGGTTGTTTCGATTCTGCCGTTTTCGAGCAGATAGGTAACAAGGCCTCTGAGCATTGACTTACGATGGTCACTTGCTCTGCCAAGCTTTCTGGTACCGGGCATTTAGTTCACACTCCTTTACCGATATGGATCATTCATCATCCCTGCGAAGGTCGAAGCCAAGTGAATTGAGCTTTGCAACAACTTCGTCGAGGGACTTTCTTCCGAGGTTGCGGACCTTCATCATGTCCTCCTCGGTTCTGTTGATCAAATCTTCAACCGTATTAATCTGCGCTCTCTTCAAGCAGTTAAAGGAACGAACAGAAAGGTCAAGCTCCTCAATGGTCATCTCAAGGACCTTTTCCTTGCCATTGTCGCTCTTTACGACCATAACCTCTGTATCGTATGCCTCACCTGAGAGGTCACCGAAGAGGTTGAGATGCTCGTTGAGGATCTTGGCTCCGAGAGAAACGGCTTCCATCGCGCTGATGGTTCCGTTTGTCCACACCTCTAATGTCAGCTTATCGTAGTCGGTAATCTGACCTACACGGGTGTTTTCGACTGTGTAGTTAACCTTTAATACGGGTGTATAGATTGAGTCTATTGCAATAACACCAATAATGGGCTGCATCATCTGCTTGTTTCTCTCAGCGGATACATATCCTCTGCCCTTGTCGCAAGTGAGCTCCATGTTCACGTGCGCATCGGAATTGAGAGTAGCGATGTGAAGCTCGGGGTTGAGAATTTCAACCTCTGAATCGGTCTTGATGCTGCCTGCGGTGATTTCGTCATCGCCGTTTGCATCTATATAGATTGTTTTGGGACCGTCACCGTGAATTTTGAGGATAACGTTCTTGAGGTTGAGAACAATCTCTGTTACGTCTTCCTTAACACCGGGGATGGTGCTGAATTCATGCAGAATTCCGTCAATTTTAACGGATGTGATGGCATAGCCGGGGAGAGAAGAAAGAAGAACTCTTCTCAGGCTGTTGCCCAAAGTAGTGCCGTAGCCTCTTTCAAGGGGTTCAACAACAAACTTACCGTATCTTCCGTCCTCAGAAAACTCTGCAGTTTCAATTCTGGGCTTTTCAATACCAATCATTCAAAACCCTCCTTATAAACACGCAGGAGAATGAGTCCTGCTTAAAAATGCATTCAAAAACGTTCGCTGCAACAATGCGCAGCCAAAATGCCTTGAAAGGCATTTCAGGCAAGGCATTATTTTGAATAAAGTTCAACGATGAGATGCTCTTCAACGGGAACCATGATCTGCTCACGTGTGGGAAGAGCGAGAACTTTACCTGTGAGAGCTTCTGCGTTGAGGTCAAGCCACTGAGGAACAGGTCTTGAAGCGTTTGCTTCAACTGTTGCCTTGATCTTTGTGCTTTCCTTGCTCTTATCGCAGATAGCAACTTCGTCGCCTGCCTTGATAAGGTATGAAGGAATGTTGACCTTCTTGCCGTTTACTTTGTAATGGCCGTGAGTAACAAGCTGTCTTGCTTCTGCTCTGGAGTTAGCCCAGCCGAGAAGATAAACAACGTTGTCAAGTCTGCTTTCGCAGATACGGAGCAGGTTTTCACCTGTTACGCCCTGCTTGCGCTCAGCCATAAGGAAATACTTATAGAACTGGCCTTCCTGAATACCGTAGTAACGCTTAGCCTGCTGCTTCGCACGAAGCTGAAGACCGTATTCAGTTGCCTTCTTGCGGCTCTGGCCGTGCTGACCGGGAGCATATGCTCTGCGCTCGATTGCACACTTGCCTGTGTAGCAACGCTCACCCTTAAGGTAGAGCTTCTTGCCTTCACGACGGCAAAGCTTGCATACAGCACCTGTATATCTTGCCATATTGGTTACACCTCCAAATTATTCTGGTTACACGCGCCTTCTCTTGGGCGGGCGGCATCCGTTGTGAGGAATGGGAGTAACATCCTTAATCATGTTAACTTCCAGACCTGCTGTCTGTAAAGCTCTGATAGCCGCTTCACGACCCTGGCCGGGGCCCTTAACATAAACTTCAACTGTCTTCATGCCGTGGTCAATAGCAATCTTTGCTGCTGTTTCGGCTGCAGTCTGAGCTGCGAAGGGAGTTGATTTCTTGGAGCCGCGGAAGCCCATTTCACCGGCACTTGCCCATGAAACTGCATTACCCTGGGTGTCTGTGATTGTAACGATAGTGTTGTTAAAGGTGGATTGGATATGGGCTGCGCCACGCTCGATATTCTTGCGTTCACGGCGTCTGCGGGTACCTGTTGTCTTTTTTGCTGCTTTAGCCATAATATCCCTCCTCGACTTACTTCTTCTTGTTTGCAATGGTCTTCTTGGGACCCTTGCGTGTACGTGCGTTTGTCTTTGATCTCTGTCCTCTTACGGGAAGACCCTTGCGGTGACGAACGCCACGGTAGCATCCGATTTCGATGAGTCTCTTGATGTCGAATGCGGTTTCTCTGCGGAGATCGCCTTCTACAGTAAGGTTATGCTCGATATAATCACGAAGCTTTGAAACGTCGTCTTCGGTCATGTCCTTAACTCTAAGGTCGGGATCTACGCCGGTTGCTGCGATAATGTCGCTAGCTGTTTTACGACCGATGCCGTAGATATAAGTAAGAGCGATTTCTACTCTCTTTTCTCTGGGCAGGTCAACACCTGAAATACGCGCCATTTGTCAGTTGCACCTCCAAATAAACTTGGTTTTCGCCGGGATTAACCCTGACGCTGCTTGTGCTTGGGATTTTCACAGATAACCATTACTTTTCCCTTGCGCTTAATAACTTTGCACTTTTCGCAAATTTTCTTGACAGAAGGTCTGACTTTCATATTAGAATACCTCCTTGAACTTACTTAGAACGCCATGTAATGCGGCCCTTTGTGAGGTCGTATGGCGACATTTCGACCGTCACTTTATCTCCGGGAAGAATCTTGATGTAGTTCATACGAAGCTTGCCCGAGATGTGAGCCAATATCTTGTGTCCGTTTTCCAACTCAACCTGGAAGGTTGCGTTGGGTAATGATTCTACTACCGTACCTTCAATCTCGATCATGTCCTGCTTAGACATAGTAACCTCCTAAGTGTTGCCGTTTATTTCTGCATCTAATCTCGCCAGCGCTTTTTTAAGCGCGCGGTTGGTTGCCATCTCTGCTTCGCTTACGGAAGCTCCGGCATACTCAACATGGCGAATATTCTTGCTTTTGGGTCTATCAACAGGCCGCTCTTTTCCGTCGCAGACAGTCACAAGCTTTTCGCTCACCTGCATCACCGCAAGGAGTCTGCCTTTGTCTCTGCCCGCCAACGACCTGATTACGTTTCCTCTTTCAAGCATTTCTCTCACCTTATATCTTCGTGAGAATCACGGGACCGTTTGAAGTAATGGCTATCGTGTGCTCGAAATGGGCGGAAAGTGAGCCGTCCTTTGTTTTGATAGTCCAGCCGTCAGGCAACTGCCTGATGCCTGCGCCGCCCATATTTATCATGGGCTCAATGGCAATGGTCATGCCCGGGAGCAGGCGCACACCTCGTCCGGGTGTGCCGAAATTCGGTACGCTGGGGTCTTCATGCATCTGCTTTCCTACACCGTGACCCGTGTATTCACGAACCACCGAAAAGCCTCTTTCCTCACAATACCTTTGGATTGTTGAGCCGATGTCACCGATTCTGCCGCCTGCGACAGCCGCTTTGATGCCTTCGTAAAGGCTCTCGCGCGTTGTGTCGCACAGCCGCTGAGCTTCGGGTGAGATATCACCCGCCGCAAAAGTGGCGGCATTATCGCCGACATAGCCGTTGAAGGTTGCGCCTACGTCAATGCTGACGATATCGCCCGCTTTGATTATGCGCTTCTTGCTCGGAATGCCGTGAATGACCTCATCGTTTATGGAAATGCATGTGGCAGCAGGATAACCGCTGTATCCTTTGAAAGTCGGTATTGCACCGCTTTTTGTTATGAAGTTATGGGCAATTCTGTTGATTTCCTCGGTTGAAACACCCGGCTCAACTGCCTCACCCGCTGCCTTTAATGCTCCTGCAGCGATAACACATGCCTCTTTCATCAGGCTGAGTTCTCTTGTTGTTTTGAGCACTATCATGCTAATCCTCCGTTAATGCAGACCGAAGTCTGCCAAGGGCTTATTAATCAAGGAAGCCCTTGTAGTGTCTCATCATCATCTGGCTCTCAAGCTGCTTAACTGTTTCAAGTGCAACACCAACGAGAATGATGATTGATGTACCGCCGAGTGAAACGTTCATTGCTGCACCTTCCTGCCACATATTGAGGAAGAAGGTTGTAATCTGTGAGAAGAGAATCGGGAAGAGAGCAACAACGCTGAGAAGAAGCGCACCGAGAAGGGTGAGTCTGTTGATAACCTTGCCGATATATCTTGAGGTGGGTTCGCCGGGACGAATGCCGGGGATTGAACCGCCGTTGTCACGGATATTCTTGGACATTTCAATGGGGTTGTACTGAATGCTTGCATAGAAATATGCGAAAGCAATGATGAATACGAAATAGATGATTGAGTATGCCCAGTGTTCATAGGAGAAGATTCCGAAGAAACCGTCCCAGAAACCGCCTTCCTTAATCTTTGTTCCTACGAACATTTCGATTGTGGGAGGAAGTGAAAGAATTGATGAAGCGAAGATAACGGGCATAACACCTGACATATTAACCTTGATGGGAATATGTGTGCTCTGGCCGCCGTACATCTTTCTGCCAACAACTCTCTTAGCATACTGTACGGGAATTCTTCTCTCGGAGTTATCCATCCATACGATGAAAGCAATCATGAGTACGAGGATAATTGCAACGAGGGGTGAAAGGAAGTAGTAGGGTCCGCCGTGGCTGAAATAACCTGTGCTTCCGAAGAGTGTTGCTGCGAGAGTGGGAATTCTTGAAACGATACCTGCAAAGAGTATGATTGAAATACCGTTGCCGATACCCTTTTCGTTGATGCGTTCACCGAGCCACATGATAAGTGCGGTACCTGCGGTGAAGCAAAGGATGATAACGAATGCTGCGAATACAGATGCAAAGCCTTTGCCCTGAGCGCTTTCAACGAGATAACCCTGTGAACGGAGATAGAAGTAGTAAGCGGTACTCTGGAGAAGACCGAGACCGATTGTTACGAAACGAGTGATGGAAGCAATTTTCTTGCGTCCTTCTTCGCCTTCCTTCTGAAGTCTTTCAAGGGCAGGAATTGCAACTGCGAGGAGCTGCATAATAATCGAGCTGTTGATGTAGGGTGTGATTGACATAGCGAAAATTGTTCCGTATGTGAATGCATCACCTGTCATCATAGCAAGATAGTTCATGAAAGTACCGGCATTGGGGTCAGAAATAATACCTGACTCGCCGATGTCTGTGAAAGGTACGGGGATTGCCGAACCGATTCTGAAAACAAGAACGATTAATGCTGTGAAGATAATCTTCTTGCGAAGGTCGGCGATTTTCCATGCGTTAACAATTGTCTGAAGCATGTTAGATCACCTCTGCCTTTCCTCCGGCAGCTTCGATCTTTGATTTAGCGCTATCTGAAAAAGCATTTGCCTGAACGGTGAGCTTCTTCGAAATTTCGCCATTACCCAAAATCTTTACGCCGTCCAAAGTCTTCTTAACGATGCCTTTCTCAATAAGAGCGTCGATAGTAACGGTTGCACCGTCTTCGAAATACTTATCAAGTGTAGCAATATTTGTGATTGCCATTTCTGTTGCAAAGATGTTGTTGAATCCTCTCTTGGGGATTCTTCTCTGAAGGGGCATCTGACCGCCTTCAAAGCCGGCACGCATACCTCTGCCTGCACGTGCCTTCTGACCTTTGTGACCCTTACCGGCTGTTTTACCCTGACCTGATGCAGGACCGCGGCCGATACGCTTACGCTCTTTTGTTGAGCCTGCTGCGGGTGAGAGATCGTGCAACTTCATTAGTTTGCACCTCCTTGCTCGCTGGTCTCAACAAGGTGAGAAATCTTTCTTACCTTGCCCTGAGTAGCAGCGTTGTCCGGCTGAACTGAAACGTCGCCGATTTTATGAAGACCAAGTGCATGGGCGGTTGCGATCTGGGGCTTGGTGCTTCCAATAAGGCTCTTAACGAGCTTTACCTGAATATCTGCCATTTAATCCGCCCTCCTTAACCTAAAATTTCTTTTGCTGACTTGCCGCGGATAGCAGCAACTTCTTCAACATTGCGAAGCTTTGAAAGTCCGTCAATTGTAGCTCTAACAACGTTAGTAGGATTGTTTGAACGAAGAGCCTTTGTACGGATATCCTTGATACCTACTGTTTCAACAACCGCACGAACGGGGCCGCCTGCGATAACGCCGGTACCGGGTGCAGCGGGCTTGAGAAGAACAACGCCTGCTCCGAACTTACCGATGATTTCGTGGGGAATTGTTGAACCCTTAAGAGCAACCTTCATGAGGTTCTTCTTAGCGTCTTCAATACCCTTACGGATAGCGTCAGGAACTTCACCTGACTTGCCAAGTCCGAAACCGATAATGCCGTTGCCGTCGCCGACTACTACGATAGCCGCAAACTTAAAGATACGACCGCCCTTTACGGTTTTGGAAACACGGTTAATGGCTACTACGCGCTCTGTGAGCTCATATGCCGATGCATCAATCTTAGCCAAAAGTATTCCTCCCCTTCTTAGAACTTGAGGCCACCCTCGCGGGCGCCGTCGGCCAGTTCCTTAACACGGCCGTGATAGATATAGCCGCCACGGTCGAAAACGCAGTTTTCGATGCCTTTTTCAGCGGCACGTTTTGCCAATAATTCGCCCACTTTGTGAGCAGCGGACTTGTTTCCGCCGTATTCCTCGAAATCCTTTTCAACTGTTGAAGCGGACACAAGGGTTACACCCTTTACGTCGTCAATCAGCTGAGCGTAGATATTCTGGAGGGAGCGGAATACATTAAGGCGAGGACACTCGGCAGTGCCGGAGATCTTAGCACGGACTCTCTTGTGGCGAGCCTGTCTTGCCTTGTTGCTGTCCGGTCTGTTAACCATAATTTTTCACTCCTTATTTCGGCTTTGCAGTGTTCGGTTATATAACCGAGCGGATAATTATTTGCCTTTACCGGCCTTGCCTTCCTTGCGACGGATGTATTCATCAACATACTTGATGCCCTTGCCCTTGTAGGGTTCGGGAGGACGCTTTTCGCGGATATTAGCGGCAAACTGTCCTACGACCTGCTTGTCGGGGCCTGATACAACGACTTTGTTGGGGTTGGGAACTTCAATTGTTACACCTTCGGGAGCAGTCATAACAACGTCGTGTGAATAACCGATCTTAAGTGTAAGAACGTTTCCCTTTACTTCACAACGGTAACCTACGCCGTTAACTTCGAGCTCTTTCTTGTAGCTCTCGTTTGTGCCGATTACCATGTTATTGATAAGAGTTCTTGTGAGACCGTGAAGAGATCTGTTCATCTTATCATCATTGGGGCGGCTTACTGTGATTGTGTTGCCGTCCTTTTCAACGATCATGTTGGGATGTACATTTCTTGAAAGAGTACCCTTGGGACCCTTAACGGTGATGAGTGTGCCGTCAATCTGTACATCAACGCCTGCGGGGATTTCGATGGGCTTCTTGCCTATACGTGACATTTACGGCACCTCCTTACCAGATAAATGCAAGAACTTCGCCGCCAACGTTGGCCTTGCGTGCGTCCTTGTCAGTCATAACGCCTTTGGATGTTGAGAGGATGGCAATGCCGATGCCCTTCATAACTCTGGGCATATCCTCACAGTTTGTGTAAATTCTCAGACCGGGCTTTGAAACTCTTCTGAGACCGGTGATAACCTGAGACTTGTTGGGACCGTACTTGAGAGCGATTTCAATCATGCCCTGCTTTCCGTCATCCTCAACCTTGTATGATTTGATATATCCCTCATCAACAAGAATCTGAGCAATCGCCTTCTTCATGTTGGATGCGGGAACCTTCACTGTATCGTGCTTTGCCGCATTCGCATTACGGATACGAGTCAGCATATCAGCGATGGAATCAGTAATTTGCATACTGTTTTACCTCCTTCTGCAATTGCTCAATTACCAACTTGCTTTCTTAACGCCGGGAATCTGACCTGCATGAGCCAGCTCTCTGAAGCAGATACGGCATACGCCGTACTTGCGAAGATAAGCGTGAGGTCTGCCGCAGATCTTACATCTGTTGTACGCTCTTGTGCTGTACTTTGCAGGGCGTGCCTGCTTAACTTTCATTGATGTTTTTGCCACGGTAATCCCTCCTTATCTTGAGAACGGAGCGCCCATGAGAGCAAGAAGTTCTCTGGCTTCTTCGTCGGTATTAGCTGTTGTAACAAAGCAGATGTCCATACCTCTTACTTTGTCAATCTTATCGTAATCGATTTCGGGGAAGATGAGCTGTTCCTTGATACCCATTGAATAGTTGCCTCTTCCGTCGAATGAGTTGGGGTTAATGCCTCTGAAGTCACGAACTCTGGGGAGAGCGAGATTGAAGAGTCTGTCAACAAACTCATACATTCTTTCACCGCGGAGTGTAACCTTTGCACCGATAATCATGCCTTCACGGAGCTTGAAGTTAGCAACTGACTTCTTTGCCTTGCACTTAACAGGTGTCTGACCTGTGATCTGCTTAAGGTCTGAAACAACTGCATCAATAGCCTTTGAGTTAGCAATTGCTTCGCCGCAGCCAACGTTGATAACAATCTTTTCGAGCTTCGGGATCTGCATAACACTCTTATATTCAAACTTCTTCATAAGAGCAGGTGCAACATCTTTGACATACATTTCTTTTAATCTTGCTGCCATTTGTTATGTCCTCCCTTATTATTCAAACTCTGCAAGGCAGTCGCTCTTCTTGCAAGTACGAACCTTCTTGCCTTTAGCGTCAATTTTGTGACCGGTTCTTGTGGGTCTGCCGCACTTGGGGCAGATGAGCTGAACCTTGTCAGCATAGAGTGCACTCTCAGCCTTGATAAGGCCGCCGGGCTCACCCATCTTGCGGGGCTTAACATGCTTTGTAACGATGTTAACGCCTTCTACGATAACTTTGCCTTCTGAGGGGCTTGCTTCAACAATCTTGCCTCTCTTACCTCTGTACTTACCGTTGATAACTACGACTTCGTCGCCTTTTTTAACATGCATCTTACTCATCATAGCACCTCCGATTAAAGTACTTCGGGAGCGAGTGAAAGAATCTTTGTGTAATCCTTTTCACGGAGCTCTCTGGCTACTGGTCCAAAGATACGTGTACCTCTGGGGTTCTTATCTTCTTTAATGATGACGGCTGCATTCTCATCGAAGCGAATGTAAGTTCCGTCGTCACGGCGAAGGCCGCTTGCGGTACGTACTACAACCGCTTTAACAACATCGCCTTTTTTTACTACGCCACCGGGTGTTGCTTTTTTAACAGAAGCAACTACAACGTCGCCAATATTGGCATACCTCCTGCCGGAACCGCCGAGAACGCGAATGCACATGATTTCCTTCGCGCCGGTGTTGTCGGCAACCTTGAGGTAACTCTGCTGCTGTATCACAGTGTTTTCCTCCTTACATAACGGCTAATTATTTAGCCTTCTCAATGATTTCTACTACACGCCATCTCTTGTCCTTGGACAGGGGACGGGTTTCCATAACAAGTACCTTATCGCCCATGCCGCACTCGTTGTTTTCATCGTGTGCCTTAAGCTTATAAGTGTTGTTGATGATCTTCTTATAGAGAGGATGTCTGACCTTGTCCTTAACGGAAACAACTACGGTCTTATCCATCTTATCGCTGGTAACAATACCAACGCGAGTTTTTCTGAGGTTTCTTTCCATTGAACTTTAACCTCCCTTTCCTTACGCCTTAGTGCCGTGGAGTTCGATATCTCTCTGTACTGTCTTGATACGAGCGATATCCTTTTTAACGGCACTGATTCGCATGGGGTTGTCGAGCTGGTTTACGGCCTGCTGAAAGCGCAATTTAAACAGCTCATCCTTCAGCTCTACAAGCTTAGCATCCAGCTCTGCGGCGGAAAGTTTTCTGATTTCACTGGCTTTCATTACTGCTCACCACCCATTTCTTCTTTAGTTACAAATTTGCATTTGATAGGAAGCTTCATAGCTGCAAGACGCATAGCTTCCTGAGTAAGTGCTCTGTCAACACCGGCGATTTCAAACATTACTCTGCCGGGCTTAACAACTGCTACCCAATATTCCGGTGAACCTTTACCTGAACCCATTTGAGTTTCAGCAGGCTTCTCTGTGATCGGCTTATCGGGGAATATTTTGATCCAAACCTTACCGCCTCTCTTTGTGTATCTTGTCATAGCGATACGGGCAGCTTCAATCTGGTTTGATGTGATCCAAGCGGGCTCAAGTGCTACAAGACCGAAGTCACCGTAGTTAACCTTGTTACCACGCATAGCCTTACCTGTAAGGCGGCCTCTCTGTACTCTGCGGTATTTAACACGCTTTGGCAGTAACATTATTAAGCCCTCTCTTTCTTATCTCTTCTTGAGCCTACTCTGCGGGTGTCACGAAGAACTTCACCGCGGTAGAGCCATACTTTAACGCCTATACGGCCGTAAGTTGTGT
>JAFWYP010000019.1 GCA_017517665.1 Clostridia bacterium | reverse complement strand
TGACACTTTAAGGCCGTGCTTCTCAAGCACATAATCCTTGATTTCCTGATATGTGGCCTTAGTTTCAGCGGCAGTAATATCAAGTTCTGAAAGGTCGAGTTTTATGTCGATATGTGTGTCCGGTCTGCGTTGGGACAAAAGAACAACCGTCTCTATATGATTTGTATGCGGAAACATATCAACGGGGCAAATTTTCTTGACTTTATATCCCTTTTTAATAAGCATTTCGAGGTCTCGTGCAAGGGTTTCGGGATTGCATGAGATATATACCACTGTTTTCGGGTTTGTTACCGCAAGAGCTTCAATGAATTTTTTGGTGCTTCCCGAACGGGGAGGGTCCATGAAAACAACGTCAAATTTTTCGCCTTCCTCTGCCGCTTTGTGCATGAAATCGCTTGCATCGTCGCAATAGAAATATGTGTTCCCTGCGTTGTTGCGTTTTGCGTTGAAAATCGCATCTTTCACGGCATCCGGGTTAAGCTCAACCCCAATAACCTTGCCTGCCGTTTTTGCAGCAACAAGTCCGATTGTTCCGATTCCGCAGTATGCATCAAGAACGCTGCTGTTTTTATCAAGTTCCGCAAGTTCCATGGCTTTGTTATAAAGCTTTTCGGTCTGCACGGGGTTTATCTGATAAAAAGATTTGGGTGAAATTCTGAAAATTCTTCCGCAGAGGGTATCTTCGATATATCCGTTGCCGAAGAGCACTTCCTCCTTGTCACCGAGAACAAGATTTGTATTTTTTGGGTTGATATTGAGAACAACGGTTGTGATTTCGGGATGCTTTTTAAGAAGCTCGGCGGTGAATTTCTTTTTCATGGGGAAAAATCCGCTTGCACCTACAAGAACTACCATAACCTCTCCGCTTGTGAAGCCTCTTTTAACGAGAACATGGCGAAGGAATCCCGTGCCCTTGTCTTCATCGTAAGTCCATATTTTGAATTTCGGAAGCATATTGCGGATATCAACAATTATTTCATCGGCAATTTTATCTTCGGTCATGCAGCTGTCAACCGAAACGATTCTGTGAGTGCCCGACTGATAAACACCCGAAATGATTTTGCCGCTTTTGGTTCTTCCGAAAGCCGCCTGAACCTTGTTGCGGTAATTATAGGGGTTGTCCATGCCGATGATTTTATCAACTTTTCCGAATTTTTTAAGTAATATTTCGCACCTTGCCTGCTTCCATTTAAGCTGACGTTCATAGGTCATATTCTGAAGCTGACAGCCTCCGCATTTTTTTGCGAGAGGGCAGGCATCGGGGTTCGTTTTGAGATTTGATTTCTGTGACACTACAAATCCTCTTTTCTTTTTATTACATTAAAATTATAACATTGCGGATTGAATTATACAATACTTTATTTTGTATTGACTTTTATTTAAATGGTGATATATACTTTACTTAACTGACTGACAGGAGGTTTTGAAATGACAAAAGAAATCGCAAGACAGAAAGCAAAAGAGTTAGTTGCAAAAATGACTGTTGAGGAAAAGATTTCTCAGCTTCTTTATAATGCACCTGCCATAGAAAGACTCGGTATTGACGAATATAACTGGTGGAACGAGGGTTCACACGGCGTTGCAAGGTCGGGAACGGCAACGGTGTTCCCCCATGCAATCGCAATGGCTTCAACATTTGACCCCGAACTTGTGGGCGAGGTTGCCGATGTTATTTCGACAGAGGGCAGAGCAAAATACAATAAACATGTAAAATACGGCGACCACGATATTTTCAAGGGTCTCACCTTCTGGGCGCCCAACATCAATATTTTCCGTGACCCCCGTTGGGGCAGAGGTCAGGAAACCTTCGGCGAAGACCCCTTCCTCACATCCGAACTCGGCGTTTCGTTCATAAAAGGTATACAAGGAGACGGCGAATTCCTCAAGGCAGGCGCTTGTTCAAAGCATTTTGCCGTTCATTCGGGCCCCGAAAAAACAAGACACGGCTTTGATGCGGTTGTTGATATGCACGATATGTGGGAAACATATCTTCCGGCATTTGAAAAGACCGTAAAATCGGGCGTTGCAGGCGTTATGGGCGCATATAACAGAACAAACAGCGAGCCTTGCTGTGCTCATTCATATCTTCTTGTTGATGTGCTTCGTAAGAAGTGGAACTTTGACGGATATATCGTTTCCGACTGCGGTGCGCTCGGAGATATCTATAAATTCCATAAGTTCGTTGAAACAAAAGCGGAAGCGGCTGCGGTTTCGCTCAAAAACACCTGTGACCTCAACTGCGGCGAAACATATGACGCTCTTATTGATGCATATGAACAGGACCTTGTAACCGAGGATGAAATCACGGCGGCGGCAGAAAATCTTTTCACAATCCGTTATCTTCTCGGCGAATTTGAACCCGTAAGACCTTATTCGGATATCGGTTTTGACAAGCTTGACAGCAAGGAACACAAGGCTCTCAATCTCAAAACTGCAGAGCAGTGCATTGTTCTTCTTGAAAACAAGGATAATTTCCTTCCTCTCGATAAGAACACAAACAAAAAAATTGCGGTTGTGGGACCCAACTCGCTTTCCGTTACCGCACTTGAAGGCAACTACAATGCATATGCTTCCGAATATGTGACCGTTGCCGACGGTATCAGAAGAGTTTTCAAGGATGCTGAAATCAGCGTTGAAAAGGGCTGCAACTACTGTGATGAATATCTCAACCATTGGAGTGGCTTCCAGAATATGATAAGCGACGGTATCGCAACAGCAGCCGAAGCGGATATCACGATTCTTGCACTCGGTCTTGACCAGTCAATAGAGGGTGAAGACACAGGCTTTGATAACGACTACACATCCTGCGGTGATAAGCGTACACTTTATCTTCCTGCAACTCAGCAGAAGCTTGCGGAAGCAGTCTGCGATGTTTGTGACAATGTTATCATTGTTCTTCTTTGCGGAAGCTCGATTGACGTCGGCGAAAAGGTAAGGAACCATGCAAAAGCGGTTATTCATGCATGGTATCCCGGTTCAATGGGCGGACTTGCTCTTGCAAATATTCTTGCAGGCGATGCAAATCCCTCGGCAAAGCTTCCTGTCACAATCTACAAGGGCGACCACGATATGCCCGATTTTGAAGATTACAGCATGAAGGGCAGAACCTACAGATACATTGACGGCGATGCTCTTTATCCCTTCGGATTCGGTCTTTCATATACAAATTATAAATATGGTAATGCAAAGCTTGTTTCGGCAGACGGCGAAAAGATAACCGTAAGCGCAGAGGTTGAAAATGCAGGCGGTATCGCAGGCAAGGAGATTATTCAGGTTTATGCCGCATATACCGACAGCCGTGTTGCAACTCCGCATTGGCAGCTTTGCTCACTTAAATCTATCAATCTTGAAGCAGGCGAAAAGAAAGAGGTTACTCTCGATATTGACCGCTACTGGGTAAAGGCGGTTACAATGGACGGCGAAAGAGTTGACCCCGACGGAAAGATTACTCTCTATATCGGCGGACATCAGCCCGACAGCGTGAGCAACAAGCTTCTCGGATATTCATGCCTTGAAATTGAACTTTAAAGTATAATAAAAGCTCTGACTTCGTATGAGGTCAGAGCTTTTTGTTACTGTTTCCTTATTATCCCGTTCTCAACCGCTGTATGTGCACAGAGCTTGAGAATTTCAACAACGTTTTCGGGGATATCGGGCGGAAGAAAAGTGTTGCCGAATATGCTTTCACTGAAAATCATTTCATAAAAACAGGCACTTGCAAGATAACAGCCGAGGTCGTTTCCGTGGAAGCCGTCTTCGGTGAGTCTGTCGCCGATGGGAGTGTTTCTTGCGGTCTGCCATGCTCTGCCGCTCGGAATAATCAAATCTATGTCCGCTTCAAGAGAAGCGTCGGCATAAGCCTCGGTCAGTGAACGATACATCTCCTGCTGACTTCTGCCGTAGTTTGCAAAGCCGGGATGATTGCAGCCGCTTTCGTATGCCCATGTCTGATGAAGCATGATTCTTGCCTCGGGTTTCATCATGCGGCAATATTCGGTAAGCTCCGAAAGATACGGCGAATAGCTTTCGGGAATTCCGCTTAAGTGACTGCATTGCTGCAGGGTTATAACATCCCAGTCCTCGTCCTCAACAGCCTCGTGAAGCGCAACGCCGTCGGGTCTGCTCATTTCCGTTTCAAACGGAAGATAGACTTCGTAATCATATGCATCTTTTTCTTCACGCCAGTTGTTCCAATGCTGTTCAAGCGAACAGCCTCCGATGAAAAGATTGCACAGAAGCAGCTCTTTTCCCGCCGCCTTTGCCATATGGGGCAGGAATTTATGTGCGTTTGTTGAAAAACTGTTGCCTATTGAGAGAACATTCATATTTTTTCGCCTTTCGTGATTTTTGAGAGGATTTTTTTATCGTTGTCGTTATTGCATCTTTCCATCATTACAAAATAAATCGTGATGAGAAAAAGATAGGGGAACGGCGCAAAAATGCCGGGATTTACAAGCGACATGAGTTCAAGTCCGATATAGGAAATAAACATTATAATATTGAAGAATGTGAGGTTCTTGTGTAATGTTTTGATGCGCAGATAAATAAGATATCCGTAGGCGGCGATGCCGCATATGCCGAAGCTTCCGAAAATCTGAACAGGCGAGCAGTGATACCAGCAGAGAGCAAAATCCGCACTCTTGTGAACGTCTCTGTTGCCCATGTAGCCTATTCCTCTGCCGAAGAGGGGATTTGCTTTGAAATCCTCTATTCCGCGTGAAATAAGCTGAAGTCGTATTGAATTTTCATCGGGGTCAATCAGGCGAAGCAGAGTGTAACTCATCATATCAATCCATGTTCTGTATGTAAGAGCCGTCACAACAAGTGCAACGCCGATTATTGCCGCTATTGCGGGGCGGTGTCTTTTGTCGAGAACAAACATCGCAACAATGCAGATTATCAGTTCGATAATACCGAAAAGCATTCCGCCTCTTGAACCCGTGAAAAGGATGAGTACATAGTCGAGAATTCCGATGAAGAAGAATCCGAAATCCTTTGCGGAAAGATAGAATGCAAAGGGCATTGCAAGCATGAGCATGGTTGCGCCGTTGTTGCGCCATTGGAACGGAATAATCTCAAAGCCGTCTGCAAGAAGCTCGCGGTTGCTGAAATATTCTTCAAAAAGGCACACGGCAAGCAGACAGATAACGCAGACCATCATTTTTGAGAATTTCTCGCCGAAGGAATACTCATCACTTGCTTTCAGAGTGCCGCTCATATAGGAATAAATTATGAGCATGGCAAAGCCGAGCATGAAGATATGAAAAATTGAAGTGTAGAAGAAATATTCTTTAAATGTAATAATACCTGCGCCGCCGAGGGTGACTGCAAGCGAGGTTGCAAGAATGCCTTTAAAACACGTTCCATTTGCAAATTTTGCCTTAAAACGTACAAAATGAATAACGAGCAAAACAACCATAATCGGCACAATCCACCAATATCCGAGGAATGTGCTGAAAGAGTTTTTGCACCGTATTGCAAAGCAGGTTGTGAACATGATAATCTGGAGAAGCGGCATCCAGTCATTGGTGAGTGCCGCTGTAATGCCGAATATGAGCACGAAAATAACCGTGCCGATGATTTCAGCGCCGCTGAAAACAACACCGACTGCGGAAACAAGGAGAATCACCGTAAACCAGTCTGATACCAGAAATCTTTTTGTCTTTTCCGTAATATCACCACGTTTCAGAATTAAATATTGTAGCAATAATTAATATAGCAACATTTTCCTGCAAAGTCAATTAATGTTACAACATTGTAATTTATGACAATATTGTAAATTTTGGAAAAAAGACTTGATTTTTCCGTAATAAGAGGCTAAAATACAAATTAGCACTCGGATGCATTGAGTGCTAAAAACGACAAATTTTTTATCGGAGGTAATATATCATGACTATTAAACCGCTTGCAGACAGAGTTGTTGTTAAGGCAGTTGAGGTAGAAGAAACCACAACAAGCGGAATCATTCTTGCAGCATCTGCTCAGGAGAAACCCCAGATTGCAGAGGTTGTTGCAGTCGGTCCCGGCGGAATGATTGACGGCAATAACGTTGAAATGTACGTTAAAGTAGGCGACAAGGTTATCACAAGCAAATATTCGGGCACAGAGGTAAAGCTCAACAAGGAAGAATACACAATTGTTAAGCAGAGCGATATTCTTGCTATCGTAGAATAATTTATAGGAGGAAACACTAATGGCAAAGCAGATTATTTACGGCGAAGAAGCACGCAAGGCTCTTCAGGCAGGCGTTGATAAGCTTGCAAATACAGTTAAAATCACACTCGGTCCCAAGGGCAGAAACGTTGTTCTTGATAAGAAATACGGCGCACCCCTCATCACAAATGACGGCGTTACAATCGCAAAGGAAATCGAGCTTGAAGATCCGTTTGAAAACATGGGTGCACAGCTTGTCAAGGAAGTTTCAACAAAGACAAACGACGTTGCAGGTGACGGCACAACAACCGCAACTCTTCTTGCTCAGGCTCTTATCAGAGAAGGCATGAAGAATGTTACTGCGGGAGCAAATCCCATGGTAGTCAGAAAGGGTATGGCAAAGGCTGTTGAAACTGCAGTTGCTTGTCTTCAGAAGAACGCAAAGCCCGTTTCAAGCTCAACAGATATCGCAAGAATCGGCACAATTTCTTCGGGTGACGAAGAAGTGGGCAAGTTTATTGCGGACGCTATGGAAAAGGTTACTTCCGACGGCGTTATTACCGTTGAAGAATCAAAAATCGCTGTTACCGAAGCAGAAGTTGTTGAAGGTATGCAGTTTGACAGAGGATATATTTCTCCCTATATGGTAACAGACACAGATAAGATGGAAGCTGTTATTGACGACGCTCTTATTCTTATCACAGACAAGAAGATTTCGAGCATTCAGGATCTTCTTCCCCTCCTTGAGCAGATTATGCATGCAGGCGGAAAGCTTATCATCATCGCAGAGGACGTTGAGGGTGAAGCTCTTTCGACAATTCTTGTTAACAAACTCCGCGGTGTATTCACCGTTGTTTGTGTAAAAGCTCCCGGCTTCGGCGACAGAAGAAAGGAAATGCTTCAGGATATCGCTATCCTCACAGGCGGCGAAGTTATCACATCCGACCTCGGTCTTGAACTTAAGGATACTCAGATTTCACAGCTTGGCAGAGCACGTCAGGTCAAGGTTTCAAAGGAAAACACAATCATCGTTGACGGCGTAGGCGCAAAGGAAGAAATTGCTTCAAGAATCGGTCAGATCAAGCTTCAGATTGAAAACACAACATCAGATTTTGACAGAGAAAAGCTTCAGGAAAGACTTGCAAAGCTTTCAGGCGGTGTTGCGGTCATCAAGGTTGGCGCAGCAACAGAAACCGAAATGAAAGAAAAGAAGCTCCGCATCGAAGATGCTCTTGCAGCAACAAAGGCAGCTGTTGAAGAAGGCTGCGTTGCAGGCGGCGGTGTTGCACTTCTCAATACAATCGAAGATGTCAAGGCACTTCTTGACACAACAGACGATGCAGACGAAAAGACAGGTATAAAGATCGTTCTCAAGGCACTCGAAGAGCCCGTCCGTCAGATTGCAGCAAACGCAGGTCTTGAAGGTTCGGTTATCGTTAATGAAATTCTTTCATCCGATAAAGTTGGCTACGGCTACAACTTTGCAGACGATACCTACTGCGATATGGCAGCCGCAGGTATCCTTGACCCCAAGAAGGTAACACGCTCGGCTCTCCAGAATGCAGCTTCCGTTGCAGCTATGGTTCTCACAACAGAGAGCCTTGTTACCGATAAGCCCGACCCCGCAGCAGATGCAGCACAGGCAGCGGCAATGGCAGCACAGGGCGGCGGAATGTATTAAAATATCGCCTCACAAGGCAAAAATTATGGCTTGCACGTTTTTGTGCAAGCCTTTTTTGTTTAATCAAGTTCAAACTGACCCGTATAGAGCTGATAGTATTTGCCTCTCTGCTCAATGAGGTCTTCATGGTTGCCTCTTTCAATGATTTCGCCCTGCTCGAGAACCATAATCGCATCGGAGTTACGGACTGTTGAAAGTCTGTGAGCGATAACAAACACCGTTCTGCCCTCCATGAGCTTATCCATGCCTTTTTCAATAAGGCGTTCCGTTCTTGTATCAATTGAGCTTGTTGCTTCGTCGAGAATAAGAACGGGTGGGTCTGCAACCGCGGCTCTTGCAATTGCAAGAAGCTGTCTCTGACCCTGCGAAAGATTTGCGCCGTCACCCGTAATCATCGTGTTATAGCCTTCGGGAAGTCTTGTGATGAATGAATCGGCATTTGCAAGCTTTGCGGCGGCAACGATTTCCGCATCTGTTGCATCAAGCTTGCCGTAAGCAATGTTATCTCTTACAGTACCCGTAAAGAGGTGGGTATCCTGAAGCACCATTGCCATCGAACGGCGGAGTTCCGCTTTTTTGATTTTCTTTATATTTATGCCGTCATAGGTTATTTTACCCTCGTTAACGTCATAGAAACGGTTGATAAGGTTTGTGATTGTTGTTTTACCTGCGCCTGTTGAGCCTACAAACGCAATCTTCTGACCGGGCATTGCGTAGAGCGAAACATTCTTGAGGACTGTCTTTTTGCCGTCATAGCTGAATGATACATCATGGAAACGCACATCGCCTTTCCATTCGGTATAGGTTGTTGTGCCGTCACCGTGGGGATGCTTCCATGCCCAGATACCCGTTCTTTCTTCACATTCCGTTATGCTTCCGTCGGGATTTCTGCGTGCATTGACAAGGGTTACATAACCGTCGTCCTCTTCGGCGGGTGTGTCGATGATTTCAAAAATGCGTTCCGCGCCTGCAAGAGCAGCAATGATATTGTTGAACTGCTGTGAAATCTGGGTTATCGGCTGGAAGAACTGCCTTGTGTAAAGCAGGAATGTCATGAGAGCACCGACAGAAAGACCCCAGAAGGATTCCTCGGGAAGTGTCATAATTACAATTGAGCCGATGGTTGCAGATGCGGCATAGGTGAGATATGAGATGTTACCCATAATCGGCATCAGAATGCTTGCATAGGTGTGGGCATTGGTTGCGGCGTTACGGAGATTTTCATTGATTTCCGCGAAGTCTTTCTTTGCTGCAGGTTCATGACAGAAAACCTTGACAACTTTCTGTCCTTCAATGAATTCTTCAATATATCCGTTAACTTCGCCCACGCATTTCTGCTGAGCTCTGAAATAGTGCGCACTCTTTTTGCCGAGGGTTTTTATAATGAAAAACGCGACAATAAGAAGAATTACAACGAGCACGGTGAGCAGAGGACTGTAGTATGCCATCATCGCAAATGTGCCGATAACGGTTACCGATGAAGAAATAAGCTGAACAAAGCTCTGGCTGATGCATTCACGAAGGACATCTGCATCGTTGGTATAGCGGCTCATAAGCTCGCCGTGGGTATGGGAATCGAAAAAGCTTATGGGTAAATCCATCATATGATTAAAGAGGTCGCGTCTGATGATATTGAGAGTTTTCTGCGCTACCTGAAGCATGATTCTTGAATATGCATAAGAAGAAACAACGCCGAAAGTATAAATAAATGCAAGGAAAATCAGAATTTTAACAAGCGGAGCAAGAAGCTCAGCAGTTATCGGAGAGCCTATCATCGGCATGAGAATATCGTCGGTGATTGTTTTAACAAAGGATGTTCCGATGATGCCTGCAAGCGAGCTTGTAAGAACAAAAATAAAAACGAGGAAAAGAAGTGCCTTGGATTTCCCGAGATACCCGAGAAGTCTGGAAAAAGTCACCTTGGTATTCTTTGGCTTCTGGAATTTGTTTCCCTGTGAAGGAGGGGCGGATTTTTTTGCTTTGCGTGCCATTATTCTTTTCCTCCTTCCTGCTGTGATTTATAAACTTCGGTGTAAATTTCGTTTGTGCCGAGAAGCTCTTCGTGAGTACCGATTGCATTGATTTTGCCGTCATCAAGAACGATGATTTTGTCTGCGTGCTCAACCGAGCTTATTCTCTGTGCAACGATGAGAGTTGTTACATCACCGTGATTGTTTTTGAAGCCTTCGCGGATTTTTGCATCTGTCGCGGTGTCAACGGCACTTGTGCTGTCGTCAAGAATTAGGACCTTCGGAGATTTGAGAAGTGCTCTTGCGATACAGAGTCTCTGCTTCTGACCGCCCGAAAGATTGACACCGCCCTGACCGAGTTCTGTTTTGTAGCCGTCGGGGAAAGATGCAACGAAATCATGTGCCTGAGCGATTCTGCAGGCGTTGACGATTTCCTCTTCGGTTGCGTTTTCATTACCCCAGCGCAGATTATCCTCGATTGTTCCGGTGAAAAGAAGGTTGACCTGAAGCACCATCGCAACCGCGTCGCGCAGGTTCTTGAGCGTATAGTCCGAAACGGGTCTGCCGCCGACCTTGACAACGCCTTCCGTAACATCGTAGAGTCTCGGGATCATCTGAACGAGAGTTGTTTTTGCCGAACCCGTGCCGCCGATTATGCCTACGGTTTCGCCTGATTTTATGTGAAGATTGATGTTGTCGATAACATTCTTCTGACCGTTTTTCTTGTATTTGAAGCAGACATTAACCATGTCAATATCGCCGTTTTTAACGGTGAGCTCGGGGTCTGCAAGGTCATCGTTGATTTCGGGAATTTCCGCAATCACTTCGCCGATTCTTGTGAATGATGCTCTGGACATTGTTGCCATAACAAAAATCATGGAAATCATCATGAGCGACATGAGAATCATGTTGACATAGGTGATGAACGCTGTCAGTTCGGAAACTGCCATAGTGCCCTCAATAACAAGGTTGCTGCCGAACCAAAGAATGGAAATTATGCAGCCGTAAACGGTCATCTGCATAATCGGACCTGAAAGGATAACAAGCTTTTCCGCAAAAACCGATGCGTCACGGAGTTCGTCGTTTGATGCGCTGAATTTGTCTTTTTCGTGCTTTGCTCTTACAAAAGCTTTGACGACTCTTGCACCTATGAGTGTTTCCTGAATCGAAGCGTTAAGACCGTCATATTTTTTCATCAGCCTGTTGAATCTCGGAAGTGCAAGCGCACCGATAGTGCCGAGAAGAATGAGCATGACGGGAGCTGCAACCGCAAAAACAACGGCAAGCTCTGTGTTGATTGCCTTTGCTTTTGAAAATGCCATAATGAGCATAATGGGTGAACGCACGAACATTCTGATTACCATTGTGTAACCCATCTGAAGGGTGTTGACGTCGGTTGTCATTCGTGTAATCAGCGAGGGTGTGCTGAAACGGTCTATGTTTGCAAAGGAGAAATCCTGAATTTTTGCAAAAATTGAGTTTCTCAGGTTTGAACCGAATCCCATGCCTGCCTTTGCAGCAACTCTTGCCGCGCCTGCACCTGCAATGAGGGAAACAAGTGCCATGATAACCATTTTTCCGCCTTCAAGCAGAATGTATTCCGTGCCTGCACCGCCGAGTATTCCTTTGTCGACCATGTCAGACATAACAAACGGAATCTGTGTTTCCATGTATACCTCAATTATTATGAGCAGAGGACAGAGGATTGAGAGCAGACGGTAGCCTTTTGTCTGCTTCAGGAGTGTTTTAATCATTTTCATCATCTCCGTTTCTTCTTTTCTTCATTATATTAATGACTTCTCTTTCGCTTATTCCCGAGGGAGAAAGATTTTTTGCGATTCTTGAAAGCATATCCGAAAAAGCGTTTATTTCCTCTTCGGAGAATCCGCCGAACATAACGCTGTCGATTCTGTCGCATTCAGCCTTGCCTGCGCGGAAAACCTCTCTGCCTTTTTCGGTGAGACGCAGACGGTTGATTCGTCTGTCTTTTTCGTCCTCCGTTCTTTCAATGAATCCAGCTTTGCTCATGCGTTTTATGCTTGTTGCGATTGAAGCGGGAGAAATTCCGAGAAAATCCGCAAGCTCTCTCTGCGAACAGTCGCCGTGTTCCCGAAGATATTCAAGAATTTCGGGTTGACCTCTGTAAAGCTTCATTCCCGAAAGCGAGGTTGAAATTGCGTATCGGTGAAGCAGGGTAACTCTCACCATCTTTTTAACGGCTTCTTTGTATAAATTTGACACTTTTTCACTCCTTATGTCAAAGTTGTTAAGCGCTTAACTGTTAATCGGTTAACAAACAAACATTTTATAACCTCTTAACAAAAAAGTCAAGAGGTTGTAATAATATTACATTATAATATGATGTCGTTTAATGCCTTGAACACATAACCGCTGTTTCTTGCAAAGTCTATGATATCGCCGAGTGCCTCTGCATTGTCGGGCGAAACAGAGTGAAGAAGTATAACAGCTCCCGGATGAAGTCTTGCGGTTACGGTATCAAAAGCATACTGCTTTCCTTTGGTGTTATTAACATCCCAGTCCGCGTAGGCACAAGACCAGAAAACGGAAGTCATGCCCATGGAATCAACAAGCTCAAGTGCATTTTCATTGTATGCCCCTTCGGGAAAACGGAAGAATTTTGTTGAATAACCGAAGTGTTCACGCAGATAATTTTCACAGGTCAGAATTTCATTTGCTATTCTCTCTCTTGAAATTTCGGCAAAATTCGGGTGCTTTGTTGAGTGATTGCCGACGATGTGTCCTTCATTAATCATTCTCGCGATAAGCGTGGGGGAGGATTTTATATGGTCAAGCGTGCAGAAAAATGCGGCGGGAACATTCTTTTCCTTCAGTGTGTCAAGAACTTTTGATGTGCATCCGTTTTCCCATCCGCAGTCAAAAGTGAGATACAGAACTTTTTCGGCTGATTTTGTGTCATAGCACACAGCTTTGTATCCCGTCGATTCAAAATATTTCTGCGCGGTTTTTGATATATCGTGAGGTTCTCCGTTTTTTGCAACGCCGTAGCTGTGTTCTTTTTTTTTGGTCGGCAGTCCTCTTGAATTATCAGGGTCGTTTACTGTGAAAGTCATGGGTGCAATGATTTTTCTGCCTGTGAGGGGAGAAACTCCCGTTTGAAAAATCGGGGCGGTTGAGGTTTCAAAAACCGTTGTTGACGGTTTTGTTAAAACAGAAGTTGAAGTCGGCAGGGTTGTTTTATCGCGGAGGTCTTCAACCGAAACGGGAGCGTTTGCATCCGTTTCTTCAAGATTATCTTTTATAGTGCATGAAGCTGTAAAAAACAGCGCGATAATGATGGGTAAAAGTAATATTTTTTTCAATTTCAACACCTTGCTTTATGATATATTATCGGTTATATTATATCCCGCGGAAGGCAATGTATCAATAAAAATAAAAAATTTAAAAAATTATGCAACAAAAATGTTGTTTTGAAACACTAATAATACGAGAGTGGTAAGGAGGGTAATTTTGAGCGCTCAAATCAAAGAACTCGTTACACTGGCGAAAAACGGAGATGCCGATGCATTCGGCGGACTGTATGAAATTTATTATAAAGATATGTATTGTTATGCCTGTTATGTCACGGGCAGCGAATCTCTTGCGCAGGATGCTGTATCGGACGCTGTTTTATCCGCTTTTCGGCAAATAAAAACTCTCAAGAAAGCAGAGGCGTTCAAAGGATGGCTGTTTAAAATACTGTGCGCCTCATGCAAAAGACATTATACTGAAGAACAAAAGAAAAAAGCATTGGTCTATCTCGATGACGAAGAAGGGGGGCATTCCGAGCCTGTAAGCTTTGAAAGTATAGAGCTTTCCGTTGAGCTTAAAAGGGCTCTGGAAACGCTTTCTGTAGAGGAAAGAGAAATTGTTTTGCTCAGTGTTCTGGGCAACTATAAAAGTCACGAAATAGCCGATATGCTTGATTATCCGTCGTCAACGGTGCGTTCAAAACTGAAGCGTTCTCTTAAGAAACTCAGAAACGTACTCGGCGGCGAGAACTGAACGGAAGGAGGCACGGATGATGAAGAATGATAAACAGATGCTTGATATGCTCAGAAACGAGCTTGAAAAAAGCTCGGAAAGCGTTAAAATACCGCTGAAACTGTAAAAGGAAAGCATGGTTGCCATGCTCAAAAATGATAAACATAATGAAACGGATTTTTCTGTTAAAACGGGGACGAACAAACCGAATACTTTTGCGTTGCGCAATTTAGCGGCAGTGGCGGCAATGCTTGCACTTGTTATTGTCGGGATTCTGGCGATGAGGGCTGACGGTATCAAGGTTATAAGAAAAGATACATTTTACAGCGGTTATGAGGGTGCGGAAATAGTCAGAAGCGCACAAAGCTATGAGGAAGTTGAATCCGCCGTGAAAGAAATTCTCGGCGAGGGTAAGACGGAAGGACAGTCAAAGCCTCAGGGTGAGAAAAATCCTGTTCAGACGGGTGTGAGCCAGACTGTCACAAACAGCACAAAAAACGAATCGTTTGATAGGCTTTATGAAGGTTATCAGTATATTGTGGCTGTAGAAAAGCAGACAGGTTCCGAAATCGGAGAAAATGCTTTGTATACTGCAAGCGCGGATGTTGTTTCCGTTCAGAACAGCGTTGATGCGGATATAGTAAAAAGAGACGGCGACTATCTGTATATTGTAACAACAGGCAAAAATTCCGAAACCGGAAGCATGACCGAACAGATAAAAATAGTGAAATCTGTTCCTGCAGAAGAAATGCACGGCGTTTCGACCGTTACGCTTTCGGTTAATGAGATTGCAGGCGCATTCAGGGAATGCATAGAAATATATGTCAAGGACAATATTCTTATAGCCATTCTTGCTAAAAAGGACTTTGAAACGGAGGGTGAAACCACGGCGATTTTCTTTGATGTTTCAAACCCCGAATTTCCTGTAAAAATCCGTGAGCATACTCAGAACGGAAAATATCTTTTCTCTTCAATGAACGGAAACGGTTTTTGCCTTGTCACCGATAAACAGATAACGGCAAACAAGCTTGTTCCTGAGTTTGATGTTAACGGAACAAAAACAAGTCTCAGCGCGGAGGAAATCTTCATCTCGGTCAAAGACCCCGAAGCCTCATATATTTTTATTACCGTAACCGATATTTCTGCATTTGAGAAACCGGTCGGACGTCTTGCAATTCTCGGAAGCGGAAAACAGCTTTACTGTTCCGAAAGTGCGATAACAGCAACAAGGGAATTTGCTTCGGTTGAACCTGATGAAAACGGTTTATATCCGAGTTTTACCGAGCTTTACCGTTTCAACATCAGCGGTGCTTCGGTTTCGCTTGCAGGTTCATATGTTGTTGAGGGTTCTGTGTCGGGCGGTGTTTCGGTGAACGGCGAAACCGGTTATCTTACGGTTGTAACAGTATTGTCAGATTCGTGCAATCTTTGTATTTTTGATGAAAACATGGGATTTGTCAGCGGACTCGTCAAGATATTTCCGCATAAAAATATTGACGATATCAGATTCATCGGTGAAAACGGATATCTTTCGTCGGGTGACGAAACATTGATAGTTGATTTGTCATCAGCAAAATCTCCGAAGGTTGCAGGAACAATACAGTCCAAACTTTTTACGGGAAGTCTGTACGAAATCTCGGAATCCGAACTTCTGGAAATAAATATGAATTCCGACAGCACGGTTAAATTCCGTCTGTTTGATGTCAGCAATCCCGGCAACCCCACGGTTGCATCGGAATATACCCTTGAAAGTGATTGTTATACGCTTTCATCCTTGGATGTGCGCAGTATCATGATAGTTGAGCGAGAAGGAATTTTTGCAATTCCTGTCGTTATGAATGATAAGGAAAAAGGCACGGAGATTTCTGCCTATGCTGTCTTTGATGTTTCCGACGGAGAAATTGCCCTTGCAGGCATCTGCCGTCATGATGAATCATATGTAAGTGATGCAGCAGTAAGAGCGGCGTATAATAATTCTGCGATTTATACCGTTTCGGGCAAAAAAATTGTTGCATTCTCAATCGGCTCATTCGAAAAGATTTCCGATTGCAAAATAAGATAACGGAAATTTCACCATTCCTCTTATTTATATTATTATGGTATGAATTTCGGATGGATGGGGAAGGTGAATTTTTCATAGATGCCGTGCTCTTTGGGGAAAGAGTGCGGCAGGGGAAAAGATGGAGTGGAGGCGGAGTACATCGGCACAATGTACTCCGCCGAATCTCATAAATCGTCGGCGTCCTGAATGGGGCGCAAATCATCATAAGGTGTACCCGTGTAGCTTCCGAGCACATCATTATGGATATCATCGTCGTTTAATTCGTAACCTCGGTTTGCTTTTTCTTTTGAAAAATGCCACTGCGCTTTGTTTTCTTTTCTTTTATCGGGAAAAATAAAGGACATTTTTACAGCTCCTTTCAGATATATTAATTCTATTTTGACCGCAAACCAATATGAAATACAATAATCCGTCAAAGATTATGCGTTTTTTATCTTTCTTATTGGCAAATATAGTGGCTTGACAAAAAACTGTTTTATGTGTAAAATTATAACCGTAATTCAGAATAGGTCAGAATGCACTTAAACAAAAAATTAAAAGGATGGTAATTAAAATGAAAAAGACAGTTTCCATGTTGCTTGCAATTCTTATTGCAGCAATCGCAGTTTGCACATTTGCAACATCAGCATTTGCAGATACCACAACAACAGTAGCATCAAACGGAATCACAGACCCTGCTGACGGCAGACTTGATCCCACAACAACCACAACAAAGGCTACAACCACAGCAACAACTGCTGCTCCCACAACCACAGCAGCTCCCACAACAACAGCAGCTCCCACAACAACAGAAGCTTCCGCAACAACAGAAGCTTCCACAACAGCAGTTGCAACAACAAAGGATGACGAGCCTGTTACACGTGACCCCAGCCAGACTTATATTGACGAAGGAACAACAAAGGCTCCTACAACCAAGAAGCCCACAACCAAGAAGCCCGCTGCTAACGTTTCAACAATTCCCAGCACAGGCAGCAGCGTTGCAGCTCCCGTAATCGCACTCCTCGCTCTTGCAGCAGGTACAGTTGCAGTTGTTAAGACAAAGAAAGATAACTGATAATTGATTTCTTAAAGCCCTCATTATGAGGGCTTTTTCTTTTTGCTTAAAAAAGTGAAACTTTTATTATATTACATATATAATATATGTAGCACAGAGCATCGTTGACAGCCCACCATATTGTGTTTGCAAAACAGAGAAACTGTGAAACGCACGGCTTCGTTGAGAAGAAGGGTAAAAAACTTTGAAAAAAGGTGTTGACAAAAGGGGAGGGATTTGGTAATATAGTCGAGCACTCCGCAAGAACGGGGATGCGACGCACCTTGAAAATTAAACAACGATTGATAGAAAAAACCCTTGAAGATTAATTTGAGTATGTACTTCA
>JAFWYP010000018.1 GCA_017517665.1 Clostridia bacterium | reverse complement strand
GAAAAGCTCGGACATTCAAGCGTTGAAATAACGCTCAAGCTGTATGTACACAGTGACGAAGATACTCAGAAAGCCGCAAACGAAAAATTCGCTTCACTTGTGTGGAACGGATAAAGACTGTTTGGGCAAAGAAAACACAGATTCGGCGATTAAACCGAATCTGTGTTTTGCTTAATTTTATTATGATTTCAGTTTATATCTGCGATTTTTATTGTTACCCTCCGGCACGATAATATCATCTGAAATCATTTCGCTCAATATTTCCTTAAGCCTTGAACTTTTCAGCCCGACAAGTTCAGCAAGCTCTGAACTTTTTGCAGAAGCGTTTGTTGTCAGATATTCTATAATGGCCTGCTTATGTGCAAGGGTCTTTATCGCCGCTTTTTTATCGCCGCTTTTTATCGCCGCTTTTTCAGCGGAAGCGATAACGTTATGCGTTCAGGATCAAACTCCTCGCTGATTGTTGGTACTGAACTTGTGTTTTTTCTTAATTATTGACAAAATATTGACATTTTAGATTTTGAGATTATTCTTAAAAAGAAATGAACCCTTGGAATCGGTTGATTCCAAGGGTTTTTGATAATCCCCATTCGGGATAAATTATCTCTTTGAGAACTGGGGTGCACGACGTGCGCCTTTGAGACCGTACTTCTTTCTTTCCTTCATTCTGGGGTCTCTGGTGAGGAAACCTGCCTTCTTGAGGGCGGGACGAAGGTTCTCGTCATACTGAAGAAGTGCTCTTGCAATACCGTGACGGATTGCGCCTGCCTGGCCTGTAACACCGCCGCCGCCTACACGGCAGATGATGTCGAACTTTTCAGCTGTGTCTGTAAGTGCGAGAGGCTGACGAACGATGAGCTTGAGTGTTTCAAGACCGAAATAATCGTCGATCTCTCTGTCATTGATTATAATCTTGCCTGTACCTGCATAAACACGTACTCTGGCAACTGAACTCTTTCTGCGGCCTGTGCCGTAGAAATAAGGATTTGAATCGTACATTATTTATAGCCTCCCTTTCTTAAAATTCCCATGCTTCGGGCTTCTGAGCAGCGTGAACGTGTTCTGCGCCCTTGAATACGCGAAGTCTGGTGAGAGCCTGACGGCCGATAACTGTGTCGGGAATCATGCCCTTAACAGCAAGTGTCATAGCGAAATCAGCTCTTGTCTTCATAAGAGTGCTGTACTTAACCTCTTTGAGATGGCCGATATAGCCTGTGTGACGGTAATACATTTTCTGATCAAGCTTTCTGCCGGTGAGAACAGCTTTTTCAGCGTTGATGATGATAACATGATCGCCGCAGTCTGCGTGAGGTGTGAAGATAGCCTTGTGCTTGCCGCGAAGAAGCTTAGCAGCTTCAACAGCAACTTTACCCATGGGCTTGCCTGCTGCATCGATCACATACCACTTGCGGGTGATTTCGCCCGCTTTAGGCATATAAGTTGACATAACTTTTCCTCCGATTTATTTTTTTCGTGCTTGCATATATTATCACAAGGTTTTTATATTGTCAATAGCCTTTTTTGAATTTTTTAATTTACATTCTGCAATCTCTTGTTTTCTCTTTTTTTCTCCTGTTTTCATAGCAAAAGCTCACTTGTGATTTTTGAAAAATATTTTTAAATATGAACTTTTCGGCAAGATTATTCCGTTTTTCGACGGGTAAAATAAGAATATCCCAAAAAGAAACGGAATGATTTTTACGTCAATTTCAAACGGTGAATACGGCAGAATGGCGAAAAAGGCTTCGCCGCCTTCAAGCAAAATAAAAAACGGTTTTCTTGCGTTCGTTATCGGCGGGTTGGTATGTGCACTCGGCGAGGGATTCGGAGTCATTTACTCAAAAATAGGTATGAGTCAGGATAATGTTAAACTGATGATACCCGTTACGCTTATCGTGATTGCGGCTGTGCTTACGGCACTCGGCGTTTTTGACAAAATCGCATATTATGCAGGGGCAGGGACTATTGTGCCCATAACGGGATTTGCCAATGCGATAGTTTCGCCCGCCATGGAATTCAAAAGCGAGGGTCAGATTCTCGGTACGGGTGCAAATATGTTCAGAATCGCAGGGCCCGTTATTGTTTACGGCACACTTGCGGCGGTGATTTACGGCGTTGTTTATTATATGTTTTTGCGATAGTTTTTCAAACCGCCTTCGGGTGGTTTTTCGTTGTCATAACACACAATTTCAAAGAGATGTATTTGTACAAAACAGAGAAACAATAAAACAACTGAAATTTTTTGCGTGATATTTTGCGATTTTTGTCATATATAAATAGACAATCATTTAGGCGGAGATTCCGATGGGTTGATTATTTGACAACCAAAATTCATGATGTTATAATTAAACAAAAACAAGGAGAAAACAAAATGAAGTTCAAAAAAACATTATCATTGATATTATCCGTAACGATTATTCTTTGTTCTTTCTCAACGGTTTTTGCAACAGAAAATCTGATTGATGACAAATATATTTGTTACGGAGATTTGACAGAAGGCGAAAACAAAATCTGGACATATTCATGGCAGGAAGATGCGGTGCACAATCTTTTCGTTTATTATACCTTCACAATGACGGAAGACGGATATTTCTATCTGCACTACGGCACTCCGCATACAAGCATGACTGCAACGGTTCAGAATGAAAACGATTACTACGAAACCGTTTTTCAGGATTATCGTACAAGCAGAATTTACAAGCTTGAAAAAGGTGATTATAAGCTGATTGTTGATGTCATTTATTCGTGCGTTGATGTGGAAATCCAGACAGGATGTCTCGAAGGAGAAATAACGGATATTTCATTTGATTATGACATGATTGATGAAATAGATTTTGAGCGTTGGCATGACAATCAGTTTGAATGCTATGCTGATTCTACATTTAATTTTTCATCAGGTAAAACATATTCCTTCACAGACGGAACTCTGTTCGGCACAATTGACAGTGAATTCAAAAACGGCAAAAATGATATAACCGTTTATTTTTTAGGTTCTCAAATCAAATCAACCGCAACAGTTTATCCGATTTCACATTATATTGAAGATGCAGAGCTTATAAATGCAGAAGAATACTTTAATAAAACCATTGAATACTTTGAATACGCAGATTTTTATCATCCGACACACGGAATAATTTACATCACACACACAAATGGAACACAGGAAACCATAACAACCAATGAACTTATCAGGCTTGCCAACGGTCAGGAATATCCTGTTGATTTGGATTACTTTTATGACAAATATTTCTCAAATTTCGGGAAGGGCAATTGCGAACTGAGCATAACGATAGGTTCAGAACCGATAAAAACCTATTATTTCAACGGCACAAAAGCTTCTTTCGCAGAGAATCTGAATGTTCTTACAGAAGAAATCAAGTTTTGGGGTAAATATTCATTAAACGAACTGAAAGCGGTTTTTGAAAACCCAAATGACCCTGAAGAAACCATGTTGCATCTTGAGTATGTTTATTCGTATTTACTCTATTGCTTCTCACTGTTATTTGACTTCTGCTTCTACTATTCAACATTTGCATTTTTACGGATATAAAATAAAATTGCCTTACCGAAAGGTAAGGCAATTTGTTTTAACTTTTCAATTCAACCTATGCAGAAATTATGCTTTTTTTGAAGCCTTCTTGATGATAAGAAGAGCTGCAATTGTGAGAACAGCGCCTACGGGAAGAGCAATGATTGCAAGACCCGAGCCTGCAAGTGCACCTGCAATGATATATGTTACAAATGAAATGCCTGCAACGGTAAGTGCGTAGGGAAGCTGGGTTGAAACGTGGTTGATATGGTTGCACTGTGCGCCTGCGGAAGCCATGATTGTTGTGTCGGAGATGGGTGAGCAGTGGTCGCCGCAAACTGCGCCTGCCATACAAGCCGAAATAGCAACTATCATAAGAGGATTGGTTGCTTCAAATACGCTGAGAACGATGGGAATGAGAATACCGAATGTACCCCATGATGTACCTGTTGCGAATGAAAGACCAACAGCGATAAGGAAGATGATTGCGGGAAGAAGTGCCTGGAATGCACCTGCGCTTCCTTCAACAAGCTGTGAAATAAAGATCTTTGCGCCGAGGCTGTCTGTCATAGCCTTGAGAGTCCATGCACAGGTAAGAATAAGGATAGCGGGAACCATTGCCTTGAAGCCGTCGGGAAGAGAAGCCATGATATCCTTGAAGCTGATAACTCTTCTGATGAGGAAATAGATAACGGCAAATACGATTGCGATTGCCGAACCGATAACAAGACCAACGGAAGCGTCCGAATTTGAGAATGCATCAATGAAGCTTTCGCCGCTGAAGAAGCCGCCCGAATAAATCATGCCGATAACGCAGGTGATGATAAGAACAACAACGGGAAGAACGAGGTCGATAACCTTGCCCTTGGGGTTAATGTCAGCATCATCGTTAACAACCTTGTCACCTGTTGTGAAAAGGTCGCCCTTTTCAAGAGCGTTTCTTTCGTGGAGCTTCATGGGACCGTAGTCCATCTTTGCAACTGCGAGAACAACCATCATGAGAATGGTGAAAAGTGCATAGAAGTTATAAGGAATAGCCTGAACAAAGAGGCTGATGCCGCTCTCTGCGCCTGCGCCTCTTGCGAAGCCTGCAACTGCTGCTGCCCATGAAGAAATGGGAGCGATAATGCAGATGGGAGCTGCGGTAGCATCAATGAGGTATGAAAGCTTTGCTCTGGAAACCTTCTTTTCGTCACATACGGGACGCATAACGGAACCAACTGTGAGGCAGTTGAAATAGTCGTCAATGAAGATAAGGCAGCCGAGAAGGATTGTTGCAAGCTGTGCGCCCACTCTTGACTTGATGTGCTTTGAAGCCCATCTGCCGAATGCCGCAGAGCCGCCCGCCTTGTTCATGAGAGAAACGAGCATTCCGAGAAGAACAAGGAAGATGATGATACCCATGTTATAGCTGTCCGAAAGGCTTGCAACGAAACCGTCGAAAAGAACATGGTTGACAGCTGTTTCAAAGTTACCGCCTGCGAAAATGAAGCCGCCCGCAATTATACCGATGATAAGTGAAGAATAAACTTCCTTGGTGATAAGAGCAAGAACGATAGCGATAACAGGGGGGATGAGTGCCCATACGGTTGCATACTTGCTGATGCTTTCGCGAACCTTCGCAATAGCGGCTTCGATATGAGCCTTGAAGTCTGCGTCGTTTGTGAGATTGTCTGCGTAATTGTCAACATACTCATGAGCCGAGTCACCGTCAGCAAGGTCGTACTCATAGATTTCGCCGTCAACATCAACGGTAAATGTTGATGAGTCTGCAGGTGCGGAGAGAAGAACTGCTGCGTCTTCTGTTGCACATGCAGTTACGCAAAACATTGTGCCGATTAAGGCGATTGCCATAATGATGGCAAAAAGTCTGTTTCTGCGTGCCATAAGATTACCTCCGTAAAAAATAATAAGCTCCGATACACGGCTGTATCGGAGCAAATCATTGAAATCAATAATATCAAAGATTCGATAGCGCTCCACAACCGTGACAGTACGCTACATATTCTGCAGCGTCCCGACAGATGCCGCCTCGGGCAAGCTGACATCTGTCTCGGCGAAAACCCCTTTTGTTCTCCGTGATTTCCCTGCGCGGAGAATTACTCTTGATTTTCGCACCTCTATCCCTTTGATATTACCTTATACGACTCTTTTTGTCAAGAAATAATTAACGGTTTGTTAATAAAACATTGATTTTCTCACTCAGCAATGCCAACTCTTCCATAGTAAGGCTTTCGGCTCTGACTGACGGCTGAAAACCGCATTCTTCAATCGCATTTATAACAACATCTTTCGGTATTCCCGAGCCTGCGCTGATGGAATTTGAAGCGGTTTTTCTTCTCTGACCGAATGCGGCATGAACCATTTTAAAAAACAATTCTTCATTTCTGATTTCAATTTCGGGTTCTTTTCTTATATCCATGCGGATAACGCTGCTGTCAACCTTCGGTGCGGGCATGAATGAGCCTGCGGAAACATCAAAAAGCTTTTCCGCTTTGGCATAGTAGTCAACCGCAACGGTAACTGCGCCCGAAAGC
Source organism: Clostridia bacterium (assembly GCA_017517665.1). Taxonomy (GTDB): domain Bacteria; phylum Bacillota; class Clostridia; order Oscillospirales; family Acutalibacteraceae; genus CAG-177. The sequence continues at coordinate 72,078 of JAFWYP010000018.1, read as the reverse complement.
CTGCTTCCCACATCTGCACACAGTCTTTGCGCCGCTTCCTTCTGCACCATAACCGTTATCGCTTCAATCGGCAGTCTGCTTTCAAGAAGTGTCATAATTACGGGCGAAGTAATGTAATAAGGCAGGTTTGCACACACATAAACGGGCATACCGTCAAATTTTTCTTTGATAAGCGCGGCAAGGTCGGTTTTGAGCACATCCTGATTGACAATTTCGATATTATTAAAATCCTTGAGGGTTTCATCGAGAATCGGCAGAAGCTTCGTGTCGATTTCGATAACAACAACCTTTTTCGCTCTCTTTGCAAGCTCGGCGGTCAGAACACCGATGCCTGCACCGATTTCAATTACTCCGCAGTTTTCATCAATGCCGCTTTTCTCCGCCATTCGGGGGCAGATTGAGGGGTTGATTATGAAATTCTGACCGAGTGCCTTGGAAAAATGGAATCCGTGGCGGGCAAGTATGTCTTTTACGGTTGAAATATCGGTTAAATTATACATCACAGCAACCTCGTATCGTTAATAATAAGCTCGAAATCACAGCCGAAAAACTCGGCGGATTTCTTGCAGAGCACCATTCTGTCAAGAAAAATCTCAAAATATTCCATAACGGGACAAATCAGCGTGTCAATTTTCAGCGTGAGAGAAATCATGCTGTTTTCTTTGTCAATATCAAGCTTCGAGCTAAAAACCGCATAGTTTACACGGTCGTGAATATCATCGTGAACGGTCTTTTTGTTTCTGACTCTCGAAGTACGCACATCGCTCTTGTCTGCAAGAATAAGTGCGGCGGCAATCGGAGTTACGGGGGCGGCGGTTTTTTCGTCGTGATGACCTATAGCCGTTACGATTTTTATAACCTCGTCAACGGGGAAATTTCTTGCACGAAGAAGCTCAAAAGCAAGAAATGCGCCGCTTTGTGCATGGTCGGTACGGTTGATTGTGTTTCCGATATCATGCATAAGACCTGCAATTTTTGCAAGCTCGCATTCTCTTTCATCATAGCCGAGCTTTTCAAGAATAATGCTTGCATCCGTTCCGGTTTTAACGGCATGGGCAACTCCGTGTTCGGTATATCCTATCTGACCGAGAACCTTGTTTGCTGCATCTATATAACTTAAAATCTCTTCGTCTTTCTTTAATTTTTCATAACTGAACAAAAAACTCACTTCCTTTTTCAAAAATATTGTTTACACTTCCGTTGATTTTTGTTGAAATATATTTATAATAATATCAGATAGTTTTATTCGGAGGTATTATTATGTCAATTCTTGTTACAGGCGGTGCAGGTTTCATCGGTTCACACACCTGCGTTGAGCTTATCAATGCGGGATATGAACCTATTATACTCGATAATCTCTGCAACAGCAAGAGCGAAAGTATAAAACGCATAAAAGAAATTACGGGCAAGGATGTAAAGTTCTGCAAATGCGATATCCGTGACCGTGAAGGGCTCGACAAAGTTTTCGCAGAAAACAAAATTGATGCCGTTATTCACTTCGCAGGTCTCAAAGCAGTTGGTGAAAGCTGTGAAAAACCGCTTGAATATTACGACAATAATATCGGCGGCACCGTTATCCTTTGCGAAGCAATGAAGGCGGCAGGCTGCAAAAAGATTGTTTTCAGCTCGTCGGCAACCGTTTACGGCAGCGAAAACATCTCCCCTCTTAAGGAAGATATGCCCGAGGGCAAAACAACAAATCCCTACGGCACAACAAAGCTCTACATAGAAAGAATCCTCAAAGATCTTTATGCTTCCGATAATGAATGGAGCATTTCACTTCTCCGTTATTTCAACCCCATCGGTGCACACAAAAGCGGCAAAATCGGCGAAGACCCCAACGGCATTCCCAACAATCTTGTTCCCTACATCGCTCAGGTTGCCATCGGCAGAAGAGAAGCTCTCAATGTTTTCGGTGATGACTACGACACGGCCGACGGAACGGGCGTTCGTGACTATATCCACGTTGTTGACCTTGCACTCGGTCACATCAAGGCTGTTGAAAAAGTCCTCGGCGAAAACGGATGCTTCACATACAATCTCGGAACAGGTATCGGCTACAGCGTTCTCGATGTTGTAAAAGCGTTTGAAAAGGCAAGCGGCAAACCCGTAAAATATGTCGTAGCACCCAGAAGACCCGGCGACATTGCAACCTGCTATTCCGACCCTTCAAAGGCAAAGGAAGAGCTCGGATGGGTTGCCGAAAGAGGAATCGACGAAATGTGCGAAGACTCATGGCGCTGGCAGTCGCAGAATCCCAACGGCTACGGAGAATAATATGCAGAATTACATCTGGGATTTTGACGGTATGCTGTTCGACAGCTACCCCCACATAACCTCGGCTTTTCTCAAAACTCTCGGTGAATTCGGCAAAGATGCCGATTATGACGAAGCCAAGTCACTTCTTGAAATCACATTTGCAACCGCATTTGAGCGTTACGGCGTGACGGATGAAGAAAGAGCAGTTTTTCGTGAGCATGAGCATAACTATGAATTAAGACCCGTTGCCGTTCCTTTTGAAAACACTTACAGAACACTTGAAAAGCTTTTTAATGACGGCAAGAAACACTTTTTATATACCCACAGAGGATTTGAATCCTCGCAGTTTTATCTCAAAAAATACGGTATTGCGAAGTTCTTTACCGCATTTGTGGATTCGTCAATGAAATTCCCCTCAAAGCCTGCACCCGATGCAGTAAATTATATCTGCGACAACTATAATCTCGACAGAAGCGAAACCGTGATGATAGGCGACAGAGAGATTGATGTTTTGTCGGGCAAAAATGCAGGCACTTTCGGCTGTTTGTTCACAAAAAAAGAAAACATACAATCAGCCGCAGATTTTATAATCAAAGATATATCGGAAGTTCTCGATATCAAATAACGGAGGCAATCATGAGAGCAGTTATAACAGTTATCGGTAAAGACATGGTTGGTATTCTCGCGAAGATTTCAACGGAATGCTGCAACCACAACATAAATGTTCTTGAAGTCACACAGTCAATTCTTCAGGATATGTTTGCAATGATTATGATGGTTGATATCTCAAAGTCTGATATCCCCTTCACCGAGTTTTCGGATATGCTCGGCAAAATCGGCTCTGACATGGGTCTTTCAATCCATGCCATGCACGAAGATATTTTCAATGCAATGCACACCATATAAATGAGGTAATTAACCATGCTTAACGCAAGAGATATTCTCGAAACAATAACCATGATTCAGGACGAACATCTTGATGTCCGTACAATCACAATGGGTATTTCTCTTCTCGACTGCTGCCACAGCGATGTTGACACAATGTGCGCAAGAGTTTATGACAAGATCACACGCTATGCAAAAGACCTTGTTTCAACAGGTGAGCAGATTGAAAAGGAATTCGGTATTCCCATTATCAACAAAAGAATTTCGGTAACTCCCGCCGCAATGATTCTTGCTTCGTGCGAGGATAAGGATGCGGTAAAGCTTGCAAAAACGCTCGAGAGAGCTGCTGTTGCCTGCGGAGTAAACTTCCTCGGCGGTTTCTCGGCTCTTGTTCAAAAGGGCTTTGGTCCCGGTGACAGAGAGCTTATCGAAGTCATCCCCGAAGCACTGAGCGTTACCGACCATATATGCTCATCCGTCAACATAGGCTCAACAAAGACAGGTATCAACATGGACGCCGTTGCAATGATGGGTCATGTTGTCAGAAAAAGCGCAGAGCTTACCGCGGACAGAGACTGCATAGGTCCCGCAAAGCTTGTTGTTTTCTGCAATGCTCCCGAAGACAATCCGTTCATGGCAGGCGCATTCCACGGTGCAGGCGAACCCGACTGCGTTATCAACGTAGGCGTTTCGGGTCCCGGTGTTGTCAGAGCTGCCCTTGCAAAGGCGGGCGACTGCGATTTGACCGAGGTTGCCGATATCATAAAGAAAACCGCATTCAAAATCACCCGTATGGGTCAGCTTGTTGCAAGCGAAGCTTCGCGCAGACTCGGAGTTCCCTTCGGTATCGTTGACCTTTCACTTGCACCCACTCCCGCAATCGGTGACTCTGTTGCTCATATTCTTGAGGAAATGGGTCTTGAGGCCTGCGGATGCCACGGCACAACCGCAGCTCTTGCACTTCTCAACGACGCAGTAAAAAAAGGCGGCGTTATGGCTTCCTCACACGTCGGCGGACTTTCAGGCGCATTCATTCCCGTAACGGAAGATGCAGGCATGATTGATGCGGCAAGAAGCGGTGCACTTACTCTTAACAAACTCGAAGCGATGACTGCCGTTTGCTCGGTTGGTCTTGATATGATAAACATTCCCGGCGACACACCCGCAGAGGTTATTTCGGCAATCATTGCTGACGAAGCCGCAATCGGTATGGTCAACTCGAAGACAACCGCAGTCAGAGTAATCCCTGCAATCGGCAAAGGTGTCGGCGAAGAACTCAGCTTCGGCGGACTCCTCGGAAGCGGACCTGTTATGCCACTTTCAACATACTCCCCCGCAAAATTCATTTCACGAGGCGGCAGAATTCCTGCACCCATGCAGAGCCTCAAAAACTGATAAAATCATCGGAAACCGCACAAAGGCAGGAATGGTTGGTTATGAGATTAAAAATAATTTCAATTATGATGTCATTGATTTTCGTCTGCTCTTTTGCGGCATGCGGCAATCAGGCTGAGAAGTCTGTTGTTTATGAATATGTGCAGATAACTCCCGAAGAAGCAAAAAATCTTATGGAAACAGAGTCGGATTACATTATTCTCGATGTGCGTACCGAAGAAGAATTTGCCGAGGGACACATAGAAAACGCCGTGCTGATTCCCGATTATGAAATCGGCATCAGAGCGGAGAAAGAGCTTCCCGATAAGAATCAGCTGATTCTTGTCTATTGCAGAAGCGGCAGAAGAAGCAAAATTGCCTCTCAAACACTTGCAGACATGGGCTATTCCGATGTCAGGGAATTCGGAGGCATAATTGACTGGATGTATGAAATAGTGAAGTGAAACACGGAGGACGATTATGTTTTCAAAAGCAAAGGAACATCTTGAAAAATACGGAATGGGAAACCTTGTTTCCGAATTTGAAGTTTCGTCTGCAACGGTCGGAGAAGCGGCAATAGCTGTCGGAGTTACCGAAGGCGAAATTGCAAAAACTCTTTCGTTCATCGTTGAAGAAAATCCGATACTTATTGTTGTTGCAGGCGATGTCAAGATTGACAACGCGAAATATAAGGCTGAGTTTCATGCAAAGGCAAAGATGATTCCGTTTGAAAGTGTTGAAGAATTAATCGGTCATGCCGTCGGAGGAGTATGCCCCTTCGGTGTGAATGAAGGCGTTACGGTTTATCTTGATGAATCACTCAAAAGGTTTGATATTGTTTACCCTGCATGCGGAAGTTCAAACAGCGCGGTTAAGCTGACTGTTGAACAGCTTGAAACCGCATCGGGATTTACCAAATGGGTAGATGTTTGCAAAAGTATCTGAAAGCATAAAAATACCGTCTGTTTATGCACGGGGCTCACAAAACAGTTTTTGTTTAAAAATCGAATATTTTCAAGGTTTGGCGTGACTTCGGTCACGCCGTTTTCTTTTTCATAAGTTCATTCAGCGTATAAATCCGATAATGCTATATTCTATTCCTGCGCTTCAATATTTTTCTGTAGTGTTTCCGACTCTGATTTCAGCTTCGTTCTTTGCTTTCGTTTCACGAAGTTCATCAGTAGATTTGTTGCTGAGATTTGAGATTGACATCAATTATTACCTTATTTCAGCATGAAGGTATAAGAAAACCGCTTCACTGAAAGTGAAACGGTTAAAAAACGAAATATATCTGATCTCATTCTGTGTACAGCACAACAGGTCCGTAAAGTCCGCCTGATACAAAATCTTTTGCATAATCCAGCTCTGCCTCAAAATACGGAGATAATTCTTTGATATTCCATTTATCAAAATAATCGGTGTTTGTATACCAATTTGACGATGTATTGGTAACAACTATTTTCAGTTTGTTCTCTTTATCAAGCAAACTGGCAGGGATTTTTAATCTGTACGGAGTCATCAGAGATGTTCCTAAAAAATGGTCGTTGAGATATACGGAAGCTGCGAAATGTACATCTCCAAGGTTGATTTCGCCTTCTTTACCTGTTTTTTCATCGGGGAGTGTAAATGTTGTTTCATAAACACTGCTTCCTGAATAAGCGCTTCCGATTATATAAGACCAATCGCCAAGACTGACAGAAACCGCTTTGTCAGAATGCATCATATTTTCAAAGCCGTTTTTATTACAAACAAGTTCAGTTTCTTTACGGAACAGAAAGTTATTCTGAATTTCGAATTTTACTCTGAATTCTTTTTTGTTCTCTGCATTCAGAGTTTCGTCTGTCAGCAATACCACAGCTGTTTCGCCTATGGCAAGATTGAGCTTCAGGACATCATTTTCAGTTTGTAAATACTGTAATTTACCGTTTTCCAAATCAAGCAGATAACCCTTTGATGAAGGCAAGTGAATCTGATAATTTCCATTCTCTCCTGTTTCTCTGAACAAGCAGAAGATTTCTGCACTATCAGCTTTTCTGTGCATTGCTCGTAATCCGCTACCCTCAACCCGAATTACCGGTACAAGATTTGAAATCTCACTGAAAACTCTTCCGCCACATCTGACAAATCTGTTCAGTGCTTTTTGTGTAGCATCAGGAATATAAGCGTCTTTGGGAATGATAATGTGTTTGTATTTTGCTCTGCCAATGTGCATACAGCCGTTTTCGGTTATTTCTGCAGCCTGTATAACATCATCGTCAACAATATCAAAATTCACCGTCATATCTTCGAGCGTTCTGCCGAGAGTATCGAATGTTTTCGCTATAGCATCAGCTTTCAGAGCGCCCTGAAAATCAGAAACGGGATAATAAAGTCCTGTTTCGCAGATTCTTTCTCCGATTGACAATACATATGACAGCCGTTCAACATAACTGTTGAACTGACCGAGAAATTGATAATACGGCTGGTTTTCCGTGAAAACAGGAAGCTCCTGCGCAAGAAGCTGACCTTTGCGCCCGAGAGGGAAATTAAACAGATTGAAGATGTTTATTCCGCGCACAGCCTGATATCCTACGGTATACCGCATTATATCATAAGTAACAGCTGCTCCCGCAACACCCAGAATTTCGCTCATTGCAAGTTTTGTGCCGTTTTGTGCGGCGGCAGATGAAGCGTATCTCGGAAAAAATCCGTTGTAAGCATTCATTTCGTTCTTACTTGCAGTTTTATTTTCGGGATAAAGCTGACGCCATATAACATCTACACCCGGAATATCGAAGCAACGCAAAGCACGCATCAGATTAAAGTTTCCGCCACCATCCATACAACCGAGAGGATTATGGTCTTTATCCATATGTCCTGTAAAAGCAATACCGTTTTCATTTGCCCATTTTTTGCAAGGGAGAAGAAAATTCTCACAGAACATATGGCTGCACAAATCATACCAGCGGTGCAGTATATAAACATTTTCTTCCGTGGCCGCTGTTCTTTTTGCAATCAACGGAAGATGCGGTAATATTGATTCACCGTACATTGCTTCATATTTCTTTTCCAACTCTTTATTGAAAGCTGTTAACGGTGCTTTAGGTTCATCGGTAAATACAGCTGCAACCGTTTCGCCAAACTCATTTTTCAAAGATGTGGCATATTTTTTATGGGTAATTTCAATAAAATATGCCGTTGCAGCTTTATTAAGCAAATCGGGATAACCAAGGCTTTCTTTTTCTGCAATATACTCGGTTATGACAGCATTATCAGTAAATATGTAACCCTCTTCAATAATTTCCTTATCATTCAAAAAAGCTGCAAGGACATCGGGTATTGTTTTTTTATACAACTCTCCTGCAGAAAATGAGCGTTCGTAAAATTTCAGCACTTCTCTTGCATATTCAGGATGATCTTTCAAAACTTTTCCGCATGCACTGCCTGAGGGCCAACCGCCTTCATCATATATCCAGCAAAGCATACCGAGTTCCTTTCCCTTCTCAACGGCATATGCACAAAGCTCAAAGTATTCGGGAGAAAGATAGTTGGGAGTAAGGTTTGTCGGCATATTGTCAGGTCGGAAATTCTTCGGCTCGGGAAGAATATAAAATGCCCGTATACCGAGGTTGTGCATTTCAGCAAGCTGAACATCTATAATGTCCTTAGTGCAGATATCATTCCATACCCAGACATACACGGGGGAATGTGAAACATCGGGTGAGATAAAGCTGTTTATATCAAAATTATCGTTGCTTTTCATGTTTTAGCCATCCTTGAAATTCAGATATTTGTATCGTATCTGCCTTGCTTTTTCAATCGGTTTATGAAGCATTTCAATGTGATAACCATTATTGCATAGAATATGGCAAGCAGAACGGGATATATTTTTATGCCAAACAATCCGCTTACAAGACTGACCATTGGCGGTGCTGACATAACACCGATATATGCAAACGCAATCTGAGAGCCCATAATTGATTGTGATACTTCTTTACCGAAGTTGTGCGGTGTCAGGTGTATCATGTTAGGATAGATAGAACCGTTACCCAAACCCACAAGGAACAAACCGACCACAGTAACCGCACCGGGCAGGGGAAGAAGCATAATTGCAATGGCGGGAGCAAGAACTGCAGCACCTATACCGATACGCTTCCATGTGCTGATTCTTTCAGAAAGCAAACCGGAAACAAAACGTCCGATTGACATACCGACATAATATATTGTCAGCGCAAGTGCACCGTGCTTTGTTTCAAAGCCTTTTTCTGTTACAAGATATGTGCTTCCCCATACTCCGCAGGCGTATTCAATTGCATTTGTTGCGAGCATAATAATCCATACCTGTCGCACCTCTGCCTTTTTAGCCATCTGCAAAAGAGTAAGGTTTATACCATTTTCCTCTTCTGTTCCTTTAGCCGAAGAAGTCTTTTTCCACAAAGGAACAGACACAATCAGCAGGATTGTAATAACCAACTGCACATAAAAAGCATAGCGGTAGCCGCCACGCCAACCTATATCACTTAATGCATGGGACATAAGGTAAGGACTGAGACTTACTCCCACACCGTAAAAACAATGCAGAAAATTCATATGGCTTGCTTTGCAGTGAAGAGCAACATAATTATTAAGCCCCGAATCAATTGCGCCTGCACCGAGTCCGAGAACAACGGCTAACGGTATCATAAACCAAAAGGATGGTGTCAGGGAAAAACCCAACAAAGCCGCTGCAGTCATAGCTGTGCTGAAAGCTGTAACCTTAGCAGTTCCGAATTTATTGAGAATTCCTGCACTGAACATACTTGATAAAACGGTGCAGCCTGAAATGATAAATGTGAGAATGCTCACTGCTTCAACGGGTATGTTCATTTCCGTATGTATAGCAGGCCATGCAGAGCCGATGAGCGAATCAGGGACTCCAAGACCTATAAATGCAATATAAATTACAACAAGAAGTATGGTTACCACAATTAATTACCTCCACAAAAAACAAATGTTGAATAAGAGCTGCTACAAATTGTCGTCAGATTTATCCGGCGTTGTAATTGTGTTTGGCAAAGTCTCCGAGCTTTTGCGCTTTAACCGTTACAAAAGCGAAAATTCAGATTGTAAATTCCGAATATAATATATTTCCCACAACAGATTGATTTTTGTTAATTATAAAACGGAGTGTTGTTTTAAAGATGTCTGCAAATCACTTTAAATAAAAAGAGCCAAGCCAAGCACACAAAAAACACGAGAAACGAAGTGATGCTTCAATTTCTCGTGTTCTGTTTTTGTCAACCCACGTCAGACAGATGCTATAAACAACAGTTTTCTGAAATTACTGTTTTATGAACATCCGGCTGACAGACAGAATTTTTTTTACAGTTTTGAGAATCCGTGGCAGTTGATAAGTGCATCAAGCTTTTTGCCTTCCTTACACAGCGGACATTCATGCGAGGGACAGGTGAAATATCCCTCAAGGTCATTGGGGTTGAAAACGGAATTAACGGTGTATCCGTCACATTCTTCCGCGGTTGCAAAAATCGAAGCAATACCTACAACCTCGCCGCCGTAATATTTAACGGCTTCAACGGCTGCCTTGGCGGTTGTGCCCGTTGCAACGGAAACAGCAAGTATAAGAACGTGCTTACCCTTAATCATGGGAACAATGTTGTCTCTGAAGAAAAGCTGTGAACCGTTTGTGACTTCAGGGGTTACAACATAAATTGTCTGGTGAGCATTTATATTCATAAGGTTGCTCTTTGTCAGCTCATCGGCAAGGCATGCGCCGATAACTTCCGTGCCGTCAAGGCAGAGAATTGTGTCAACAATCTTAACCTTATAATTATAGTGTGCGCAAAGCTCCTGTGCAACGGCTTTTGCTTCGGAAAGTCTTGATTTCTGTGCGGCAACGTCGATGTAATAGTTGCTGTGAGAATGGCTTGTTGCAAAGTGTCCCTTGGCAACACGAAGGAAAAGGTTATTTCTCTTTGTTTTGATTTTGGTAATACTCGTTGTCGGCATAAAAATCCTCCTTACTTGGGTTATTGATTCATTTTACATCATATTAATGCATTTTGCAATAATTTTTATAAAATATATGAGATTTTTTATGAAAGTTAACAAGTTTCTGACGGCTTGTTTATCCCTTTGACAATATTATATCCGAATTTCACTTTAAATTTAAGCTTTCCTTTTTCTTTGGCTTTCGGCATATCGGCAAATATTTCGCCGTACCTGAAAGCTCTTTTAAGAATTTTTGCGGTGTCCTTGTTTTCGGTGAAATTTTTTGTTGCGATGGGTTTCGACCACTTTTCACCTATGGTTTCGTAGCTGTCATAGGTCAGGTCGGCAGGGGAAATGCTGCCGTTGAAAAGATACTCAAAGTCATTGCCGCATCCCTTGAAATCGCCGATAAGCCATGATGCGCCTGCATCGTTCAGCGCTGTGAGCGAATAATCAAGATTTTCTTCGGAACGGATTTTGCAGATTATGAACGGTACGTTTCTGTTTCGGAGTGAACGGATGCCGTTGATGAGTGCATCGGTTTCAAAGGTTGTGCGGAAATGCGAATAAAGACCGTAGGCAACATTATCGCTGTGATATTCGTTTTCGGGCGGAAGAGTGTCGGGGTCAAACGGCGCCTGCATGATAACGATGTGGTTATCGCCGACGTTTCTTATTGCCTTGTATATTCTTCTGTAGAATTTATGAAGCGTATCGAGCTTTTTTTCCCAGTCTGTAACAAAATGCAGAGGACGGTTGAGAAGGTCGTATGCCGCAACGGCAGGCTCGTCTTTGTAGTGCGCTGCAACCTGTGTCCAGAGCTTTATAACGGCATTTCTTGCTTCAAAGCCGTCTTTGCCCGAATCAAAAAGCACGCTTTCGTCGCCCATGCCGCATGATGAACCGTTGTTCTGAAATCCGGGTGCGGAATGAAGGTCAAATATAACATAGATGCCGAGTTTTTTGCATTTCTCAACCAGAAAATCGAGTCTTTCAAAGTCGATATCGCCCTTGCAGTTTTCCTTGCGGTAAAGATATCTGTAACGCAGAGGAATCCTCACGCAGTTTGCGCCGAGTTTTCTGATATATTTCAAATCGGCAGGGGAGATAAATGATTCATTATATTTTTTGACAAGCTCTTTTGCGCCGTAGCGTCCGAAACGGCTTTCAAGAGATGCGAAAACGTCATAGCTCTTTGCGTTTTCATCAAGGTCTGCTTTGGTAAAATAAAAAAGGTCATCATTGAGGTTTATGCCACGCAGGCTGAGGTGCGCGCCGCATTCGGAAACAAATCCGCCGTTTTCGGTATGAAGAAAATCGTCCTCGTTAATCGGACGGGGCGCAGTAGCCTTCATATATCCGTAAACAGTCGGTATGGCCGCAGCCGCAACTCCCGCCGCACAGCCTGCAGCAAGGATTTTTTCGCTGTCTGTCATACTTGTTTCCTCCTTTTAATTTTCTTATAAATAAATATCAATAAGGTAAGCGCGGCAATTCCCGCCGCCGCACCTGCAGAGTCGATTATGATATCCGATATCTGACATGCGCGTCCTTCAACAAAAAGCTGATGTATTTCATCCGTGACGGCATATGCCGAAGACATGATAACGGAAAGAATCGGTTTTGTGTGTCCGAAGGTCTGAAAGAGTGCATTATATATAAGCACCGCAAGACCCGAGTATTCAAGAAAATGGGCGCAGGTTCTTACGAAATCGCTTCCGAATTCAAGCCCTGAAAAAACGATAATGCCGTCACTTAATTTCTGCGATTCATCGCCTTTTTGTGCGGACAGAATAAAGATAACCGCCATGCACAGCAAAACCGCCGCCCATGAGATGATTGCTTTTTTGTTCGGTTTCATCAGTCATACCTCTTTGCGGCAATGAAAGAAACCGTGCTTTCGGAGCCGTGGATTGTTATTCCCTCAACTTCTTCAATTGTAACAAAGCGGCTTGAACGTGAACAGAGGGGATAACAGATTCCCTGCTGAAGGATAAAGTTTTCAGCTGTGAAGCAGCCGCCGAGAAGCTCACTGTCTCCCTCAACCTGAAGCAGTCGGTCAATAATTAAGCTGTATTCTTCGGATTTAAAACGGAATATTCCGCCGTCTTCAAGAGAAGCAAAGAAGTCAACCGCGCTTTCATCCTCGGATTCCGTTCCCGAAAGTGCAATCTGATAATCTCCGCTTGAAACAGCTTTTGTGATATCGTCAGCCGCTGCGTTTTCGATTGTGACCGCTATGCTGATGCCCATAACCTGCTGCCATATCTGAAGCTGTCTGCGTACTGCGGAATCGAGTGCTTCGGGACAGAGAACGGTAAGGGTGATTTTGTTTACTCCGAGTTCGGCAAGACCCGTTTCCCAAAGCGATTTTGCAGCATCCGTGTTATAAACGATTTCGGGAGTCTGCGAGCCGACTGCCGCTCTGTAATTAAGACTTCCCGCCGTGCAGCTTTTCGGAACAAATCCCGTCTGCGGAGTGCCGTTTATGCTGTCAAATTCAAACAGGCTTCTGTTGATTGATGCGCAGAGAGCCTTGCGGATGTTTGCATTCTGAAGATTTGAGTCCGAGCAATTAAAAATGAAGCCGAAAACGGAGTTTTCTTTTTCACTTGCAACAACCGTACCCTCGGGAGTTTTGCAGTCGGGCGGAAGAAGCGCCGCAGAGAGTGACTGCACCTCAAGCTTATTGATGGTTTTACTCAGGTCGGATGTGAAGCTGAACGAAACCGATGAGGGCAAAACGCTGTCGGGGCGCACATATTCGTTGTTTTTTCTGATTATGAGCTGGGATTCGGTGTCCCAACCCGTGATATAGAAAGGTCCGTTGCAGAGAATATGCTTATGTGTAAGACCGTATCTGCCTTCCATGGCGTTATAGAAATCCTCGTTGCAGGGCATGAAAACACCCTCGCTGAGTCTTTCAAGCATATCGTCACAGCGCTCGCGCAGATTGATTGTGAGAGTATAGTCATCGGGTGCCGCTACTCCGAGCGATGAAGCATCAAGCTTTCCCGAATAAATTTCCGTTGCGTTTACTATCGCAAAAAGTCTGTGTGCAAGAGAAGAATTGATTTCGGGCGAAACGGCTCTTTTCATTGCAAAAACAAAGTCATGCGCAGTTACCGGTTCAACATTAAATCTGTTATAGAATTCATCGCCGAACTCCTTTTTTATAACTGTAGGACATTTCCATTTTGTGTTCTGATTAAGCTTGAAGGTGTATGTCAGACCGTCGGGAGAAATCTCCCAGCTGTCTGCAATTCCGGGGATAATCTCACCGTTTTCCGAAACACGGACAAGCCCCTCAAAAACATTGTTTATGACAATCTGTGCCGAAGTTTCACCTGCATACTGGGGGTCGAGTGTTGAAGGAGAAGCATCAAGCGCATAGGATATCGCCCCGCCTGCACCGTCATCCGAGCATGAGGCAAGTGAAAATATCATTATCAGCGCAACTGCTAAAGAAAGAAAACGCTTCATTTGTTTTCCTCCATCCATTTTGCAAGCTGGTCGGCAAGAGGATTGCTTGCGGTTTTTTGTTTCGATTGCTGCTGCATATATTTTGCAACATCTCTTTTGCCTGCACCCGAGCTTTCTTTTCTCTTTTCAAAATCCGAAAGCTTTTCTCTGTAGCCGCAGACACAGAAGAAGGACTTTTTGTCGCCTTCTCCGCGCATTTCAAGCTTTTTATGGCATTCGGGGCATCTTGCATTTGTAACAACCGAAATGCTCTTGCGGTAGCCGCATTCTCTGTCCTGACAAACGAGCATTTTGCCCTTCTTGCCGTTGACCTCAAGCAGATATTTGCCGCATTCGGGGCAGACTTCCATTGTCATATTGTCATGTCTGTATTTTGAATCGCTTGATTTTACGGATGAAACGAGCGACGTTGCATACGCACGCATTTCTTCAATAAATTTTTTGTTATCCGCACCGCCTTTTGCAATCAACGAAAGCCTTTGCTCCCATCTTGCGGTAAGCTCTGCGGATTTGAGGTCGGGCGGAACGATTTCAATAAGCTGTTTGCCCTTTGAGGTGGGGAATATCTCTTTTCCTCTGCGTTCAACGCAAAAAGAATCGAATAGTTTTTCGATTATGTCAGCTCTTGTGGCAGGAGTGCCGAGACCGCCTGCGGTTTTAAGTGCATCCCTGAGCGAGCCGTCATCAACCTGACCCGTCGGATTTTCCATAGCGGAAAGAAGAGTTGCTTCGGTGTATCTTGCAGGGGGAGTTGTTTTGCCTGCAACAATTCTGACACTCCTCGGGAATACAGGCTGACCCTGCGAAAGTGCGGGAAGCTGCTGTGAAACAACATCATCATCGCCGTCGTCATCATCATTGAGCGATGAATCGTAGAGAGCTTTCCAGCCTGCGAATTTGACAGCCTGACCCTTTGTGTAGAATTTATGCTTACCGATTGTTACGGTAACCTGCATTTCGTCATATTCAAACGGTGCGCTGAGTACGGCAAGAAAACGGCGCACAACCAAATCATAGATATGTCTTTCTTCACGGGTGAGCTTGTTGAGGTCAACATATTGCTCCGTGGGAATAATTGCATGGTGGTCTGTCACCTTTGCATCGTTTACAATATATTTTGTGGAAATGGGTTTTGAACGCAGAATTGCATTTGCAAAATCTTTATAGGGTCCGATTGCTATTGCACGCAGTCTTTCAGGAAGAGTTGCGGCAACGTCTTTTGTTATATATCTCGAGTCCGTTCTCGGATAAGTGAGAAGCTTATGTGTTTCGTAAAGACTCTGCATGAGCGAAAGAGTCTGTTTTGCGGAATAGCCGTATTTTTTGTTGGCATCCCTCTGAAGCTCTGTCAGGTCGTATGCAGCAGGGGGAGATTTGAATTTATAGGTCTTCTTAACTTCGGAAAGACTGCCTCTCTGACCTTTGACGGCATCTGCAACCGCCTGCGCCGCCGCGGCATCAAAGAACCTTGCCTGATTGCGTGAATCTTTATATATTGCGGAAAATCCGTCAAAATCTGCCTTTACGGTGAAATAATCCTTGGGGCGGAATTTAAGGATTTCTTCTTCACGCTTCACTATCATGGCAAGAGTCGGAGTCTGAACTCTGCCTGCGGAAAGCTGTGCGTTATGTTTGCAGGTGAGAGCACGGCTGACATTCAGACCGATAAGCCAGTCCGCCTCGGCTCTGCACTGCGCGCTTCTGTAAAGATTATCGTACTGTGAAGCAGGTTTAAGCGCGGCAAAGCCTTCTTTTATCGCTTTATCGGTCTGCGAAGAAATCCACAGACGCATCATGGGTTTTCTGCAGTTTGCTTTTTTGATTATCCAGCGTGCGACAAGCTCGCCCTCACGGCCCGCATCGGTTGCAATAACAACCCTATCAACCTCGTTACTGCCGAGAAGAGAGCTTACAGCCTTGAATTGCTTTGAGGTCTGACCGATAACAACAAGTTTCATGTTGTTCGGCAGCATGGGCAAATCCTCCATGCGCCATGTTTTATATTTGTTGTCATAGGCTTCAGGGTCGGCAAGAGTGACAAGATGACCCAGCGCCCATGTGATGATATATTTATCACCGATTATACAGCCGTTTCCGTTTTTCTTGCATCCGAGCACACGGGCGATATCCCTTGCAACAGACGGCTTTTCGGTTAAAACAAGAGTTTTTGCCAATAAAATCTCTCACTTTCATATTAATGATTATAATTATACGTTATAAATATATCATACTTTATACAAAAATTCATCCCTTTTTATTATAAATTTTTTAAAATAATTTATATCATTTTTCAAAATTCTGTGTTATAATTGCAAATCATATGGATGATATGAAAAGGAGAGAGTTAAATTGAGCATTCGTATAGGAATTATGGGTTACGGCAATCTCGGCAGAGGAATCGAATGCGCCGTCAAGAAAAACAGCGACCTTGAGCTTGTTGCGGTTTTTTCACGCAGAAATCCCGAAACAGTTAAAATATTGACAGAAACCGCAAAGGTTTACCATGCGGATGAAATAATGAATTTCACCGATAAAATTGATGTGCTTATTCTCTGCGGCGGAAGCGCAACCGACCTTCCCGTGCAGACTCCCGCATATGCAAAGCATTTCACCGTTGTTGACAGCTTTGATACCCATGCAAAAATCCCCGAGCATTTTGAGGCTGTTGATGCGGCGGCAAAGGAAGGCAAAAACATCGCCGTTATCTCATGCGGATGGGACCCCGGTATGTTTTCTCTCAGCCGTCTTTATGCAAACGCTATTCTTCCCGACGGAAAAGACTATACTTTCTGGGGCAAGGGCGTAAGTCAGGGTCATTCCGATGCAATCAGAAGAATTGAAGGCGTTACGGATGCAAAGCAGTACACAATTCCCGTTGATGCGGCACTTGAAGCTGTAAGAAGCGGTTCAAATCCCGAGCTTGCCGTTCGTGACAAGCATATCAGAGAATGCTTCGTTGTTGCTGAAGAAGGCGCAGACAAGGCGAGAATTGAGAGCGAAATCGTGAATATGCCCAACTATTTTGCAGATTACAACACGATTGTTCACTTCATTTCAAAGGAAGAGCTTGACCGCGACCACAGCGGAATTCCTCACGGCGGATTTGTTATCAGAACAGGCAAGACAGGCTGGAATGACGAGCATAACCACGTCATTGAATACAGCCTCAAGCTCGATTCAAACCCTGAATTCACAGCAAGCGTTATTGCCGCCTCTGCAAGGGCAGCTTACCGCATGAAGAACGAAGGCATGACAGGCTGCAAAACAATGTTTGACATTCCTCCCGCATACCTTTCTGCAACAGATGCGGCTGAACTCCGCAAGAAACTGTTATAATAAAGAAGGCTTGTACGGTATAAAACTGTACAAGCCTTGATTTTTATTTGGATTTTCTGTAACGGTAAAGTGCGATAAGCGAGGATATTATGCCTGCAAGCTGTGCAAAAACGGCGGTTGAACCGAGAATTGTGTGATAAACCGTCCACGTTGCCATGTTTCCGAGAAGAAAAAGTCTGATATGCTGTTCCTTTTTCTGAATCATTGCAAGCATATAGAGAACTGCGGCAATAATTGAAAGGATATCAATCGGTTTTTCAAATCCGAGCAAACCGCCTGTAATATAGAGTACAAGGAAGATTATTTTTTCTGCAAGAGGAATATCCGTGCCTTTTTTTTCGTGCCAAAGAGAAAAGAGAATCTGAAAAACGGCAACGAAGCAGATTATAACCCCCGAGCTGAATTTATCGAGAAGAAGAATATTAAGAGCCGAAAGCACGTTGACTATTGCGGAAACGATGAGCATCGGCTTTTTGTTTTTTATCTGCATTGTCAGAATCGCGCCTATTGTGACGACAATGCCGAGAAACTGTCCTATGTAATATTGCATATTATCTCCGTCACTCTAAATCCCCGACATTCGCATGAACATCGGGGATTTATTATTTCATTCAGTTCTTTTCAACGCCCATGGTTACTTTTTCGCCGTTGATATCCCAATCCTTGGCAAATGAGCCGCCTGCAGAAATGATGATATCGGTTGCGAGAACATCCTTCTTGATTCCGTCGGCATTCTTACTGAAAATTGCTTCAATCTTTTCGTTGCCGCTTACATAAATCTTAATGGTGTCCATAACCTCAAAGCCTGCATCCTTACGCATAGTCTGAATCTTTGAAACAAGCTCTCTCACGAAGCCTTCTTCAATAAGCTCATCGGTAAGGTTTGTATCGAGAACAACTGTTACACCGTTGCCGCTTTCTGCGTGGTAGCCTTCCTTCTGCACGGTTTCGATAAGGAGGTCTTCAACTGCAAGAGCAATTTCTGTGCCGTCTGCGGTGAAGCTGATTGTGCCCTTTTCGTCAAGCTCTTTCTTTGCAGCTGAGCCGTCAAGAGAAGCAAGGTGATTTCTGATAGCACCGAGAAGCTTGCCGTACTTGGGTCCGAGAGTCTTAAGCTGAGGCTTGAAGCTGTAGGAAACATAGCCCGAAGAGTCGGTTACGAATTCAAGTGACTTAACATTGAGTTCATCCTCAATGATTTCACAGAAATCTCTGTCAAGTGCCTTTGCAGCTGTTGCATAAATCTTGCCGAGAGGCTGTCTGTTCTTGATGTTTGCGGTGTTTCTTGCCGCACGTCCGAGAACAACGATGTTGAGAACTTCGTCCATTGAAGCTTCAAGGTCTGCATTGATGAGCTTTGCATCCGAAACGGGATAATCGCAAAGGTGAACACTGATGGGAGCATTCTTATCAACGTTGCATACAAGATTGCGGTAGATATCTTCTGCCATGAAGGGAATCATGGGAGCAGCAAGCTTGACAACTGTTACAAGAGCTGTGTAAAGAGTCATGTAAGCATTAATCTTATCCTGCTCAAGACCCTGTGCCCAGAAACGTTCTCTGCCGCGGCGTACATACCAGTTACTCATATCGTCAACGAAGCTCTGGAGTGCCTTTGCAGCTTCGGGAATTGAGTAGCTGTCAAGATAACCGTCAACTGTATCAATGAGCGTGTTGAGCTTTGAAAGAAGCCACTTATCCATGATGGAAAGCTTGTCATAATCAAGCTCATGCTCTGCGGGATTGAACTTGTCAATGTTCGCATAAAGAACATAGAAAGCATAGGTATTCCAGAGAGTACCCATGAATTTACGCTTGCCTTCAACAACCGCATTGTCGTGGAAACGGTTGGGAAGCCAGGGTGCAGAGTTGGTGTAGAAATACCAACGGATGGCGTCTGCGCCGTGCTTTGCAAGAGCATCAAACGGGTCAACCGCATTACCCTTGGATTTTGACATCTTCTGACCGTTTTCGTCCTGAACAAGACCGAGAACGATAACGTTCTTATACGGGGACTTGTCAAAGAGAAGGGTTGAGATTGCCATGAGAGAATAGAACCAGCCTCTTGTCTGGTCAACAGCCTCGGAGATAAACTCTGCGGGGAACTGCTGTTCAAAGAGGTCTTTGTTTTCAAACGGATAGTGGTGCTGTGCGAAGGGCATTGCGCCTGAATCGTACCAACAGTCGATAACCTCGGGGACGCGCTTCATTTCTTTGCCGCACTTTTCGCACTTGATTGTTACATCGTCGATGAACGGACGGTGAAGCTCAATATCATCGGGACAATTGCTGCTCATTGACTTGAGTTCTTCGATTGAACCGATTGAATGTCTGTGGCCGCATTCGCATTCCCAGATGTTGAGGGGAGTACCCCAGTAACGGTTACGGCTGATGCCCCAGTCCTGAATATTCTCAAGCCAGTCGCCGAATCTGCCCTTGCCGATGCTTTCGGGAATCCAGTTAACGGTGTTGTTGTTCTTGACAAGATTATCCTTAACGGCTGTCATCTTTATGAACCAGGATTCTCTTGCATAGTAGATAAGCGGAGTGTCGCATCTCCAGCAGAAGGGATAGTCATGCTCAAACTTGGGTGCAGAGAAGAGCTTGCCTTCGCTGTCGAGGTCAACGAGGATTTTGGGGTCTGCATCTTTAACGAACATACCGGCATAGGGTGTTTCTTCGGTCATGTTACCCTTGCCGTCAACAAACTGAACAAAGGGAAGGTCATAGCTTCTGCCGACCTTTGCGTCGTCTTCACCGAATGCGGGTGCAATGTGAACGATACCTGTACCGTCGGACATGGTAACATAATTGTCAACGGTTACAAAGTGAGCCTTCTTATTCTGCTTCTTTGCAACATCGCCTGCACAAGCAAAAAGAGGTTCGTATTCCTTGTATTCAAGGTCTGTTCCCTTGTATGTTTCAAGGATTTCATAGGCAGCAACGCCGTTTTCCTTGTCGCCGAGTGAACCGAGAACGTTGTCAAGAAGAGCCTTTGCCATGTAGTAGGTATAACCGTCTGCAGCCTTAACCTTGCAGTAAGTTTCTTCGGGGTTTACGCAGAGTGCGCAGTTTGAGGGAAGTGTCCAGGGAGTGGTTGTCCATGCAAGGAAATATGCATCTTCGCCCACAACCTTGAATCTTACAACTGCCGAACGCTCTTTTACAGCCTTGTAGCCCTGTGCAACCTCGTGGGATGAAAGAGGAGTTCCGCAGCGGGGGCAGTAGGGAACAATCTTGAAGCCTTTGTAAAGAAGTCCTTTGTTCCAGATTTCTTTGAGTGACCACCAGATTGATTCGATATAGCTGTTGTGATAAGTAACATAGGGGTCGTCCATGTCTGCCCAGAAGCCGACGGTACCGGAGAAATCTTCCCACATTCCCTTGTATTTCCAAACGCTTTCCTTGCATCTGCCGATGAAGGGTTCAAGGCCGTAATTTTCAATCTGTTCCTTACCGTTGATGCCGAGTTCTTTTTCTATTTCAAGCTCAACGGGGAGACCGTGGGTATCCCAGCCTGCTTTTCTGGGAACCATGTAGCCTTTCATTGTGCGGTATCTGGGAATCATATCCTTGATAACGCGGGTCAGAACGTGACCGATATGAGGCTTGCCGTTGGCTGTGGGAGGGCCGTCATAGAAAGTATATGTGGGACAGCCTTTTCTTTCTTCGATGCTCTTCTCGAAAATCTTGTTTTCTTTCCAGAAATCAAGCACGGCTTTTTCTCTGGTGACGAAATCGAAATTCGATGAAACTTTTTCGTACATTCTGCATTCCTCCGATTTATTTGAAAATCTTGATAATTTCCTTGATTTTATGCGGTAAAAAAGACCGCACGAACCGATTATATGCTGAAAAAGTATAACACAAGATTTCCGCAATGTCAACATTTATAAAGATTATAATTAATATATAGTTCTTGCATTATCAACGTATTTATGGTAGAATATCATAAACATTTAAAGTGGGTGATTGTTTGAAAATCCTGAAATCAATTCTTTTTTATTTCTGGCAGTTTACTTATGCGATAGTGCAGAACATCATCGGTCTTATCATGCTTGCGATACAAAAATCAAAAGGCGCAGAAAGCGAATGGTATCACAACGCATTGGTAACATATATCGACAAAAAGAATTTCGGCGGCGTTTCGCTCGGAATGTTCATTTTCATTAATAAAAGCAGAGACGGCGACAAACTTCATGACACAAAAATCCATGAATACGGTCATACCGTGCAATCGCTCATTCTCGGACCTCTCTGGCTCTTTGTTATCGCAATCCCCTCTGTTGTCTGGTGCAATCTTCCGTATTTTGTGAAGCTCCGTAAAACAAAAGGTGTTTCGTACTACAGAGCATACTGCGAAGGCTGGTCAAATGAGTGCGGCGCATGGGCAACAAAAGAGCGTTTCCTCACCGACGAACTCATAAACAGAGGTAAATACGGAAAGCCCATGTATCCCAACAGAAACAGCCGTAAAGACATAAAAGGAAGAAAAAGGAGTAAATGATGGAAAAGAAATATCTCAAAACAAGCGAAATAGCCTCGTTTGCGACCTCAGCTTTCGGCAGAAGTATGATATACACTCTTATGTCAACCTTCCTGCTTATTTTCTATACCGATGCTGCCGGTATTCAGGCAACGCACGCAGGCTGGATTATCTTCGCTGCAAGAATTTTCGATGCGGCAAACGACCCCGTAATGGGTATGATTGCTGACAGAACAAAAACCAAATTCGGTAAGCTCCGCCCCTATCTTCTTTTCTCGCCATTCCTTATTATGGCTTCAACCATAGCGCTTTTCACCGTTCCCGGTTTTCAGAGCTACGGTGCAAAGGTCGCTTATGCCGCAATAACTTACATAATCTGGGGCATTTGTTTTACGATTCAGGATGTTCCGTTCTGGGGACTGAGCGCTGTTGTTACTCCTCTCGAAAACGAACGCAACAAATTCCTTTCAATCGCCAGAATAGGCAGCACAATCGGCGGCATTCTTCCCACGGTTCTCATTCCCGTGCTCCGCACATCGTCTCTCGGCATAACAAAGGGTTACTTTGCAGGCGGTCTTATTTTCGGCATCGTCGGTTCAATGATTTCTCTGCTTGCCTTTTTCGGCACAAAAGAAAAGGTTGAACAGCCTCCCAAAGATAAAGTTACTGTAAAAGAGGTTGTTTCGGCATACACAAAGAATAAGCCGTTGCTTCTTCTTATTGCCGCAAGCATTCTCGGTTCGGCAATGCTTATGGCGCAGACCTCGGGTTCATATATCGCAACATATCTTATTCAGGATTCGGGCATCGTTCCTCACGGCTCTGTTCAGGTTGTTATGACCGTTGCAATCGGTGCAGGTATGATGATAGCGATGCTTGTTATGCCCATGCTCCGCAAAAAGTTTTCGTTAAAGCAGATTTATATCGGCTCCGCCCTTTTCGGAGCAGTTCTCCATGTTATTCTCTATTTCATGGGCTACAGTAATTTCTATGCACTTCTTGCCGTACTTGCAATCGTAGGTCTTCCTCTGGGAATTTTCAATGTTATAACCTACGCAATGGTTGGCGACAGCGTTGATTATCTTGAGTGGAAAACAGGCAGACGCTCAGAGGGTATCTGCTTTGCATCGCAGACCTTTATCAGCAAGCTTACCGCAGGTATTTCAACCCTTATCACAAGCTTTGTGCTCGAAGCCTATAATTATGTTGAACCCATCAAGGCTAAGAATGATTTCGGAGTAACAATCGAGCTCGCGCAGGCTCAGTCTGACGAAACTCTCAGGGGTATGTTCATAATGATTTCAATCATCCCCGCTGTCAGCCTTGCTCTGTGTGCAATCCCGATGTTCTTCAATGATTACACGGGCAAAAAGAAGGATAAGATTATAAAAGAGCTTACAGAACGCAGGGAGAATACAAATGTCAATGCATAATGAATTTGATGCTTTTTCGCAGGGCGTTGAACCGGGCGGTTTAAGAAGCAAAACACAGATTAAGGTTCTTGTGAACTATGTTGTTGCCAATATAAAAGAGCCTGTGAGTGTTTCGATAATTATTGAGGCATTGCAGCTACACGGCCTTGCAAATTATTTTGAGGTAACTCAGGCGGTTGACGACCTTATAGAAAACGGTAATCTTTCCGCAACGGACGGATTGCTTTATATCACACCGAAAGGTGTTTTATCAATCGGCGAGCTTTCGGAGGAATTGCCGAGTTCCGTAAAAGAAACGGCTCTTTCCGATGCCATGAAGCTTATTCTTCTTGAAAAACGTGAAAGTGAAAATACCGTTGATATCAAAAAGACGGAAGACGGATATTATGTAACCTTCCGTATTATGCACAAGAATATTTCGCTCATGGAGCTTACGGTTTATGCGGCGGATTTTGAGCAGGCAGAGCAGCTTAAAAGCAATTTTCTCAAAGACCCTGCTCATGTTTATTCCACCGTTGCCGCATCACTTTTCATATAGGAGTTAAAACCATGCTTGAAAATCTCAAACAGAAAGTTTACGAAGCAAATCTTAAGCTTGTTGAATATAAGCTTGTCCTTTTTACATGGGGCAATGTGTCGGAAATCGACAGAGAAAGCGGTCTTGTGGTTATCAAGCCCTCGGGTGTTGACTACGATAAGATGACTCCCGATGACATGGTTGTTATGAACCTTAACGGCGATAAGGTTGAAGGCAGACTCAATCCCTCATCCGACACTCCGACTCATCTTGAGCTTTACCGCCGTTTCCCCGAAATCGGAGGCGTTGCACATACCCATTCAACCTTTGCGGTTTCGTTTGCTCAGGCGGCAAGCGAAATTCCCTGTTACGGCACAACTCATGCAGATTTTGCATTCGGCGCAGTGCCTTGCACAAGGGATCTGACAAAGGAAGAAATTGAGGGCGAATACGAGCTTAACACAGGTAAAGTTATCGCAGAAACCTTTGAAAACGGCAATATCGACTGCAATGCAGTGCCCGCAGTGCTTGTTCATTCTCACGGACCCTTTACATGGGGCAAAAACGGCATGGAAGCCGCAAAGAATTCGGCGATTCTCGAAGAAGTTGCAAAGATGGCATACCTCAGCAGAACTCTTGAGGCAAAGCCCGCAAGCGAGGATATCCGTAAAAAGCATTATTACAGAAAACACGGTGCAGGTGCATATTACGGTCAGAAATAATTTCTTGACACGACCCTGTTTTATGTATAAAATAGAATTATAGATTTGAAAAAGGTGTGTTTTTATGGCAAATTGTCCCAAGTGTAACCGCAAGCTCCATATATGGAATATCAAAGCGGAATGTCCCGACTGCGGCGTCAACATAGCAAACTATGACTGGGAAAACCGTCTTGAACAGGACGCGATTGAAGCGGAAATCGCTTTCGCAAAGCTTCGCGATACTTTCAAGAAATTCAGATATTCATTTGTGGGAACAAAGCTGAGAATTGCAAGAATCCCTATCAGCGTGCTTCCTCTGTTTTCGTTCCTTCTTCCGCTCGGAACTCTTTCGGTTGCCATTCCGTTCTTTGAGGATAAATTCTCACTCAACGCAATCACAATCGTTATGAACATACTCAATTTTGATATCGGAGGAATTATAAAAGGACCTTCTTCAGGGGTAATCGGCGACGGTGCGCTCATGTTCCTTCTTGCGCTTCTGTTGGTTGTTCTCAGCGCACTCTCACTTCTTGTGAGCCTTGTTTTTCTTATGCTCAATTTCAAGAAATTCAACAGTATCGGACTTGGCATGACCAATTTGATTGCGAGCATTATGATGTTCGCGAGTGCATACTGCTTCAACAGCCTTTCCGATATGCTTGCATCAAGCACTCTTGCAGATGCGGTAAGCTGTGCACCGAGCTGGGGTGTTTTCGTAAGCGGTGCGCTTTTCCTTGTCTCGTCAATAACCAATTTCTGCGTTTCAAGGCAGAAGGTTGTTCTTCCCGAGGAAGATAAAGAGGAAGAAAAAACAGAGGAAAAAGAAACCGTAAACGCTTAAAACATATAAAATTAAGCTGTGCAATTCAGTTGCGAATTGCACAGCTTTTTTGTGTCTTTTTATAATTTGTTATTGAAAATTCCCGCCTTGCGTACCGCGTAGAAGAGAGGGATTCCTCCCGCAATGCAGACTGCAAGTTCACCAGCCGCAACCTCAAGCGCATAAATTACGAAAGCAGAAAGCTTTGCTTTGTCCGTCGGCAGAAGAAATGTTAATTCCGCACCGACTATCAATCCGTTGAAAATAACGGGCATAATAAAAGAGAGAAACGGAAATCCTCTGAACCTGATGTTTCTTAACGCACGGGCGGTTATCGCCGCGAAAAGTGTTGCAAGCGAGCCGAAAACAATATCCCATACACCGAACGGACTTGAAAGATTTCCGATTATACAGCCGATTGCAAGCCCCGGAATTGCCGCAGGGGTGAAAACGGAAAGAATTGTCAGTGCCTCGGAAAGGCGGAACTGAATATTGCCGTATGCAATTGCAAAAACGGCACACAGATAGGTTGCTGCGGCATAGATTGCCGCTATCATGGCACCGTGAGCCATGACGGTGATTTTTTTCTTGTTCATTTTAATGCTCCTTTTGCTGCCGTGCAGCGCCTTTAGTTTTGTTCGGCACCGAGCAGATGCCCGTCAGGAAGGTTACGAACTGACGTTGTTTTATCTATATTAAAGATACTCCGCAAGTGCTTTGAGGTTTTCAACAGCCACGCTTGCCTTGATATGTGAATTTGCGTATTCTTCGGGAGTTGTTACACCGCTGTAAACAAGAACGCAGGGAATGCCGTGATTTGCGCCGATCGCGATATCGGTAGCAAGTCTGTCGCCTACAAAAGCGAGTTCTTCTCTTTCGCATCCGAGCATTTCGGTGATGTAATCAACCGTTGCGGTCATGGGCTTTCCGAGAACAACAGGTCTTTTGCCTGTTGATGCGGCGAAAAGCTCAATCATCGAACCTGTGTCGGGCATATAGCCGTCTGCGGTGGGGCAGTTGAGGTCGGGATGGGTTGCAAGATAAACTGCACCGCCGTCGATATAGCGAACCGCATCCCACATCTTCTGATAGGTGAGAGTGGTGTCAAATCCGAGAACAACTATATCGGGATTTTCGGAAACAAGATTGATTCCCGCTTTTTCAAAATCACCGGTAAGTCTTTCGTTGCCGAGAAGGAAAACCTTCTTGCCTGCATAGTTTTTGTTGAGATAATCGGCGGCAACGTGAGAGGAGATGATAACTCTGTTTTCGTCAACGGGAAAACCCATTTTTTCGAGCTTTGCGCGGCATACCTCAACGTTATTTGAGGAGTTGTTGGTGAAAAAATAAAAATCTCTGCCGCTTTCTTTCACCTTTTCGATAAAATCCTTTGAACCTTCGATAATATTACCGTCAAGGTAAAAAGTTCCGTCCATGTCAATTATAAAATACTTTGTTTTTTCAAAAATACTGTTTGTCATAATTTATTACTCCTGCACAAAAGTGTGACAATTCGGAACATTCAATCAAAACGTTTCCGAATGAATGTATACTCTAATCTATAAGGCGAAAGGGTGAGGTGTAATGAAGAAGTTCAGCGTGGTTGACGAGAAATCTGTTGGCGATATTCTCAGAATTTACAGAAAATCCAACCGTATGACTCAGCAAAAAGTGGCGGATTATCTCAGGGTTTCAAGGTCGGCTTATGCCAAATACGAAACAATGAGAACGCCCGAAATCAGCGTCATAATCAAGCTTTGCAAGCTTTACAATACCTCACTTGATGATTTCTTCAGACCCTTTTTTGAAGAAAATTCAGCCGTATCAGTTGCAAAATCTCCGGATAAATCGGAAGAAATGCAGAGTGTGACCAAAGCTGAAAAACTGCTTCTTGAATATTACCGCGGAAGCATCCGTAAAGCGGAGATACTTCGTGCTGCCGAAGAAATCTTCAATGCCGATATAGAAATAGTGAATGATGTGAAAGTTGACTGATAAACGCATTTATGCCCTCTGTTAAAAACAGAGGGCTTTTTGTTTTTATTATTCGTTGGCTGTGGGGATGTCGATTTTGCCGACAACATTTTTGATGTTGCCTCTTGCAGTCTGAATTCTTTCAAGGCTTGCGGCAACGGCTTCGTCGGCGGTTTTCATGATATCCTCAACAAAATCGCCTGCAGCCATTCTGATTTCGGATGACCACTTGTTTGCCTTGTCGATGGCTTCATCTGAACGGCGTCTTGCTTCTTCAATTGTTCTTTCAGCCTGCTCTGTTGCGGCATTTACAATGTTTTCCGCCTGAGCCTTTGCGCCTGCAATTGTTGATGCGGCTTCTTCCTGAGCAGCAAGAGCAATTGATTCTGCGGTAGCCTTTGACTGAACAACGATTTCGCTGCTGTCAACCATAGCTGCAGCTTCAAGCTGAGCGTTTGCTCTGATGATTTTTGCATCTTCGTTTGCGGTGTTAACAATCTGCTTTGCCTGAGCTTCGGCCTCTGCGACCTTGTTCTTTGAATAATCCTCTGTTTTAAGAACGAGTGCTCTTACCTTATCTTCCGCGGTGGAAATAAGTGCTCTTGATTTCTCCTGAGCGCCTGTAACTGCAGCAACAGCTTCGTTCTTTGCCTTAACAAGAAGGTTGTTTCTGTCAGCAACGATTGCTCTTGCCTGAGTAATTTCTGTGGGAAGATTGAGTCTGATATCCTCAATAATTGTTCTGATTGCGTTTGCATCAACGCCTGTTTTATTCGACAGAGGAACTTTTGAGCCTGCCTCTAAAATATCTTCTATCTGGTCGAGTAAATTCTCAATGTTCATTTTGAAAACCTGTTCCTTTCTTTTATTCTTTTTATTATGTCATCGCATATTTCTGCGGGAACAAATTCGCTGATATCTCCGCCGAATTCGCATACCTGCTTAACTACGCTGGATGAAAGATACATATTTTCCGCATTTGCGGTGAGGAATACTGTTTCAAGCTCAGGATTGAGCTTTTTGTTTGTCAATGCCTGCTGAAATTCATATTCAAAGTCCGAAACCGCGCGCAGACCTTTTACAACGGCGCACGCACCTTTTTTGTCAGCATATTCCGCAAGAAGACCGCCGTACATTTCGATTTCGATATTATCTATATCCGTGATACTGCGTTTGAGAAGCTCAACTCTTTCCTCAACGGTGAAATATCCGTCGGGCTTGTGATAGTTGAACATAACAACGACAATAACTTTATCAAAAAGCTTTGCCGCACGGTGAATGATATCAATGTGACCTATTGTTACGGGGTCAAAACTGCCGGGACAAATTGCAATTTTCATATAATCATACCTTTCGGTAAAGAGTTACCGCAACCTTGCTGTACTTATATTCTTTCTGTTTCACAAGACCGCCGGTTTCTTCTTCAAGCTCTTCTCCGAAGGGATGCTCGCAGATAACGATGCCGCCTTCGGCAATGTGCTCGCCGATTTTTGAAAGAGCCTTCTGCAAAAGACCCTTGCCGTAGGGCGGGTCAAGAAAAGCAACGTCAAAAACTCTGTCGGTCATGGAGAGGAATGCTATTGAATCGGTCTGTGCAACCGAAGCGAGTGATTCAAGCTTTGTTTTGGCAAGATTTTCCTTGATGATTTTAATGGCGCTTTTATCGGAGTCAATAAAAACCGCACTTTCAGCGCCTCTGCTGAGCGCCTCAATACCGAGCTGACCCGAGCCTGCAAACAAATCAAGAATGCGTCTGCCTTCAATCTCAAACTGAATTGCGCTGAAAACAGCTTCCTTGACCTTGTCGGTTGTAGGTCTTACGTCGTTTCCTTCAAGTGTTCTGAGAACCATACCTCTTGCCGAACCTGTTATAACTCTCATATAATCCTCCGTATAGTTTTCGGGCATACTACACCCAATAAACTATTATCAATCTATTATCTCATTATTTATAATATAATGTCAAGATAAAATGTTAACAAATGGAAAAAAAGTTGTAAAATCAGTCATCTTTGTCTGTATTTTTGCCGTGAAATGCTTCAAAAACCGCCTTTGCGGTATTTTTATTCATTCCTTTGACTTCTGCAAGTTCATCAATGCTTGCTCCGGAAACCGCCTTGACTGTTTTGAAATGCTTAAGAAGAGCCTTGCATCTGTTTTCGCCGATTCCCTCAATCGAAGTGAGGGTAGAAGAAAGAGAGGCTTTTTTTCTGCGGTTACGGTGATATTCAACCGAATAGCGGTGAACCTCCTCCTGAATTGTGGAAACAAGAGTAAAAGCGGCTCTTTTTGAGGTGAGTGAAAGCTCATCGCCCGAGCAGGCAATTGCCCTTGTGCGGTGGTGCGAATCCTTGACCATGCCGAAAAGCGGAATATCGAGATTGTATTTTTCGAGCACGGGTTTAACTGCGTTTACCTGACCGCTTCCGCCGTCAAGCAGAATAAGGTCGGGAAGTCTGCCGAAGCCTTCGCCCGTGTCTTTTTCTTCAAAATAACGCAGAATTCTTCTTTCAATAACCTCTGCCATTGAAGCATAGTCATCCTGACCCGAAAAGCCTTTGATTGCAAAACGGCGGTAAGCTTTTTTATAGGGAAGTCCGCCTTTGAAAACTACCATGCCTGCAACATTTTCACTGCCTGCGGTGTGTGATATATCGTAAGATTCAATGAATTCGGGTGTTGATTTAAGACCGAGTAAGGTTGCAAGCTCATCGAGCGCCGCGGTTGATTTGCCTGTTTTGCCGAGATAAATTCCGAGCTTTTGCGCCGCATTTGAACGGCACATTTCCATGAGCGAATGCTGTTCGCCTCTCTGTGGCAGAGCAATATTCACCTTGCGTTTTGCAAGTGACGAAAGCCATTCACAAAGCACCTCGCTGTCGGCAACTTCACCGTCAACCGCTATTCTCCTCGGCACGAAATCACGCATGGAATAATAGCTTCTTATGAGTTCATGTCTTGCCTCGGGCAGGTTTTCGGGTGTGTCAAAAATAAAATGTTCCGTATCGTAAAGCCGTGAATCCCTGAATCGGATAACGGAAAGGCAGGCTTTGTTTTCGGAGCATACAACGGCAAAAACATCCTGCTCCTCGACCGAAGCTGCAACAACCTTCTGCTTTTCGGTAATTTTTTTTATTGCATTGATTTTGTCTCTGATTTTAGCCGCCTTTTCAAATTCAAGGTTTTCGGATGCTTCAAGCATCTTTTCGGTGAGTGCATCTATCGCCTTGCCCGAGCCGTTTATAATAAAATCTATCGCTTGTTCAATCGCTTCAGCGTGAGCTTTTTCGGTTATTTTGCCTGCACAAGGTGCGGAGCATTGTCCGATATAATAATTAAGGCAGGGGCGACTTTTGTTATAATCCCTCGGAAAAACCTTTGAGCATTGCGGCAGAAGAAAGATTTTTTTAGCCTCTTCAACAGCATTGGTTATTCCGAATGAGTTGGTATATGGTCCGATATATTCCGCACCGTCGTCAAGTCTTTGCTTGACCGCAAGGATGTTTTTCCAGCCGTTTGATGTGATTTTTATATAATGATAACCTTTGTCATCCTTTAAAAGAATGTTGTATTTGGGGCTGTGCTGCTTGATAAGCGAGCATTCAAGCACGAGCGCTTCAAACTCGCTGTCGCACATGATATAGTCAAAATCCTCAACGTTTTCAACCATTCTGCGCACTTTAATGCCGTGGTTATTCTGCGAACCGAAATAGGTGCTGACTCTGTTTTTGAGAGCCTTTGCCTTGCCCACATAAATGATTTCGCCTTTTTTGTTTTTCATAAGGTACACCCCGGGAGTAAGGGGCAGACTCATTGATTTTTTGCGAAGACAGGGCAGTCTTTCATTCATCGGGGTCACCTCCAAAGCTTTACTTCGTTAAGCAGTTATATAGCTTTCGCGCGTTATGACGGGTTTCACCCGTACCTATTATATTATACCTTTATATATTCATTTCTGCAAGAGTAATCTTGATGTTGCGTTTTGTGAAAATAATGTTATAATTGAGAAAAAGGTTGGTGATATTATGAAAAAAGTTTTTTCTGTTTTGCTTGCATTTGTTATGCTTTTCTCTGTTTTTCAGTTAACGGTATTTGCAGATGTATCGGATAAAAATTATATAATTGTAACCGATACCGTTGCGGTAAATTCGGGAGAGGATGTTTCATTACAAATCCAGAGCATAATTGACGAAAATCCCAACAGAACAATTTATTTCCCCGACGGTGAATATCTTGTTTCGCAGCCGATTCTGACTTCCGCAAATCCGAGAAAAAGTGTTTCTCTCGAGCTTTCGGATTTTGCTGTTATCAAAGCGATTGGAGAATGGCAGGCAGGCGAGGCGGTTATTCAGCTTGGCGGAAAAGACCCCTATAACGACACCCATACCAACGGCAGCAACTATGCCGTTGAAGGCGGAATTATCGACGGCAGCGGTATTGCAAACGGTGTTTCCGTAAACAGCGGCAGAGAAACAGCCATAAGAGATGTTTCAATCAAAAACACAGTTGTAGGAATTCATATCATGTACGGTGCAAACAGCGGGTCTTCCGATGCGGATATCTCGGGCGTTAATATTATCGGTACGGGCAAAACGGATTCTGTCGGTATTCTTGTTGAGGGCTTTGACAACACGATAACAAACGTCCGTATCGGAAATATTTTCACGGGTGTTCATCTCAAGGGTTCGGGTAATATGCTCAGAAATGTTCATCCGCTTTATTATTCGGATTACACCGATTATCAAAACAGCTGCGGATTCCTCGACGAAAGCGGCAACAACTGGTTTGACTATTGCTACAGCGATCAGTTTGCCATAGGCTTCAGAACAACGGGCTATGCGGCAGGTATTTATAACAACTGCTTCTGCTACTGGTATTCCCCCGATAAGGACCGGCATACCGCATTCAAGGCAGACAAGGGATTCAACTCAACCCTCACCAATTTTAAGGCAGATTTCAAGGATGAAACACCCGAGAATGTTGTTCTTGATGTCGGCGCTTTTGACGGCACGGGTAAAATTGAGAACCTTTCAACCAATACAAAGGCAGTTACGGATTTCACTTATCTTGCTTACGAAGAAGATGCAAGCTTTTTTGAGAGAATTTATGGATTTTTCTGCATGATTTTCAGCTTGATCAAGTGAAAAAGGCTTGACAAGTCAGGATTATTCTGTTAAAATACTAAACTGCTGTAGAGAATGCAGCAGGATTAAAACAAATTTTATTCCTTGCCACGGATGCACCGTGGCCAAAGACCAGAAGGAGGTGCTTTAAGAATGTCAGCAAACATCAGCTATGAGACAATGATGGTTTTTTCAGTTGCCAACGGTGAAGAAGCTGTTCAGCCTCTCATGGAGAAATTCAAGGGCATGATCGAAGCTAACGGCACTCTTGAGAGCGTTGATGAATGGGGTAAGCGTAAGCTCGCATACCTTATCAACGACGAAGCAGAGGGTTACTACGTTCTCTTCAATTATCAGGCAACACCTGAATTTCCCGCAGAGCTCGACCGTGTTGTTAAGATTACAGACGGCGTGCTTCGTTCACTCATTGTCAAGAAGAACTAAGGAGGTCGCAAAATGTTAAATAATGCCGTAATCATGGGCAGACTTGTTGCAGACCCCGAGCTTCGCACTACAGGAAGCGGTATTTCCGTATTATCCTTCACAGTTGCTGTTGACAGAGGCTTCGTTCGTCAGGGTGAAGACCGTCAGGCAGATTTCATTGACGTTATTGCGTGGAGACAGACTGCTGAGTTTATCAGCAAGTATTTCCGTAAGGGCTCAATGATTGCCATTCAGGGTCATATCCAGACCAGAATGTATGAAGACAAAAACGGCAACAAGAGAAAGGCTGTTGAAGTTGTTGCAGATAACGTGAGTTTCTGCGGCTCAAAGAATGAAACAGGCAGCGGTTCTTCCTATTCAAGAGAAGAAAGCTATGCAGCAGCACAGCCCGCACCCTCATACTCAACTGCCGATGAAGGTGATTTCAAGGAAATCCCCGAAGACGACCTTCCGTTTTAAGGTCGTACAAAACTGAAACTGAAAAAAGGAGGTTTAATCCGAAATGGCATACGATAAGAATGACAGAAGACCCAACAAGAAGGGTCGCAGAAAGGTTTGTGCTTTCTGTGTTGAAAAAGTTGAATGCATCGATTACAAGGATGTTAACAAGCTCAACAAGTTCACTTCAGACAGAGCAAAGATTCTTCCCCGCCGTGTGACAGGCACATGCGCAAAGCATCAGCGTGAACTCACAACCGCTATCAAGCGCGCACGTCAGATTGCTCTTCTTCCTTACACAAGTGACTGATAAAAAATCACCGCTGTACACCTCGTACAGCGGTTTTATTTTTTATCACTTGAAAATTCTGTTATAAATTCGTTCAGCATTATTGCAGTCTGTATAGTCAAAATTAAATTCCCTGAATGCACGGAGTTTTTCTTCACTGCTTCGGGGATTTTTTATTGCGCTTATAACCTCATCAAAGGTTTTGGCGACATCACCGGGCACATAGCTTTCATAATCATAATAGAATGAACGCTCTTTTTCGTATTCCTCAAGGTCAAACGCAAAGAAAATGCAGGGTTTTGAAAGAAGAGCAAAATCCATGCAGGCGGAGGAATAGTCGGTTATGAGCATATCGGATATGAGAGTCAAATCACCGATATCATGACCTTTTGTAACATCAACCGCACCCTCAACGGGTTTTGAAGAGTTTATCTGCGGATGAAGCTTAATAAGCAGGCAGTATTTATAGCCAAGCTGTTCGTTAAATGCCTTCATATCAATGTTATCAAGAAGCTTTTTATCTGCTTCGCCGTTTTCACGAAAGGTGGGTGCATAAAGAATGAGTTTTTTGCCCTTGCATTCGGGATGAGCTTTATCAAATATTTTCCTGAGTTCATCCGTATTTCTTTCAGCTAAAAGAAGGTCGATTCTCGGCGCGCCGAGTGGGAGAATTTTATTTTCATCAATGCCGAACGCTTCAGAGTAAACGGGTACAACATTTTTTGATGAACAGATAACATATGTAAGCTTTTCCGAGCACTTCTTTTCACGGTCTGCAACCCCATCGGTAAGCGGTGCGGAAAGTCCGAATTTCTTGAATGCTCCTTCCGCGTGCCATAGCTGGGTTATAACCGCTTCTTTGCTGAAATTGAGGTCTGCCATGGGCATGAAGTTATCGTTGAGAAAAACATATTTTGATGTTGCAAGAGCCTTTGCCTTTAAAGTGAAAAATCCCGCCGCTTTGAGGCAGGATATCACAAGGGATTTTATGCCCGAAAAATCAAGCTGTAAATCCCTTGTTGAAATATTCACGATATCGTATCCGCCGATTTTTTCAATATATGAGCGCATAACTCCGAGAGAGTCTTTTTCGCCGCCGTTGTGGGGAGCAACAAAAGCAACCCTGTTTTTCTTTACGGGGAATATGCGGCAGATATTAAAAAATACGGCATAGAGAGAATAAAAAATCTTTTTCAAAATATCACCGTTTGATTTTCAAAAACAATTTTGCACCGAATTTAATAAGAAAATCGGGGAACAGTCCGAATTTCGGAGACCTTTTGAGAAGCGTCACAACCTTAAAGAATCTTGTGTCAAGAGCTTTTTTGCCGTCAAGACACAGAACAATTCTGCCTTTTACAAGTTTTTTTGAAGCTGATTTGAAACCGTTTTCGGGCAAAATCTTTATGTTTTCCTTCTCGGGAAGCAAATCACTTTTTGTTGTTATAAACTCAAAAACGGGCATCGACTGCGCATAGACGGAGTCGATGAATTCCGCCGTGCAATTTTTGGCAATAACGGAAATGAAAGGCTTTTCGGCAATTTCGGATTTGGTACAAACCTCTTTGCCGATATCCTTCTGAACGTCATTGCATTTTCTTGCGGTTTCTGCATTCATGCGGCTTTTGAGTTCTTTACATTTGTCGACAATAAGATTCACCGTTTCGGAATCGGCACGCCAGAGAATGCGGTAGAATTCATTTATAAGTGCCGAATAGGTTTTGCAGAGAATTTCCTGAAGATAATCTTCCTGCATACCTGCTTTTTCGGCGGCATCATAAACAATGCTCATTGAGCCGAGAAAATGATTCACAAGCTCCGTGCTGATGCTCTGACTGACGGAAAAGCCTTCCTTCGGAGTGTGGCGGCGATACTTGAAAAGCGCACCGTCAACGCCGATGATTTTGGGATTTTCTTTATAAACCAGCTGCATGGTGAACGCACCGTCCTCGCTGTAACGCAGGGGAGGAAAGCGCACCTCGCTGTTTCTGAGCATTTCCGTGCGGAAGCATTTGTTGCTTATGAGAAAATTCCACAAAAGACGCTTGTCCGAGTAATCAATAAGAGTTTCTTTTGAAAGTGCCTCTGCAACGGGATTCAATTGTTCACCGCCGTAGCCGAAGCTGGTTATGCGGCAGACTGCCATATCTGCATTGCTTTCTTCAAGCGCATTATATATATTTTCAAAAGATTCGGGAGTAAAAATATCATCGGAGTCAAGAAAGAGGGTGTATTTACCCTCGGCATGGCTTATGCCGTTGTTTCTTGCAGCGGAAACCCCCGAATTTTCCTGATAAATCGGAAGGATATTGCTGTTTTTATTTGCATACTCTGCAATAATTTCCGCTGTTTTATCCGTTGAACCGTCGTTGACAATAATAATCTGAATATCTTTCAGCGTTTGTCTTTCGAGACAGTCAAGGGTTTCGGCAAGAAACATTTCGGCGTTGTATGCAGGTATAATAACAGATAATTTCATGTTTATTTTTCCCATTTGATAACGGTTTTACCGAAGTGACGGCTTATATCCTGAGCGAATGCCGAGTGAATATCGGAAATTGTTCTCACTTCAACAACACCGCCGATTAGATTTTCAAGATAAGCAGGAATCTTTGGATTTTCTGCAAGGATATCCATCGTACGTTGAAAATCCTCGACACCGCTGCGGCTTGAGCCAAAAAGATTAAGACCTTTTTCAAGCACCATTCTTGTGTTGATATCAACAAATCTTTCGCTTACACCCATAAGACCTATTGAACCCTCGGGATTGATGAGGTCAATTATCTGCGCAATGGCAAATCTTGAGCCTTCACCGCCGACGCATTCAAATGCATGGTCAATCTTAAGCCCTTCGGGTACATGGTCAACATGATATGCGCCGTCTGCAAAAGAGAAGTAGGCGAGCTTATCGTAAACCGTACCGAAAACATAAATCTTCATTTCGGGATAAAGCGCTCTGAGAATGAGTGCGGTTATAAAACCTACATTGCCATCACCCCAGATACCGACAGATTCTTTGCGCTTATGTGAAAACTTCTCAAAGCGTGAGATTGCATGAACGGAAACGCTGATAAGCTCTGCAAAAGAAGCAATGCGCAGGTCTGTGCCCTCGGGTACTCTTACGAGTCTGTCGGGTGCAATATCAATATAATCCCTCAGAAAGCCGTCGTATCCGCTTGAACAGAAACGGCTTGTGGGTCTGTAGTTTTCGGCAATTATGTCGTCCTCATCCATGGGAGTATTCGGAACGGGAACAACAATTTCGCCCGGCTTGAAACTACCCGTGGGGTCAAAAACAACCTTGGCAACGCATTCGTGAATGAGTGCCATGGGAAGCTTTGCCTTAAGTGCTTCGCGGCTTCTGTTGCCGAGATAATAACGCTGGTCAGCCTTACAGACCGAGAGATAAAGAGGTCGCAGAAGAACGCTGTTTTTTATATCCGGCTGTGTGCAGGCAATGTCAATCATGCCCGGTGCAATGAGCCTGTAAACTGAATTAATCATCTGAATCCTTGCCTTTCAAAAGCGTATGAGCAACCTTGAGGTCATACGGATAGGTGATTTTGATGTTGAATACTTCGCCCTCAACCATGAAAACATCCTTGTTTTTGATTGAGAAAATTTTGCAGGCATCGGTGAGAATTGCCTTTTCTTCTTCCGTGAGACTCGAAAGAACTCTTGCAAGTTCCTTAAGACGGAAGGACTGGGGAGTCTGACCCTGATACATTTTGGTTCTGTCGGGAATCGAAGAAATGATTTTTCCGTCGGCACTTTCAACAATGGTGTCTGTTGCGGGAATGACGGTGTCGCAAGCGCCGTATTCAAGTGCTGCGGCAACATTTTCCTCAATGATTCTGTGGGTAAGGAAGGGCCTTACCGCGTCGTGAGTTACGATAACCGTGTTTTCATCGGTTTCGTAATTTTTTTCTATATATTCAATTGCATTTTCAAGTGTACCGTTTCTTGAAGCACCGCCTGCAATAACGGTAACTTTTTTGCCCTCGGGAAGATGCTTCTTAATCAAATCCTGAGTGTGTGCAATCCATGCCTTGGGACAAAGAACAAGTATTTCGTCAATTTTATCGTTTACAAAGAATTTTTCGATTGTGTGGATAATAACGGGTTTTGTTCCGAGTTCAAGATACTGCTTGGGAGTGTCGGAATTGCCCATGCGGCTTCCTATGCCGCCTGCGAAAACTGCTGCAAATACCATATTTATCATCCTTTCATGAGGAATAATCCTTATTTACCGCCCTTGACCATTTCGTCATAAAGAGCGCAGATTTCTTTGGCATCGCCCTGCGCAATAAGTTTTCCGTGGTCAAGAATGATAGCTTTGTTGCATATATTGAGCACCTGCTGTGTGCTGTGTGAAACGAACAAAACGGTTGTGCCCTTGTCAAACATTGAGCGCACCTTTGCTTCGCTTTTTTTTCTGAATTTTGCGTCACCGACGGATAAAACCTCGTCGAGAATAAGAACTTCGGGTTCAACTGCGGTTGCAATTGCAAAGCCGAGTCTTGCGCGCATTCCCGATGAATAGTTTTTCACGGGGACTTCGATAAAATCCTGAAGCTCGGAAAATTCAACGATTTCATCATATTTTTCCTCGATGAATTTTCTCGAATAGCCCATGGTTGCACCGTATAGGAAAATGTTTTCCTTGCCCGAATAGTTGAGGTCGAAGCCTGCACCGAGCTCGAGCATGGGTGCGATAACACCCGTCACCTTGACGCTTCCCTTTGTGGGCTTGAGAACGCCTGCAATAACCTTGAGAAGAGTTGATTTGCCTGCGCCGTTGAAGCCGAGAACGCCCACTCTTTCGCCCTTTTCAACCGTGAAGCTGATATCCTGCAAAGCCCAGAATTCGGTGAAATGAAGCTTTCTCGTGATAAGCTTTATAAAATATTCTTTGATGTTATCAACCTTTTCTTTGTTGAGGTTGAACATCATACTCATGTTTTCAACAACAATTGCCGGTTTACTCATAAGCTTTTCCTTTCATCAGATGTGAAGAATGAATTTATCCTGCTTTTTATAGAAAGCGACAAGTCCGATAACAACGGTAACGATTCCGAATGCAAGCGAATAGAGCAGGTGGTTAATATTGAACATCTCGCCGTAAAGCACGCAGCTGCGGAACATCTGGGTTATCGAATAAAGCGGATTTGCCATGAGTGCCATTTTGAAGATTTCGCTCTTGATATTAAGCTGCTCAACCTGATAGAAAATCGGGGTGAGGTAGAAAAGAAGGGTACAGAAAACTTCATAGAGATAGTCAACATCCTTGAAGAAAACATCAAGAGTTGAAAGAATGAGACCTACACCGATGCTCACAAGAAGTAGAACAAGAATGGGAATCGGTGAAAGGAAAATATAGGGAGTAATGTGCGGCGGTTCATTTGAGAAGAAATAGAAATAGACCATGAAGCAAACAAGCACCGTCAGCGAGATAAGGAAGGTGACGAAGTTTGCAATGATGTTTGAAAGGGGATAGATGTACTTCGGCACATAAACCTTCTTGATAACCGAAGCGCTGTTTCGTATTGAACGCATTGCCCTTTTGGTGGACTGGGTGAAGAATTCAAATATAAGACGGCCGCAGAGCAGGTAAATGGGATAATTTACCACTCCCGCACGCTTTCCGCCGAATACTCCGCTGAAAACAACAACAAGGATGATTGTTGTGAGAAGAGGCTGCAGGAAAGTCCAGAAAATTCCGAGAACGGAGTTTCTGTATTGCAGCTTTATGTTTTTGCGGACTATTTCGTAAAGCAGATATCTGTATTTATAGAAGTTCTTTAAATATTTCATATTATCTTCCCGTTTCTGCCGTTATTTTAAACCCCATTTTGCAAAGAAGTTGAGCATGGAGTTAATCTGAACAAGCTTGAGCTTGAAATTCTTTTTGGACTCGCGTCCCCATTCGTGATAAACCGTTGCTTCGGGATAATAAACCGTTCTGCAGCGGCGGTTAACTTCGCGGGTGAGGTCGCTGTCTTCAAAATACATAAAGTATCTTTTGTCAAAACCGCCGATTTCCTTGAAAAGCTTTGTTCTGATAAACATGAAGCAGCCGGTGGCATTTTCAATATCGACAGGCTTTGAAAGGTCGCAGTCAAGCATTGCGTATTCACGGAGAATATCGCTTGGCTCGCCGCTTCCTCTGAGTCTGCTTGCAACGAGATATTTGAGGCAGGGCGTTCTTTTACCGAGAATCTGGAGTCTTCCGTCAGGAAAACGGATTTCGGGAGAAGCCATGCCTATATCTTCGTTCTTTTCGAGAAAATCAACAAGTTTTGCGATAACATCGTCTTTGACGATTATATCGGGATTTATGATAACGTGATAATCCGAATCAAGCTTGTCCATTATGAGGTTGTGACCCTTTCCGAAGCCGATGTTTCCTCCGCTTTTTATAAGAGTAACCTCGGGATAATTTTTCTCTATATGTTCAATTGTTCCGTCGGTTGAACCGTTGTCAACAACATAAAGACGGAACGGAACCTCGGTGCATCTGAGAAGTGAGCCTACGGCATTGTCAATGGTTGACATATTATTGTAGGTCACAATGCAACCGGTTACGGTTTTATCCATAATTTATTTATTCCTTTCCAAGGCACATATTGGAAACTGCATTTAAATTTTTAATAAAGATAAAAGAATATTTACACGCCATCTTATTTTTTGAAAAAGAGATGTTTTTCCGCCTGTTACGGTTGCGGAATGTCTGCGCCACTTTATAAGCGGCTTTTGAAGAAGAACAACATTTCTTTTTTTCTTCAGCGCAACAAGCGCAATCCACCAATCATGCATGGCAAGTGCCCCGGGGAAAGGCAGTGACTCATGCAAAACCTGCTTTGTGAACGCCATACAGCAGCCGACAAATGAATTTCTTGCCAGATTGCCGATGAATGAAGCGTTTGAGCCGTGAACTGCAAAATATGAAGGCTCGGTTATATTGAGCGAGGAGTCGGTGACGGATGCATCGTGGAGAACAAGGTCTGCGCCGTTTGAAAATTCTTTCATGACGAGCTTAACCTTATCGGGCATCCACATATCATCCTGGTCACAGAGAAAAACAACATCTCCCGTGCAGGCTCTGAGAGCATTTTCAAAATTTTTAACAACGCCCTTGCCGTCGCCTTCAATATAACGCACTCTTTTGTCTTCCGACTGATAACCGAGGACGATTTCACGGGTTTTACCTGCGGGATAATCGTCCGAAACTATCAGTTCATCGTTTTCGCCGAGCTGAGAGAGGATGGAATCTATCTGCTCGGATATATATTGCTCGCCTTTATATGCGGCAAGCGCAACGGATATTTTCATATCAGTCGATTGATTTCATTGTGGGGAAGAGAAGCACGTCTCTGATAGCCTGAGAGTCGGTGAGAAGCATGCACATTCTGTCGATGCCGAAGCCGATACCGCCTGTGGGGGGCATACCGTATTCAAGAGCCATCATGAAGTCTTCGTCTGTTGTGTTTGCTTCTTCGTCACCCTGAGCAAGCTGTGCTTCCTGAGCCTTGAAGCGTTCTCTCTGGTCGATGGGGTCGTTAAGTTCGGAATATGCGTTAGCCATTTCCCAGCCGTTCATAAAGAACTCGAAGCGTTCAACAAAGTTGGGGTCTTCGGGTTTTTTCTTTGTAAGGGGAGAAATTTCGATGGGATGGTCGATAACGAATGTAGGCTGGATGAGATGTTCTTCAGCATATTCTTCAAAGAAGAGAGCAAGAATATCGCCCTTGCCGTGTCTCTTTTCGTATTCGATATGATGCTTGTCGGCAACAGCTCTTGCATCTTCGAGAGTTTCAATTTCGTTCCAGTCAACGCCTGCATACTTCTTGACGGCATCAACCATTGTGATCTTCTCAAAGGGTTTGCCGAGGTCCATTTCAACGCCGTTGTAGGAAATCTTTGTTGTGCCGAGAACAGCCTGAGCAACGTGACGGTAGAGATTTTCGGTCAGTTCCATCATGCCGTTGTAGTCGGTATATGCCTGATAGAGTTCCATGAGAGTGAATTCGGGGTTATGACGGGTGTCAACGCCTTCGTTTCTGAAAACTCTGCCGATTTCATAAACTTTTTCCATACCGCCTACGATAAGTCTTTTGAGGTAAAGCTCAAGAGAAATGCGGAGCTTGAAATCTTCATTGAGAGCGTTGTGGTGAGTTTCAAAGGGTCTTGCAGCCGCACCGCCTGCGTTTGAAACAAGAACGGGTGTTTCAACCTCGAGGAAGCCTTGTGAATCAAGATAGTTTCTGATTTCACGGAGAATAAGCGAACGCTTTACAAAAGTATCCTTTACATCGGGGTTCATGATGAGGTCAAGATAACGTCTTCTGTAGCGTGTATCGGTGTTTGTGAGACCGTGGAATTTCTCGGGGAGGGGAAGAAGTGACTTTGAAAGAAGACGGATTGCCTTTGCATGAACGGAAACTTCGCCTCTTCTTGTTCTGAAAACAAAGCCCTTGACTTCAACGATATCGCCGATATCCCACTTCTTGAAGTCCGCAAAGCTTTCTTCGCCGATTTCGTCAATCTTGACATAAACCTGCATTCTGCCGGTGAGGTCTCTTACGTCGATGAAGTTTGCCTTACCCATATCACGGCGGCTCATCATTCTGCCGCAGATTGATACGTCTGTGTTTTCAAGCTCTTCAAAGCGTTCAACTATCTCTGCGTTGTGGATAGTCTGCTCTGCGAGTGTAATCTGAAACGGGTCATTGCCTGCAGCCTGGAGAGCTTCGAGCTTTTCAACCCTTATCTGTCTGAGTTCGTTGGTGTCCTGTTCCTGTTCTTCTTCGGGAACGGCGTTAACAATCTTTTCTTCAGCCATTGTTATTAATTCCTTTCTCTTTTAATGCCAAAAAGCGATAGGGGGAAATTTACTCCCGAATCCCATCGCCGCTTATTTCGGATTTGTTATTTGGAAATTTCAAGAATCTCCATTTTGATAACCTTGCCGGAAGGAGTCTGAACTCCAGCGATGTCGCCGACTTTCTTGCCCATTACAGCGGAACCGACGGGTGAAAGGTCGGAAATGATGCCGTTGTCAAGGTCACTCTTGCCGAGAATTTTATATTCAACTTCTTCTTCAAAGTCCATGTCATAAAGCTTAACCTTTGAACCGATACGAACGAATTCGGTTGTAAGCTCTGTTTCGTCAAGAATTTTTGCATTGCGAAGGTCAGCTTCAAGCTTTGCGATTTCAGCTTCAAGCTTAGCTTGTTCGTTCATTGCCTCATCATATTCAGCGTTTTCTGAAAGGTCGCCGTGTGAACGTGCTTCCTTAATTTTTTCAGCGATATCGTCTCTTCCCTCGGTTTTGAGTTTGTTGAGTTCCTCGCTCAATTTGTTATAATCTTCACGGGTAAAGACTGTCTTTTTTTCCATTTCGATATATCTCCTTTAATTTGATATTATATACGTGTGCGTAAAATCTTTTATATTATAATATATATATATAAATATGTCAAGTTTTTCATGCCTTCGGATTGGTTACAGATTGGTTACAAACACAACATTTCAGACACTTTTCCGCGACAGGATTTTCGCAATTACTGCAGCTTATTTCAATTTCCGAAAACGGAGAAAATTTGTATTCCGAGCTGCCGCAAAGCTCTGTCAATGCCCCTGCAAAATCAACAGTTTCAATGTCATCGGGTATAAGCTCTTGGTGATAATCCGAAAGCCTGACACCGATGCCGTTGAAGCGCACCTTGCCGCCTGTTTTCCTTTTTGCAACAAAAACAGCCGCGTTATTCATCGAAGATAAAACTGCACCGTCACAGCAGATGACAATTTCGGGCTGAGAAACGGGTTCGTAATTGTTGCGTATCACGAGCGACGCACCGTGATTTTCATAAGCTTCCGTTACCGCAAGTGCGTATCTTTCGGGATGAGACGTGATTATTCTGATTGTTGATGCATAGGGGAGAAGCTCGCATATTCTCGAGCTTACAACGGCATTTCTGTCGGTTACGGTGATGCAGATTTTATCGGCGGGCAGAGAGGCTTTCCCGATTGCTGCCAATGCGGTGTTAAAAATCAGAAAAGAATTCATTGAAACGGGGATAAATCTTTTCAGTCCCGAATTATCCGGCAGAGGAAATGAATGGGAGGCGATTATCCGCGAGGCATATCTTCCGCATTTTCCGGAAATTTTTGCAAAATCGGATTCTTTTTTCGGTTCAATAATCTCAAGAATATAAAACGGAAGTCCCATTTCGGTTTTGTATACAGCGGCAGGAGAATTTTTGATCCTTTTAATCTGTTTTCTCCGTTTTAAGCAGTTTTTCTCGGGGACGACGGTTTTTAAAACAACAAACACATTATTACTCCTCTCAAGGCAGTTTATTACAAAACTATGCGTGAGATGAAATAATAATGTGTTTGATTTTTATTCAGTTTTCATCAAGAAAAACAAGTTCAAGCTCTTCATCGGTCATTTCACGGCATTCGCCTTCTGCAAGAGAAGTGTCGAGCTTCAGCGAACCTATCTGAATTCTTCTCAGATGCTCAACATTGTTGCCCAAAGCGTGAAACATACGCTTGACCTGATGGTATTTACCCTCTCTGATTTTGATTTCAGCGGCAGGCAGACCTTCTGTGGTTGTAAAGGCTTTCACCTTTGCGGGCAGGCATTCCGTGCCGTCTCCGAGGGTGATTCCTGATTCTAATTTTGCGATGTCATTTTCGTCAATCGGGAAGGAAAGAGTGGCTTCATACGTCTTGAAAACATGGTGTGCAGGGCTCATTATTCTATGGGCAAAAGCGCCGTCATCCGTTATAATTAAAAGACCCACGGTATTTCTGTCAAGTCTTCCAGCGGGGAAAAGACTGCGCCTTTTAAGCTCCGGAGGGATGATGTCGATAACCGTCTTTTTTGCAGGGTCAGTGGTAGCACTTATAACTCCCTGAGGCTTGTTGAGCATTATGTAAATATGCTCCTTAGCTGTAAAGTTATATCCCTTTACATCTATTTCGTCAACCTCGGGGTCAACAAGTTCCTCAGCGCGCAGACAAACCCTTGAATTCACCGAAACGGCGGCATCCTTTATGAGCTTTCTTGCGTCTTTTCGGGACACATTGCAGTTGAGCGCTATTAACTTGTCAAGACGTTTAAGACCCATAAAATCTCTCCGTTCACTAATTAAAAGGACCGGCTGAAACAACCGGTCCTTGATTGGGTTTAGCTTAAATTATGCAAGCTCTGCGAAGTACTTGATTGTACGAACCATCTGGCTTGTGTAGCTGTTTTCATTGTCATACCATGAAACAACCTGAACCTGATACATATCGTCAGCAAGCTTTGTAACCATTGTCTGAGTTGCATCGAAGAGTGAACCGTATGTGATACCGATGATATCGCTGGAAACGAGTTCTTCTTCTGTGTAGCCGAAGGAAGCTGATGAAGCAGC
Organism: Clostridia bacterium; assembly: GCA_017517665.1. Taxonomy (GTDB): domain Bacteria; phylum Bacillota; class Clostridia; order Oscillospirales; family Acutalibacteraceae; genus CAG-177. The sequence continues at coordinate 27,123 of JAFWYP010000018.1, read as the reverse complement.
CTTCATAGCAGCATTGATGCCTTCCTTAGTAATGTCCTTACCCTTAACAACAGCAACAAGGATTGTTGTAGAACCGGTAGGAACAGGAACACGCTGTGCAGAACCGATGAGTTTGCCGTTGAGTTCGGGAATAACAAGGCCGATAGCCTTTGCAGCGCCTGTTGAGTTGGGAACGATGTTAGCAGCAGCAGCTCTTGCTCTTCTGAAGTCGCCCTTTCTGTGAGGACCGTCAAGAACCATCTGGTCGCCTGTGTATGCATGAACAGTTGTCATGATACCGCTCTGGATGGGAGCGTAGTCGTTGAGAGCCTTAGCCATGGGAGCAAGGCAGTTTGTTGTGCAGGAAGCAGCGGAGATGATTGTATCTTCAGCTGTAAGAGTGTTTTCGTTTACGCTGTAAACGATTGTGGGAAGGTCGTTGCCTGCGGGAGCAGAAATAACAACTTTCTTTGCGCCAGCGTCGATGTGAGCCTGGCTCTTAGCCTTTGAGGTGTAGAAACCTGTGCATTCAAGAACAACGTCAACACCGATTTCGCCCCAGGGAAGTTCTGCAGCGTTAGCCTTAGCATAGATTTTGATTTCTTTGCCGTCAACTGTGATGCTGTCTTCGCCTGCAACTACTGTATCAGCGAGAGCGTATCTGCCCTGAGCTGTGTCGTACTTGAGAAGGTGAGCGAGCATAGCGGGATTTGTAAGGTCGTTGATAGCAACGATTTCGTAGCCTTCTGCACCGAACATCTGACGGAATGCGAGACGGCCGATACGGCCGAAGCCATTGATTGCAACTTTAACTGCCATAGTGAATTACCTCCAAAAATAATTTCTTTTTTTGACAAGATATATTCTATACATTTTTTATCAAATATGCAACAGTTTTTTGATATTTTTCAAACTTTTGGTAAACTGAACAAAATTACAAAAATCAGCGTAAAAAACGGTGCAAATCCAACAAAAAACCTGATGTGTTTTTATGCACTTTGATTTTATTTATGGTATTTTCCGCCGCTTGAAATCATGAATGAACGGTAAATCTGCTCAAGAAGCATAACTCTTGCAAGCTGATGGGGGAAAGTCATGGGACTCATGGAAAGACGGAATTTTGCCCTGTTTTTGACCGCGGGGGAAAGACCGTGAGAGCCTCCTATTATGAAGCAGAGCGAGCCGAATCCCGAAACCGCACACTTTTCTATCTCTTTTGAAAGACCTTCCGATGATAACTCTTTGCCTTCTATGCAGAGAGCAAAAACAGCTTCGTTTGCGGAGATTTTTGACAGAATTCTGTCACTTTCATCGTTGAGAGCAGCTTCAATCTGTGCGTCGTTGGGATTTTCCGGGAGTCTTGCGGGAGTGAGCTCGGTTATTTTCAGTTTACAGAATGCACCGAGCCTTTTTTCGTATTCGGCACAAGCCATGCGGAGATAATCTTCTTTGAGCTTTCCCACGCATATTATGTTTATATTAATCATTGCGACCTCCTGATTTGCATATTTTTACAACGGGAGTGATTATATGAAAGTGCTTAAGGACAGACTTGTTGTTTTGTTTTTCTGTTTATTTACGGTTGTCTGCTGTGTTTTCGGAGTGCAGCTTTCACGCAGGATTACCGATACCGCGGTCACGGTTACGCAGACGGAAGCGACAACCAAAAATTATATAAAATGGGTTGATTTTTCCGTTCCCTACAACGCTTTGCGCGATGCGATGGAGCTTGATATTTCCACCTACGGCACGGAAAGACATCTCTCGTGGATTGACACGCTTTCTTATCTTTCATGCAAAAACGGCGGTAAATGGAGCGAATATAAAAGCACGCAGCTTGATAAGCTTGTTGAGGCACTCGGCGATGATCTTATGCCCGATGACCTTATGAAAACAAACAAGTATTACCGATTCCACAAGGAAGCTTTTTCGGCGGTTCTTTCGGGAATTTTAGGAGAATACACCAAAGCCGCACCCGACGGAAACGGGGGAGTGAAGGTGGTGGAGGGGTACGGTCTGAAAGCGTATTCGCCGATTGCCGAGGGGTTCGGATACAGCCACTATGACGATTTCGGGGTTTCGCGTTCATACGGCTATAAACGCCGTCATCTGGGCAATGACCTGATGGGTTCAATCGGCACTCCGATAATTGCGGTGGAGGGCGGAACGGTTGAAGCAATCGGATGGAACCGTTACGGCGGCTGGAGAATTGCCGTGCGAAGCTTTGACGGCAAACGTTCATATTATTATGCTCATCTTAGGAGAAACCGTCCCTATGCCGAGGGTCTTGAAATCGGGTCGAGAGTAAAGGCGGGGCAGGTTATCGGTTATCTCGGAATGACGGGTTATTCAACCGAAGAAAACGTGAACGGAATGACCGTTCCGCATCTTCATTTCGGAATGCAGCTTATCTTCAATGAGGTTCAGAAAGAGGGCACAAATCAGATATGGCTTGATATGTATGCCCTTGTTGAATTGCTCAACAAGAATAAATCAAGTGTTGTAAAAGATTCGGAAAGCGGTGAGTACAAAAGGGTTTACGATGTTTTTGACGACTCATATCCTGACGACATGAGACATATCACAACCCTTGCACCGACAGAAATTACAGAGCAATAACGGGATTTCTGTCACCTGCAACGGTCAGCAGATAGTCGATATTTTCCTTTGCGCCTGCCATTGTCAATGCAGCACGGGTTGTTTCAAAGGCGAGGGAGGGGATGTTATTTTCTTTGCTCAAATGTCCGAGAACAAGACGTGTTGTGCCCGATTCTACGAGCTTTACGGCTGTTCTTGCGCAGTTTTCGTTGGAAAGATGTCCGCGGTCGGAAAGAATTCTCTGCTTGAGAAAATACGGATAAGGTCCGTTCTGGAGCATACCGACATCGTGATTTGATTCAAGAAGAACAAGGTCGCTGCCGTAAATAGAATTCATAACCGATTCGTCAACACAGCCGATATCAGTTGCCACTGCAATGCGCTTGCAGTCGGGAGTCACAACGGCAAATCCCGTACTTTCCTTGGTGTCATGAGGTGTTCTGAAAGGTTTGATATGTATTCCGCATACCTCGATTCCGCTGTAAGGAATAACATCTGCCGTCATTTTTTCGGTGAGTGCGCCGAGTTCTTCCATACCCGAAAGAGTACCTTCCGATGCATATACCCTGACTCCGTGACGCTCAGCAAAGACTCTTACGCCGTTTATGTGGTCCCAATGCTCATGGGTTATAAAAATTGCGCCGATTGACGATGGATCAACACCGATTTCACACAATGCTTCCGAGGCTCTTTTTGCACTGACTCCGACATCTATCAGAATACCTCCGTAAGAAGAACCTATGTATGTGCAGTTTCCGCTGCTTGATGAATATAAAGAACAAAATCTTGCCATATAAAACTCCAAAAGAAACCGCCATAATCCATCAAGGCTTACGGCGGTAATATTATATACATTATATATTCCGTAAAATCAACCTGCACTGATGAGAGCATCGGGTTCCGGATAAAGGATTCTCTTTATGTCCGCGCCCAGACCTTTGAATTTCTCAACAACATACTCATATCCTCTGTCGATATGATAGATATCCTCAATCTCGGTTATGCCGCTTGCGGCAAGACCTGCAATAATCATTGCGGCACCTGCACGGAGGTCATCTGCTTTTACGGGTGCACCTTTAAGCTGTTCAACTCCCTGAACTACGGCAAGCTGACCGTCAGCCTTGATGTCTGCGCCCATTCGGTTGAGCTGCTCGGTATATTTGAAACGGTTGGACCAAACACTTTCTGAAATAATGCTTGTACCTTCAGCAAGAGCAAGAAGAACTGCAAACTGAGGCTGCATATCGGTGGGAAAACCGGGGTGGGGCATGGTTTTGATGTTGCATTTATCGGGACGCCTGCCGAGAGCGACTCTTACAGCATCATCATACTCTTCAACAATTGCTCCTGATTCGATAAGCTTCTTTGAAATTGACTCGAGATGCTTGGGAATAACGTTTTTGATAACAACATCGCCCATTGTTGCGGCTGCGGCAACCATAAATGTGCCTGCCTCAATCTGGTCGGGAATGATGGAATATGTGCAGCCGTGAAGTCTGTCAACGCCTCTTACCTTGATAACATCCGTACCTGCGCCCCTGATATCGGCACCCATTGAGTTAAGGAAGTTTGCAAGGTCAACTATATGAGGCTCTTTGGCTGCATTCTCAATAACGGTAAGACCTTCTGCTCTGACTGCAGCGAGAAGAATATTAACAGTTGCACCTACGGAAGCCATGTCAAGATAAATGGGGCTTCCGATGAGCTTATCTGCTTTTGCATCAACGATGGCATTATCTTCAACGGTAACGGTTGCGCCGAGAAGTTCAAAGCCTTTGATGTGCTGGTCAATGGGTCTGGGACCGAGATAGCAACCGCCGGGCATTGACACCTTTGCTCTTGCAAATCTTCCGAGAAGAGCACCGATGAAATAATAAGAAGCGCGAAGGTGCTTTGTCATATCATGAGAAATAACATATGAATCAACACGGCTTGAATCTATTTCAATTGTGTGTTTGTTTATAACTCTGACATCTGCACCGATTTGCTTGAGAATTTTCATCATATATCCGATGTCGCTTATCGAGCAAGGAAGGTTTTCGATTATGCAGACATCCTGTGAGAGAATGGCGGCAGGTATGATTGCAAGAGCAGCGTTTTTGGCGCCGCTTATTTCGACTTCGCCGCGAAGAGGCGTTCCGCCGTTGATTACAAATTTCTCCAAAGAAATTCCCTCATTTCGTTTCTGTTGTTTATATAAAAGTAAATATTTCTAATAAAAATCCAAAATATATTATATCATGATGTTTCTTATTTGAAAAGACCCAAATTAAAAAAAGATGTAACTTTTTTGTGGTTTTTTGTAATTTTTGCATTTTTTGCGACGGTTTACATGAATGTAAAACAGATTGCAGATATAGTATGCCGTGAAATGCGGTGCATATATGCTGTAAATAATTTGAGAGTCTAAAGTTAAAACAGCTAAAAAATAAAGCCTTGATTTATTGAAATTGTCCAATGGTTTTTTGACGGAACATCTTTTCGTCTTTTTAACCGAACAGATGACAAAGTTAAGAAGAAAAGTGAGTGTTGTTTGTGAATTTGAACAAAACAGAAGAACGCTTTTTGTGCCAAATACTTAAAAACAGTGTTGGTAAATTTTATGTGTCACAAATTTTTTGACACATAAAAAATTGCAAAAATTTGTTAATTTTCAATAAAAACGGGCATTAATTCACAAAAAATTCAAAAAAATATTGAAAAAAAGCGAATATTTCTATTGCAAAAAGGTTGTTTGTTGTGTAAAATGTAGATGTCCCGATGGTCATTTTGTATAAATTCACAAGAAGTTAAAACAAATCGAATTGTGGGGTAATAATTATGTCTAACAGAATTTTCCAGGGTCTTGTTCATCAGATGAGAGATGCGGTAGGAAGAACCCTGGGCGTAATTGATGAAACAGGCACCATTATCGCTTGCAGCGAGCTGAGCAAAATCGGCGAGGTTATTTCAACTGCAAACGACATTTTTGCGGACAACGAGCTTCATTATATCAACGGATATACTTTCTGCAATTTCGGCACACATATTCAGACCGAATATGCCGTTTTTGTTGAAGGTACAGATGAGCTCGCAGGCAGATTTGCGGCTGTCTGCTGTGTTTCGCTCGAAAATCTCAAGCAGTATTATGAAGAAAAGTTTGACAGAGGAAACTTTATCAAGAATGTTATTCTCGATAACATACTTCCCGGTGACATTTATATCAAATCAAGAGAACTGCGTTTTGCCTCGGAGGCAACAAGAGTTGTTCTTCTTATAAGAATAACTGACCACAACGATGCTTCGGTATTTGATACTGTCCAGAATCTTTTCCCCGATAAGAGCAAGGATTTTGTTATCAATATCAATGAGCATGATATCGCCATCGTCAAGGAAGTACGCAGCAACATTGAAACAAAAGACCTCGAAAAGCTTGCACGCTCAATTTCGGATTCACTCAGCACAGAGCTTTATACCCATGTTCTTGTCGGCATAGGCACAACGGTTGAGGGAATCAAGGACCTTGCGCGTTCATTCAAGGAAGCACAGATTGCTCTTGAAGTAGGCAAGGTGTTTGACACGGAAAAAACAATTGTCAGCTATGAAAATCTCGGCATTGCCCGTCTTATTTATCAGCTTCCCACCACTCTTTGCGATATGTTCCTCAGAGAGGTATTCAAGAGAGGCTCAATTGAAAGTCTTGACCACGAAACTCTGTTCACAATACAGCGCTTCTTTGAAAACAATCTTAATGTTTCCGAAACATCGAGAAAGCTGTTTGTTCACAGAAACACTCTTGTTTACAGACTTGAAAAAATCAAGAAGCTCACAGGTCTTGACCTTCGTGAGTTTGATGATGCTATCGTATTCAAAGTTGCACTCATGGTTAAGAAGTATCTTGACGCAAAGCCTGTTAAGTATTAAGCTGTCATAATCTACAAAATAATTTAAGGATTTGATACGGTGATTGAATTTAAGAATGTATCTAAAAAGTATGACGGCGCAAACGTTCATGCTCTTAAGGATATTAACTTGACTATAGATAAAGGCGAGTTCGTCTTCGTTGTCGGTTCATCGGGAGCCGGCAAAAGCACCTTCCTCAAACTGATGATGAGAGAAGATGTTCCTTCAACGGGAACAATTGTTGTTGACGATACCGACCTTACCAAAATAAAGAAAAGGGATATCCCGAAATTCCGCCGCAGACTCGGAATTGTTTTTCAGGATTTCCGCCTTATTCCCAATATGACCGTGTTTGACAACGTTGCATTCGCAATGCGTGTTATCGGAACAAAGGAAAAGAAAATCCGCAGAAGAGTTCCTTATGTTCTCAGCCTTATGGGTCTTAACGATAAGGCGAGAAACTATCCCAAGGAATTATCCGGCGGTGAACAGCAGAGAGTTGCTCTTGCACGCGCTCTTGCAAACAATGCCGAAATCATCATTGCGGACGAGCCTACGGGTAATGTTGACCCTCAGATGAGCTATGAAATCGTTGATTTGCTCATGCGTCTTAACGAAGCGGGAACAACGGTTATCATGGTTACTCATGAACACAGCCTTGTCCGTTGCTTTGATAAGCGAGTTATCATTCTCGATAAGGGAAGCGTTGTTTCCGACGGCGGAGCGATTATCCGCGAAGCAGCAACGGCTCATATCAATCCCATAAGCGAGATTTCAAATGAATATGTTGTTCCTCCCGAGGAGGATTATTCGGCCTATTCGAGCGTTTCGGATTCGGAAGAGTCTTCAGAAGAAAATCCGGTTGAAGTGGCTGAAGAAGAATTCATTATTGCAGGAGGCGACGAATAATGGGTAAATTCGGTTATCTTATTAAAGAAGGCTTCCGCAATCTTAAGGTAAACAAGCTTATGTCGGTTGCTTCCGTAACTGTTCTTTTCAGCTGCCTTATGCTCATAGGCATCGCTTTCATGCTTCTTGTCAATATCGAGGCATTCATAGGTGGAATAGAAGCCGAAAACGTTATCATGGTTTATGCTGACCTCGATTCAACCGAGCTTGACTATATTTCTCTGGGCAACAGACTTGACGATATAGCAAATGTTGCTTCAATCGAAAAAGTTAAAAAGGAAGCTGCTTACGAAGAAATTCTTGCAGACCTTGACGAAGGTCTCCGCGCATATCTTACCTCAATCGAAGAAAATCCTCTCCCGGATGCTTACAGAGTAACGGTTGCGGATATGTCGGGATTTGAAACGGTTGTTTCAGAAATAAAGACCCTCGACGGTATCGAGAGAGTTTATGAAAACAGCGGTCTTGCAAGACAGCTTCAGGGAATCAGAGACTCCGTAACATATATCAGTATCGGTATGATTGCCTTGCTTCTTGTGGTTTCACTCTTTATTATTTCAAACACAATCAAAGTAACAATGTTCAGCCGCCGACTTGAAATCAGTATCATGAAGAGCGTCGGCGCAACGAACTCATTTATTCGTCTTCCCTTTATGGTTGAAGGTATTATCATCGGCATAATAGCGGGTATTCTTGCAACGGGAGCAGTATGGGGTATTTATGAATTTGCTCTCGGTTCATTCACGGCGGTGCTTTCAGGCTTCGGCGGAAGTGCAAGGATTGAGTTCCTTGATTATGCACTTTATCTTGCAGCGGCATTTGTCGGAATTGGTATTTTCACCGGTATTTTCGGCAGTGCAACATCAATAAGAAAATATCTTAAGGAAAGGAAGTTTGTTGAGCTTGAAGAATAATGGAAAAACCATAACAAGAAAAGTTATTTGCCTTATTATGGCTTTTATCTGTGTATTCTCGGTTGCGGCTCCTTACTCGGTTCCTCACGCTTCGGCGCAGGAAAGCCTTGAGGATTTGAGAAATCAGATTGATGAAATCGAAAAGGATATTGTTGAGGACAACAAAGCTTTGGCTGAAGTTGAAAAGGATATAAAAAACAACGAAAAAAAGCTTGATAACCTTAATGATCAGCTTGATAAAATTTCGCAGCAGGTTGACCTGCTTAAAGAAAGCATTGATATTCTCAATGATGATATCGACGATTTGCAGGGAGATATCAATGTTACATCGAACGATATAAAAGAAATAAATTCGCAGATTGCGCTGATTGAAACGCAGATTGCGCAAACAGAAGCACTCATGGAAAGCACAAGAGAAATTCTCCTCGGCAGAATCCGCGAGAACTACATGTCGGGCGAAGCATCAACGGTGGAGCTTCTCTTCTCAAGCACCGACCTTGCAACCTTCTTCGCAAGGCAGGAACTTGTTAAAAGAGTTTCAGAAAACGATGCACAGCTTATCACCGAACTTACCGAAAAGATAAACGAACTTGCAGACCTTCAGAAAGAGCTTGAATCAACAAAGACATCTCTTGAAGGCAAAAAGGCAGAGCTTGATTCTCAGATGAATACTCTCAATACAAGACAGAACGAACTTGAGAGCAACAAGAAGTCACAGCAGAAAAAGCAGGAAGAAGCGGCTAAGAAATACAGTGAGGTTGAGGACCTTATTGATGAACTCGATAAGGACAGCGCAGCTTATAAAAAGGCAATAAAGCAGAAAGAAGCTGAACGTGAGGCTCTTGAAGCAGAAATTGACAGAATCATTCAGCAGGAAGGTTCTCAGGTCGGCGATACTCCCGATGAGGAATACGAAAACGACGGCACACTCGCATGGCCTCTTAAAGAAAGAAACACTATTACAGCAGGTTATCCCACCTATCCCAGCGGCGGCAGACATTGGGGTATTGACCTTTGTCTTTGCACCAAAAGCGGCAGTACGAGAGATTCAAACGGCAACAGTCTTTCCTACGGCAAACCCTACTATGCTTCTCAGGGCGGCGAGGTAATCATTGCAGACTGGCACAAGAGCTTCGGCAACTATGTTGTTGTTGACCACGGCGACGGCAAGCAGACTCTTTATGCGCATTCAAAGTCATTGAATGTCAAGAAGGGTGATGTTGTAAAGAAGGGTCAGCAGCTCGGACTTATGGGTGATACGGGCAATGTTACCGGTCCTCACCTTCATTTTGAAGTAAGAGTCAAAAACTCCGACGGCAGCGTAAGCAGAGAAAATCCGCTCAAGTATGTATCCAAGCCGTCATATTATGTAAAGACAGTTGTATAAAATAATTACCGACCGAATTAAAAACTCGGTCGGCAGTTTTTATAAAGGATGATTTATATGAACAAGAAAGTATCTTTGGGAATATGTATCTCGCTTGTCATCATTGCAATCACTGCGTCCTTTGCGGTAACCATGGTTATATCCTCCAGAATTTATGACGGTATCATCAGCGGACTTTCCCAGCGCTCCGTCAACTATAAATCCGTTGAGGAAATCGAAAATATAGTTTCAAACTATTTTTACGGCAGCGTTGACGGCAAAAGCTCGCTGAGTGCTTCTCTTGCGGAAGGCTATATCAAGGGCCTCAATGATAATAACAGCCGTTATCTTGATTCCGAAGAATATGTCGCATATACTTCAAAGCTTGAAGGCGGTGTCACCGGTATCGGTGTGGAAACCGCGTTTGACTACCGCACGGGCGATTTTGTAATAACTCATGTTTATGCCGATTCACCTGCGGAAAAAGCAGGCCTCAAGGCTCTTGATGTCATAACAGCGATTGCGGATGTCCCCGTTGACAGATTCAATTACAGCGTTCTCAGCGAAAACCTTTACGGAAGCAGACTTTCTGCGGTAAAGGTTGAGTATGAAAGAAACAGCGAAACAAAAGTTGTTGAACCTATGCTCGGTTTCCGTATTCCGAGTGTCAGCGGCAGGCTTGAGAGCAATGTGGGCTATATAAAAATCAGAGGTTTCTATAAAGACACAGCCTCGGAATTCAAGTCGGAAGCCGAAAAGCTTATTGAACAGGGTGCAGAGAGTCTGATTCTGGATGTAAGAGGCACATCCGAAGGCACTGTTGACTACGCGGCTCAGGTTATTGACGTCATTGTTCCCAATATTCAGGGCAATATAGCTGTTCTTAAGGATGAAAAAGGAAACATTTATAAAGAAAAAATGTATACGGCTGAAAGCAGCAGTATCATGGTGCCTTATATTGTCCTTATCAACGAGGGGACAAGCGGACCTGCAGAGCTTTTTGCTTGCGACCTCCGGGATATCAGTCAGGCACAGCTTGTCGGAACAAAAACCGCAGGCAACGGCACAACTCAGGAGCTTTTTGCGCTTGAGGACGGCGGCGCGGTTCTTCTTACGGTTGCACTTGTTGAACCGAAGAACGGTGCGGATGCCGTTTATCATAATAAAGGACTGACACCCACAACAGAAGTCAGCCTTGCAACGGGTAATGATATAGATATTGATTTGCTTACCGCTGAGCAGGATAATCAGTTTATGACAGCTTTAAATATGCTGGCGGCTTAAAGCTGTCTGCGAAGCTCAATGGCTTTGCCCAGAACATAAACGGGCAGGGAATCACATTCCGCTTTTGTGAAAACAAGCGGTTCATATGATGTATTTTCGGACACAAGCATTATGCTTGTGTCTTTTTTTATTATTTTGCGCAGAACTGCACAGCCGTTTCCTATGGCAAAAACTCCGATTTCACCGTTATTGACTTCCATGGAACGGCACACAACAACCGTATCTCCCGCGAACATTATGGGAGACATACTGCTGTCGGAAACGCTCAGAGCGTAGTATTCGGTTGAACCGAGCTTACTGCAAAGTCCCGCGGCGGTTATCTGACCGTAAACGGGAATTTTGTTTTCATCCTCAGTCTTTTCTTCACCGAGAAGAGTATCAACAGATACTCCGAAAACCTTGGAAAGCAGCTTAAGGCTGTTACTGTCGGGTGTTGTGCGCCCCTTTTCCCATTGGCTGACAGCAGTCTGATGAACGGAACAAAGTTTGGCAAGTTCTTGCTGAGATATGCCTTTTTCTTTTCTCAATTCCCTTATTATACTCATATTTTCCTCCGCGAAATATCCTGATAAAATATTAGCATAACTATTGAAAATGTCAAGAAAAAACTTTACATTCAAAAAATATACTTGACAAACGAACAAATGTTCACTATAATCAATAGCAGAACTATTAATTCAGGAGGAAAAATGGAAAACATAAATATATCGGATATATCATATCCCTCGGAGGAGGAGATGCAGGCGGCACAGCTTGCCTGTTGCGGAAGAGTGTGTAAAATGTGCGAAACACCTGCAGCGTATGCGTGGAGAAAAAGAGAAGTTGATATGTCACTTCTTCTTGAAATGGCAATTGAAAATGAATTGACTGAAAAAGAAAAAAGCATCATAAGGGATAAATGGTTTAATTCACTTTCGTATTCTCAGATTGCATTGAACAGAGGAATATCTCCCGCTGCGGTAAAGCAAACATCTGATAGAGCGTTAAAAAAACTTGAAAATGTTTTGCAGTATGTTGTTTTTTATCAGCGGGATATTATAAATGAAAGCATTGTTCCTGCTGCAGCAGGTCGGGCAAAAGTTATTTTATCTGCAAAAAAAATGAAACCTGTTGAAATCGGGGAGAGGGTTTCAAAATTAAGACTGGAGAACGGGTTTTCTTTAAGGTCATTCAGTCTTGCATCACGCATTCCGCACAAGAGGGTTGAAGAAATTGAACGGGGATGTGTGCCTTCTATTGAGGAAATTGTTTGTCTGAGTGAATTTTTTGCGGTTACAACGGATTTTCTATTGAAAGGAGAAAACAATGTCTGATAAATCATTGAGAGAACTTGGCGAAGAATATGAATCGGCGGCTGCGATTATAAAAGAACGCATTGCTGCAAAAAGGAAACAGCTTCGTGAACTTAAAGAAAGTATTTGTTCAAACGAAGCATATGTTCTTAAGAGCGAACTTAAAACTCTCTATGCAGAGCAAAGAGAAACAAGGGAAATTGCAGAATATCTTAAAACATATTATGATCCTCATGAGGGTAAAAAGGAGATTTTTTCTTATAAATAAACTGAAATAACCTCTTGACAAAAATGCCGTCTTTCTATATAATATCACCTGCGCCCGAAAGGACGCATACGGACATTTAGCTCAGCTGGTAGAGCATTCGCTTGACGTGCGAAGGGTCAGCGGTTCGAGTCCGTTAATGTCCACCAATGAATGCACGGGTATATTTATGCCCGTGCATTTCTCATGCAACGGCTTTTTGAGAGCGGAAAAGCAAAAATTTCTATGTTCCGATGTTTTTGCGTGCAAAAACGAGGAATTTGAAGTGGTTTTTATTCTCAAATCGAAATTTGTTGCCGTTGTGAATTCGTTCGGAACGGTTCAAAAAAGCAAAGAGTTTGGGCAGACACGGTGTTGTGTCTGCCCAAATTTTAGTTTCTGTATGTGAATGATTTTAATCTGGTTTTAAACATATCAGGACTGACGTATAATTCCTGATTTAAGGATTTATATGTTTCAATTGCTTTTCTGCTTATTGTTGAGTCAAAAACAAAAGGCTCAACGTCAATTTCTTCCGCTTTTTCTTCCTCACTTTGAGGAACGGAGAATTTAAGATATAAGGTTATTTCGCTGTCGCTGATTACTATTTTATCAATCAGATGTGAAAGAATAAGCTTTGTTTGCTCAATGCTTTCAGCCTTTTTCATACGCTCTTTGAGAGGTTCAAGAGCAGCTTTTATATCATCATCGGTGAGCTTTGTTCTGCAAGCTTTTTTATAGTTGAGAATGAAGCTTTGAGAGGTGGCTATTTTTTCTTCGATTTCTTTGATTCTTGAACTGATTGCGATGCTGCTTGTTTCCTCTAATGCTTCAATCAAAACATCTCTTGTTTTAATGTCGGCTTCAAGTCCTTCTTTCACATTCTGATATCTGTCGTTTGATGAAAGGATTTTGCTTTTATGCTTGTTTACGGCATCTGTTAATTTGCTGATGGTTGCATCAGTGAAAAAGTTTTTGAAAATCTCATCAAGTACAAAATCGTCAACGATTTCGGTTCTGATTTCTTTTTTACTGCAAGAGTGCTGATTGATGCGGTTGTTGCATCTGTATGTCATATACTTGTGACCTTTTGTTGATGTTCTCAAATTACCGTGCATTTTCGCACCACACTCACCGCATACGAGCATACCTGTGAGAAGGTACTGTCTTTTGGCGTTGGATTTGAATTTGCCAGTGACCTTGCGAACCGAATTTGCTTTATTCCAAAGCTCCTCGCTGACTATTGCAGGGCATCCGCCAGGGATTCTGATGATTTCTTCATCTGGTTTGTATTTGTGGTTGTTACGCTTTTTATCTCTCTTTGCTTTACTTGAGCGTTTATTAAAAACATAAACACCCTTGTATTTTTCGTTTGTAATTAAGTCGCATAAAGAATTTTTTGCGAATTTATTGCCTTTTTTAGTTCTGTATCCGAGAAGATTTAAGCGGTCAATAATCTTTCCGTAGCCATATCCTTCGGCACACATTTCATAGATTAGTCTGACTGCTTCTGCTTCCTTTTCGTTGATGACAAGCTTTTTATTCACCATATCATAGCCGAGAGGGGGCGGACCGCCCGTAGATTCGCATTTGTAGGCGTTTTCCTTCATGCCCTTCATTACTTCGCCTGAAAGGTTCAGCGAGTAATATTCATTTATACCCGAAAGAACAGTCACCATCATTTTGTCTGCAGGTGAATTTCCGATAGGTTCTGAAACAGAAATAAGCTTTACTCCGCAATCTTCGCATAAATCCATATAATTAAACGTATCTTTTTTATTTCTCGAAAAGCGGTCTAATTTATGCACAATAAGCGTTTTTACTTTATGGTTTTCAATATCAGAAATGAGGCGTTGGAATTCGGGTCTTTTATCGGTTGTACCCGAAACGGCTTCATCGCAATACCATTCGACGATTTCGTAGCCGCTTATTGCACAGTAGCTTCCGATGGCTCTTTTTTGTGCTGCGATTGATTCTTCACGTTGTGCGTTTGATGAATAACGGCAATATCCTACCGCAGGTTGTAAGTTAATATGTTCAAGTGTTTCGCTCATAAAAATCACTCCTTGTTTTTATTCAAAGTTATAATATATTTTTTAAAATAGAGATAGTTACGCCCGACTGCAATTTTTTTAAGTTGTAGTCGGGCGTTGTGTCATTATATTTCAAATTTATTTATTTTCGATTTTAAATATTATTTCTTCTGTTATTATAGAAACCACCTCATTAAAGAGGTCATTATCCGCAGTGAAATCACCGCTTTGTTTCTCATCTTCATTTTTTGAAATGACACAGAAATTAAGCTCTTTCATGTTTGCACCTCCCGTGAGTTATTTTATCTTTCCCGAGAAGCTCGGGACGGTTATAAACCCTTGGGATTAGCTTTTAGCTAATTTTGTGATAAGCACAAGAGGTGCTTTTATTTAAGGAAAATACAGACGGTATTTTCTTTGCCTTCAACGGCTTCAAATTTTTCGAATCCCATGCTTGAACGGTTTTCGAAATCGAGGTTGAATTCGGTTATGATTTCCTTGATAAGTTCAGAATCATAAACAACGGCTTTGTTCTTATTGATTTTTACCGATGAACCGTTTTCATCGGGGTAAACTATAAGAACTTTTTTGTCGCTGTCGAATAAGAACTCGACCTTTTCGGCATTACCAAGCATTTCGTGAACTTTTTTGGAAAGTTCAATTCTCTTGCCCGTTGGAGCATATACTATAGTAATGCAGCTTCTTTGAGCGTTTGATTGCTTCGGAATGCGTTTGAATTTTTTCGCATTCTCAAGGATTGATATGTCCATTGAGAATACCTCCTTTCTTTTAAATCATATCTACGATAAATTCATAGCAATGTTGCTTTACGTGTGTAAAGGGACAGAGCTGAATTCTTTTGTATAATCTGTCTTTTTCGCAAAGCAATATTTTGTCTTTCTTTAACTGTTGGAGAAGATTTTTCGGATTTTCAATGTTGTTTACTTCAAAAATACGATTAGCTTCTGAAACAGTAATTATTATTTTTTTTGTACCTTTGCTGTCTGTTGTGATTTTGCCGAGAGCACCCGAAAATGCATTGCTCGGATTTGTGATGTATTTGCTTGCGTTGTCTCCGACAGAGCGTTTGATGCATTCAAGAAGGAATGCCGACCTATCGGAATTGCCTTGAACGCTTTTTTCAATCTTTTTGAGATACTCGATAAAATTTCCTTCTATTTTTATGCCGAAGCATTTTTCAAAATATATCGCAGTTTGTAATAAAATTGCGAGTTTTGAAAATACCCTCTCGGTCAATTCTCCTTTTTTGCAAGGGGCAAATTCTTCGTTATATTCACTCATAAGTTCAGACTGACATTTAAGATAGTCTTTTTCAATATTATTTATTTTTTCTTTTAATAAAAATTCAACGAATTCTGCTCCTGCAAAGCCGTAGTTTTCGGCTACGATTGACTTGATTTTAACGCTGTTTTCGGCTGATGTAGTGAAAGTATCTTTAAGTTCAAAGACTCTCGCTCTGATGCCATTTGTAGCTGAATCTGGTATCAAATCAAACTCGGCTGTTGAAATTATGAAAGAGGAAAAAGTGGATGCTTCTTTAAGCTCGCTATCCGTATTAAGGCGAAGTTTATCCCTGCCAGAACAAAGGGTATATAATTGCTTTGTCACATCGCTTGCTGTACTAATGACCGCTTCATCAAGGGCGATTGTATGCGAATTGCATTGTGACGCAAAGTTGACGAGAGCATTATTAGTTGCATTAAATGTGATTAGCGTTGACTTGTTCATCGCAGGATTGCCGAATACGCTTGTCGCAAGCATAGCCGCAGTTGTTTTTCCTTTACTGCTGGAATTTGATAGGTTAAGCAAAACAGAACCAAGGTCATACTTTTGGTTCAAGTAGCCGAGTATCGGACTTGCAAAACCAGCGAGCATAACGGTTGTCAAAGGAATATTGCCTATGACTTCCGTTTTGACCATTTCGAACCACTTTTCCCTGCTTCCCGAAGGAACAAGGTCAAGGTTTCCGAAATATGTGCTTTTTGCACCGCTTTCATCGGCTGAAATAAGTTTTCCGCTTTTGAAAACGGTTTTTCCATTCAGCTTATCCCATCCGAGTTGGGTGTGTGAATATTCAACGGGGGCAATCTGTTCCGAAGCCATAAGATAATTAATCAAATGTTTAGGTTTATCTGTGTTGAATGAAACACCGTAGTTTATAAGTTTTTCAATTCCGCTTTTTGAAAGAATGGAACGCTCTGCATATTTTTTCGACATTTTTATGCCGTTATTGTATGTTATTAAAAATTTAACTTTTCCACTGTCTAAGTCAATATATTTTTTTGATACTTCTATGCCACTTGAAATGAAATTATATGTTTTATCTTTATTTGAGACTATTCGACAGATAAATGTGCATTTTCCGTTTTCACCTTTGAAAAAATACGGAAAAACAACCGACTCTTTGGCTTTTAAAAAACCTTCATCCGATAATTTGTATTTTTTTGAAAAATCGATTGTACTCATATTTTTCGCCTCCTTTCGTCTGGACTGTACTTATATGTTACGCAGAAAATTACAATTCGTCAATAGGTGCAAAATCGGGTTGTTTTATGAACACTCGGTTATACCCATAACTTGTTATGCCTATATGGCTGTGGCAGTTGAATTTATTAATTTTTTATGAACGGATTCACTTTGGAGTTTTTCCAAAAAAAATCCACTTTTTGAAAATGCGTTTGCCTTTGTTCAAGGCGGTGAAACGGCGACTTTCCCGAAAATCCGAAAATCCAAGGCAAAGTATCGGATTTTTTAAAAATACTTTGCCTTGCTTCGTTCAGATTTTCAGCTTCTCGATTTTCCATTCTCTTGCCTTGGGCGAAAGAGGGTGAGAGTACGGACTGCCGTTTTTGTCAATGATGGTGTGGAGCTTGTCTTTGTAGTCTGTGAGCATTTCAAGCATCCGTTCTTTTTGCTCCTGGTGTGCCGTATTCCTGCCGAATGCAACGAGGATGATGTCAGCATCGGAACACTCCCGAAGAACAACAGAAGCGTTTATTCTGTCGCTTTTGGGGAGTTCGGCTTCAAGAAGCGAAAAGATGTTGACGATTGAAACAGAGCCGAAGTCGTTTTTGATTGCCCCGTTTCTGACGAGCATTGTTGTTTGGTCGAGGATGAATTCGTCTGCCGTGCTTGGGTATGTCATCAGAATGGCACAAGATTTCTTTTTATTGTTCCACTCAATTTTCAGACAATATCTGTGTTTCAAATCCTTGCTGAATATTGCCGTTGTTTTTATTTCGCTTGTTCTTTCAATTGTGTTGTTCATTTTGTTCTCCTTGTGGATAAAACCATATTTCTTCTCGGTCAATGTTTGAAATCATATTTGCTTCAAGTTCTTTATTGCCTATGCCTTCTATGCATACAATATCAACCGCATAATCATTGTTTAAAACAACACAGCCAAGAAGAATGTTGTATTCCTCTCGGCTGTGTAAGATATGGATTTTTGTAACGCTTTCAAAGATTATTTCGGACGGCTGACAATGTATGCCGATGTCAGAAAGAGTGCTTGAATCAGAAACATCATCAAATACAAATATTGAACCGAAGCATACTAAATTTTCAGTTTTTAATGATTGGGAAAGGACACGAAAACGCTTGTTTAAGTAGTGTTTCAGACGGAAATCGAGGTTGCTTTCTTCAATGTCATTAAGAGTATTGATTATTGTCATGATTTTGCCCTCTTGTTTCTCGGAAGCTTAGTTCCGCAGTAGAGATTCATTGCTGCAACCACACCGCAACCGAAAAGTTCTATTGCCGTTTTAGCCGAAGCGGATAATGCTGTTGTTACAAATAAAGCTGATAACATTATTTTTCACCTACCTTTCAAAGAAATGCTTTGTCTGTGACGGATAATACTGTGAATCCTACCACAAATCCAAGAATAAAATATTGCATATTGCCTCCTTATACAAAAATCCCGTTCAGTCGGTTTTGTCCGATTGAACGGGATTTGATTACTTTATAATACCTTCTTTTTTGCCGTCTTTAATGGCGTATTTAGCAACTTCTTCTAATTCTTTCAGACCGTCTTTCATATCTGATTTTTCCGAATAGACCTGTGCCTCTATATCTACATAATCACCTGCAGTTGTAACCAAGCAGGCATAGTATAAATCTTCGCCTATTACTTGATATATAACTGCCTCTGTATCAACCCAATTGTTGTAGCCTAAATCAACTTCGTATTCCTTGCTCCATACCTCTTTGATTTTTTTGATTTCATCATTGTAATACTCGGCAATATATTCTTCAAGTGCTTTTTCGCTCTTGTTACCGCCGAATAATGAAAACACACCTATTGCAACTATAAAAGCAACTGCAACAATTACAATTGTTTTAAGTTTTTTCTTGGGTTTAGTTGAGGGGGATTCAACTGATTCTGTCGAAGTGTTGATTGTATTGTCACTCATGTTTTTCACCACTTTATTTTTATATATCACCATTCTTTTTAAGCTGCTTTTCACGGTCTTTGTTATATTCAATTACGGAGTCTACGGCATCTTTTATATAAGATTTCTCATTGAAACTTTGAGGACTGAAGTTGTCATAGTCGCCCTTGTCTTTGTCCTTATAGTCCATGAAGGAATATTCGCAGCAGAAATATTTTCTGCCTTCTTCCTTTGCTTTCTCACCTTTATATTCGCCGATGATTATTGCAATAAACTCTGTATCACCGCTATCAAATGCATTGCTTTTCTTGTATTTGAATTCAAATGTTTCTTCGACCTTTAAATTGGTTACCTCATAGCCCTGTTCTTCCATATGTTTTTCAACAGCTTTTATTGCATCTTTTTCAGCTCCATTGCCAAACAAAGATGATACCGCAATTACTGCCACAACAACTGCTGCGATTATTGCCAAGGTCTTTTTGTCAAGTGACTTTGCTTTTTTCATCGTTGTATTTGCTGCTTCTGCAAGTTTTTGCTTGTTTTCTTCGGTTGCGATTGAATTTGCCGTGTTTTTTACTTCATTTGCCATTTCATTGAGTTTCTCTTTGTAGTTGTTTGCCATTTTTGTTGCTCCTTTTTATTTATTCTTCTGTTGTGTTTGTTTCTTGCTCGTTTGCTTTTGGAGTTTCATTCTCGGTTGTTGCTTCTTCTTCTCCTTCTTTATCACTTGGCGGTGAATCATTTAATAGAAATTTTGAAAGTATAAACAAAACAATGCCTATAACAATCAATATTACTACAAGCCAACTGAATATTTTTGCAAGAATCATACCGATTGCAAGTGAAATCATAAAGAAGAAAATCATTACTGGATATCCCATAAATATAATTTTTAGGTTATATAGTATGAGAAGAAATATTATTACGCCGAGAATAAATCCCAAGAATGCTTGAAACGCTTCCATTGCTTCACCCCCCGACCCTTATTTGTTGTTGACTATCTTCCGAATCCAACGTTCTGAATATCCGAACTTTGTTGCAAGTGAACCAATGTTGTGACCGTTGTATTCTTCTTTGATTTGTTCCGCAATATAGTCCTTTGACCAAAGCTTTACGGGAAAGTTAATTTGCTGACCTTTATAGTTGGTATAAATTTTTATCATATTATCCATTCCAACCAAATCAGTCAATTCTGCGTAGACACCGTTGAGCCTTTCAGGCGTTAATTTGCTTATACTAACACCTCCAAAATTCTTCAATTTTTTACTCCTTTCGACATTATAATTCATTGATTTTGAAATTTCATTGACACAGTTCACCAAAAAGTTCCGTTTTAAAAAGCGATTCACAACGGATGATTATAGAAAAAGCACGCTCGATGCTTCAAGCAAAGAGCGTGCTTTTATCAATAATAATTTAGTTGTATATGTTGAAATGTGATTAAGAAAATGCTATAATCCTAAAAATACAATATTTTCATTGTATTTAGTGTTGAAGTGAAAGTGTGGATTTGAAAACCCCAAAGGCAAGTATCGAAAAAAGGTGAATGCCAAAGGTGTTGGTTAATGTCCACCAAACGGGCATTGGATGAACACTTATTTTTTCAAAGGCGGTTTCGCCGTAAGGGTTCCGATCTGATGCAAAACAGAAAAGAGAGTCAAGGTTTAAAGCCTTGGCTCTCTTTTATTTATATGTTGCTATGTCACCATAGACTTACTGTCTTACCCATTTTCTTGCTGCCATTTTTCAAACGCTTTTTTGCCTTCTTCGGATTCATAATACTTTCGTATCTCCGGCACAAGAAACCTTGCGAATGAGTCGGTTACCGACTGCGGCAGCTCGACGTTGCATTTGGAATTCAACGGCGAAGCTTTGTTGGCTGTTGCTAAAATCTCCTTTCCCGCCGTATTGAACCCCTCGACCATTCGACCGAGAGAATGTCTTTGTTCTCGCTGAGATAATTTCTTATCTAATTATATTATAATCAATTTTTGAAATCTTGTCAATTTTTTGCAAATTTGCAATTATCCCGATTCTTACAATTTAAAAATTGGCATTGGAACAATAGAACCGCAAAATCGGGGTTACAGGTCAAACTATACGCACCCCTGAATTACCGCACTCTGAGACCGTTGATATACAACGGTTTCAGAAGCTCTATTTGGTTAATTTTTAACTGTAATGAAAGTGTCTTTTATCACTTGATTTTTGCAACCTTAAAGTTCGTTATGTGGAAAAAGTAACCGCAAAATCGGGGTTACGGGTCAAACTATACGTACCCATCAATTACCGCACTTTCAATCCCTTATGTATCAACGGTTTCAAGCTCTACTTTTCCTACGTTTTTCAAACTATTAAAAGGAGTTTTTTTACTTATGAATAATAACATTATTTCTTGTGAATTTAATATCGATACCGCCTGTGTTGAAAAAACTTGTTGACGTGACCGTCACACAAAAAAAGATGTACCGAAAATGTCCCACGGCATATTGCATAATGGTGTCAATGATGATAGAATAAAAACAGAGGTGACAGTTATGGACTCAATGCAGCCGAAAAAATTGCTCATAATCAACATTCTTGATATTCTCAAAAAGTATACCGATGAAGACCACCGTTTGAGTCAGAAAGAGATTGCGGAGATTCTTGAAACGGAATATGATATGAAGGTTGACCGCAAGGCAATCAAGCGCAATCTGATGAATCTGATTGAATTCGGTTATGAAATCGAATACAGTGAAGCTCTGCGAATGGTTAAGAATTCAAAGGGAGAGCTTGAAGAAAGCTATATTCTTTCAGACTTTTATCTTGTGCGTGATTTCACAGATGCAGAACTCCGTCTGCTGATTGACAGCCTGCTTTTCTCAAAGCACATTCCCTATTCGCAGTGCAAGGAATTAATTGAGAAAATTGAGGGGCTTTCAAACAAATATTTCAGAAATAAAGTAAAACATATCCGCAACTTACCTGAGAATATGCCTCAGAATAAGGAACTTTTCTTGACGATTGAAATTCTTGATGAGGCAATAAGCAAGGGTAAACAGGTTGCTTTCAAGTATAACGATATGGGTACGGACAAAAAACAGCACCCACGCAAAAACAGCGAGGGCAATGTGAGAGAATACATTGTAAACCCATATCAGATGGTTGCCACAAACGGCAGATATTATCTTGTCTGCAATTATGATAAATACAACAACGTATCAAATTACCGCCTTGACAGAATAACGGATATACGCTTGCTTGACACTCCAGTAAAACCGATGAAAAAGGTTGAGGGTCTTGAACACGGACTTGATTTGCCCAAACATATGGCAGAGCATATTTATATGTTTGCGGATAAGACCGAAAAGGTCACATTCAGAGCAAAGAAATACATTGTTACCGAAATTATTGACTGGTTCGGCAAGGACGTTAAATTCAGCGATGAAACCGAAGACGAGGTAACGGCTGAAGTCAGAGTCAGCAAAATGGCAATGAAATTCTGGGCGATGCAGTACGCCGAGCATATAACCGTAACATCCCCAGAAAGCCTTGTGAATGATATAAAAACCGCACTGCAAAAAGCGGTGGAGAAGTACGGAGAGTGAGGAATAATTATGAAATACACAGATTTCAGAACGCAAGTATGGACGCATCTCGGTAGGTACAAAAGAGAGGTTTTGAAAATTACAGACAATGTAACAATCAATGGAATCGACTACGAGCATATTCTTCCAAAAGGCTATGAAAAAGAGAATCTTAATTTGATAGGCAACAATTATCAACAAGTCGATAATAAACTTTTCATTCCGTCAGATACCGATAAGCCAATAACATTACATACTCATTGGAGTCATCTGAACTCGTCTCAGATTCTTTGTGTTTCATATTTTTATCCGATAATAAATAATCCTGCAGAACTTAACAGAATAATCAGATTTATCAATGATAAAACCGGTATGAGCATTCCTGAAGCCGCTAAACACGGAGAACTGGAGTACGAGGCAGCAGATAAAACAAGTGTAGATTTTGTGATTTATCTTGATAAAGGCAAAAAGGTTTATTTTGAAATAAAATATACAGAAGAAAACTTCGGAAACGCAAGTAAAAAGATAAAAATCGGCGATAATGAAGCAGTTGACAACAACCATTACGAAAAATTTCAGAAAAAATTCCACAGCGATGCACATATAACTTTTCTTGATTATAAAAACAACTACCAGTTTGTTCGCAACATCTGCTTAGCCCAAAACGAAAATTATACTGTTTTTCTTGTTCCTCAAAAAAATGAAAGCATTAATAAAAACTATGAAAAAGCAAAAAAACGTGTAAAAAATGCTTCGGATTTCATGTTTGATATAATTTATTGGGAAGAACTTTTAGATACAGTAAGAAATGATAAGGTTTTTGAAAAATACTTTAATTTTTAAAATAAAGGAGACTTGAATAAATGAAATATTATATGGTCAGAACAATGTATAATGCATATGATTTTGCTAAAGACGGTGTTGTTGCTGTAGGTTGGAAAAACATTAATTTTTCATCATATACAGCTGACATTGCCAGCCTAATAAAAGAAGTTGATGAAACATACTACAAAGATGAAAATATTTCAAATCAACTCAAAGGAAGAAAAAGAAATGAAATAATAAGGTTTATGAGTATTGAAAAAGGTGACATAGTTGTCGTCCCTTGTGGTGATAGTTTTATGATCGGACAATCAACAGGTGAATACGTTTACCAATACTCAAAGGCAAGTGAAGATGGTTATTTATACAATCAATTAAAAGTAGATTTTATCCTTGAAAACGGAACTCCGTTACGTTTCAAAAGGAAAGGAAAAAACACAGCCTTAACCACAAAACTCGGTTGCAGAGGTTTCACCGTTTTATCCATAGATGGTGATAAAATCAAACATGAAATCGATAACTTGAGAAATGAACAAAAGGATTTATCAAGCAGTACAATACTTGAACACAAAGAAGAACTTGAAAATGATGAAACTATAAAAAAGATACATAAGTCACTGCAAAATTATGCAATAACATCGCTTGAGGCCCACGGCGTTGGTTTTGAGAAACTTATTTCAAAGCTTTTCACTTCATGTGGCTTTGAGTCATATACCTTGAACAAACAATGCGGCAAAGGTGTTGCCGATGCAGATATTATCGCAATAAAAAAATCTTTATTAGGTGACGAATTCACATCGGTATATTATATTCAAGCAAAGCATTATGATGGTAACACAAGTAACCATGGGTTAACACAGATTAAAGAGTTTAAAAACCAAATAGAAGAACAAGCGGCGAATGGTGTTGTCGAATTACTTGAAAAGGACACATCTCTGAATATCTCTGTTGACATAAATAACATAAGATATTGTTTTATAACCAGCGGAGTTTTTTCAGAGGATGTAATTTCAAGTGCCAGTGAAAATAATATTATTTTGATTGACGGCGAAAGACTTGCTAAATTAATATTTGATAAGTTTGATGATCTTGGCGAGTTTAAATATCAACTTGGATTTATAAAAAAATATGAACAAATAAGCTGATTTTTACAGAATGAGCAATAATATGAACATCGAACGCTTTTATGAACCGCACAAGTTGTTTTTTGATGTGGCGTTGAGGGAAATCAAGTCAGGTTGCAAGCAGTCACATTGGATATGGTATGTTTTCCCACAGTTAAAATCTTTGGGTTACAGCCATAATGCTATTTTCTACGGACTTGAAGATGCCGAAGAAGCAAAAGAATTCTATAATGACAGTTATCTCGGCAAGAATCTCATAGAAATCTGCCGTGCGCTTCTTGAATGTAAATCAAGAGATGCCCTTGATGTGATGGGTTATCCCGATAATCTCAAACTTTGTTCATGCATGACTTTGTTTTATTACGCCACCAAAGACGAACTTTTTGCAGATGTTTTGCAGAAGTTTTACAGCGGTAAACAAGATGAATTAACTCTCACTCAAATCAGATAAAATATTAACATCTCCCTAAAACAGCCCACGCCTCCTGTTACTATGTATTTACAAAGTAACGGGAGGTGATTTTTTGAACAGATGGAAGGTTGTTTGCCAGATTAACAATGTGCATTCCGAGCCTATTGTTTCCGCAACGGGCGCCGCAGAAGCGGAAAAACTCGTCAGAAGTATGTACACAGGGCAGTCCGTCAGAATAATGTATATAGTCAAAGTCTGATATGTACCAAAAAAAGGCCATCTCTTTTGGTATTCTTACCTCAAGAGATGGTTCTTTATTTATTGACTTACGAAAGGTTGTTTGTTATGATTTCATATTTTTTCAGGAAAATAGATTTATGTAAAACAGTATGCGGAGATAATGAATACTGGGGCATTGACAATCAATACAGATATTCAATAGATTCTGAAAAAGCAATTGAACTTGCCAACGCATTGAACAATCCTTTTTCCCGTTGTTATAACAAATCTTTCGATGAGATTGAAAGATTGGAAATATTTGAATTTCACAAACAAAATGCGGATGCAGAAATGATCAAAAAAATCTTGCCGGCTTTTCCGAATCTCAAAGAATTAAAAATTCATTCAGCGGGCCTTCCTGACCTTAAATTTCTGACTGCCGTTCCGAATCTGGAAAGTCTGATAATCAGGTGGAATCTATGCAAACAATATGAGCGTTTGGATTTCTTTGATATTTCAGGTATTGAAAATTGTCAGAAATTAAAACATATATGGTTTGATCATATAGGAGAAGAGATGAAAAACACCGAATTGTTAAAATCGTTACCCGAGCTTTCCTGTTTGCGGATAATCGTTTGTTCGTTTGATCTGAGTTTTATCAGAGAGCTTACAAATCTGAAAGAACTGCATATGTGCGGATTGGATATGAAAATGTATACATTAAAGAATCTCGATACACTTACAAAACTGAAAATACTTTGTGTATACAATATTCGCGGACTTTTCACAAAATTCAAAAAGCTTGAAAGTCTGGAATATTTATTTATCGGTGGTACAGTTATTTCGTACAAAACAAAATTAGGATTTAAAGGGATAGAAAAAATAAAAAACCTTAAACAAATGATTATAAACGAAAGAGATATTGCCAATCCGCAGGAGGCTGAAAAATATAAGCATATTATAAATAACCCCGATGTTGAATGGCCGAGACCCGGAGAGTTAAAGGAGTGATATTATGTCAACCAAAATAAAAGTTGTAAAAAAGTTTTTCACAGATATAACTTCGTGCAAGGATTTCAGAGTTGATACAAGAGATCTTTGCATAATAAGCCGTGACGGTAGATTCGGTGTTGCAGAAAAGCACAAAAATAGCAGGCTGACCGTTCTTATTGATTGTGAATATGATTATATCGACACTTTCTGCAGTGAAAAAGGATTTACCAATATGGTTTCAGTTTCGCTTAACGGCAAGCACGGACTTTATGCTTTTAAATTCACAGAGAGTTCAAAAAGCACAAAAATCTGTTGTGAAAAGATTACACCTTGCGAATACGATAACATTTATTTCCCATTTGGAAATGATGTTGCTGTTCTTGAGAAACGCAACAATTCGGTGAGATATTACAATATCGTCAGCAGGAAACTTTCTCCGCTATATCAAGGTTACAATTTCGATGAAATGGGAGAAATATATTACTTTTATACAGATAAAGTCCAACGGTGTATTGATTATAATACGGATAATGTTATATATTCGTGTCCCGCAGAAGAAACGGTCAGTGCAGAAAAAATATGGCGTGAATTTTATGTTCTGACTCATTACGATTTCGATAATTTACCAATTGAACAGAACACAAATGATTTGCTTTTTTATAATCGAAATCTTATGACGTCGTACCTGATTGAAAATGTTGAATGTCTGCACATAACAAGATATGATTATGACAAATGGGGTGTCAATCATATCGTAACCTTTCTGAAAGAGGGCCAAAAACATATTATTGCAACTGCTGATTCGCAATGGGATTTTGATGAAATCAGAAAAATCGCAAAAGAAGTTGAATACACATAAAAACAGCCTGCAACGGTTTTGTTGCAGGCGTTTTTTATTTCTTATACGGTACTCTTGCGGAGGGGACAAGCTTTGATGCGGGGTCGGTGTGGGTTGCCTGATCGTCAAAGAATATGTTGGCATTGAATGCTTTGAGAACTTCGCTTTTCTTAACTCCGCCAAGGAAAAACACCTCGTCAATACGAACATTCCACGCACGCAGAGTACGG
>JAFWYP010000017.1 GCA_017517665.1 Clostridia bacterium | reverse complement strand
TCGGTTCAAGAACCGTAAAAAACATCGTTTCATTTAATGGATTTTCTCAAAACGATGCGTTGGTCATTTGCGGTTCTTCAATTCGGTTTTTTGCTAATTTTTCAATTCTTAACATCTCCTTTCGGGCATCAAAAAACAGCCACGAAATCAATCGTGACTGTCTTTGTCTGCTTGTTTATTTTTCTTTGAGTGGATGTCCAAAAATTCTCCATATTCTCTTGAAACAAAATCTTCGTATGCCGTTGCGATTTTTTGAATCCGTTTGTAAATTGCACTTGGCGTTTTGTAGCCGAAAAATGCCGCAATATGTTCAAGCGTGCATCCGTCCATTCGCATCTGCAAAATACGTTTGTCTTTTCCGTCGAGTGTTTCAAAGAATGCTTCGACTTTGTGTTTTGAAAGAATTCTTGTTTCAAAATCTTCACGGGGTGACGGCAACTGAACGAGTAATTCTTCGCTGATTTCTTCACCGGATTTGATTGCTTCATCAAGAAAAATCGGACTTTTCTTTTTGTTCCACGAGCAATACCACTTGTTGATGAAATCTCTTTTGTATGTGCTTTTACGTTCGCTGTAATCTTCCATCTGACGGTTCTTCCATATTTCATCAATCATCGGTTGCCAGTTCTGTTCTGCAACAATCATATCCGTAAGGTTGCCGATGAGATTGCTGAACTGCTGATATGTAAGCCACGGGATTTGCATTTCTCTCGGCATCATATACAGTTTCTGAAAACTCCATTCCATTTCATATTCGAATTTCTTTCGGAAGTAATTATGAATTACAAAGCACAACCGCCACAAAGGAAAATCACCCGAATAGTCTGTCCACTTGCCGGGGATGTTACCGTAACCGTCACGGCGGGGAACCTGAATGAACTGCCACACCGACCACGCATACGATTCCCATATAAGCTGAAGAAATACATCATCGTTGATGAGATGATTGTAATTATCTGTGTAAAGAACTTCATACGGATTTCTCGGAATATAAAGATAATCCTTTCGTTTCCGCACAAGTTCTTTTGGCAGAGCATAAAACAACGGAAGCCACGCAAGATGACTGTCCTGCGGAATCGTAATTATCTGATTCGGGAGTTTAACGATGTAACTGAAATTAGGGTTGTCCGATATAATTGCATCACCACACTACGAAGAATTTTTATCCTCTCATTTATAAAGGAATGAAACGGAACAAATTTTTCCTGACATTTCAATAATTTACAGTTTGTTCAAAAACTATTGCTTCAGAAGATACCCACTCATTTTATATGGAATGAAAGCGGATATATTTTTCCTGCATTTTCAAAAAAATAAAAATATTTGCTCTCACTTATTATGGAGTGAGAATGCAAAAATTTTTCCTGAAAATTGACGAAAAATAAAAATATTTAAATTTTACAGCAAACAAATGTTCGTTGATATTTTATATCAGTTTTTCTTCGTTGTCAATAGGTGGGCTTTATATTTCAAATAATCATATTTTGACTAAATCAAATTCAAAATCAATCGAAGAAACATCAACCAACAACACGAAAAAAACGGCATAGCCGAAACTATGCCGTCCAAATGAAAATTATTTAGTTTTGCTGCAAAACCTGTGTCAAGGAAACTTACTTAAAGAAGGAACCCCTAAGACATACTGTTTTCTCTTTAGAAAACTGCTTTATAAATTTGTGGGATTGTTTTGGTTAAACCAAACAACTTCTTGAAGAATGCAATGATCTTATCAAAGAAACCTGCTTTTGAGGTCATTATCTGTGTGTCTGTTCCGATGACATTTCCGTTTTCGTCATAAACAGTTACAGTAAAGGTAGTGTCTCCGCTCTTGTTTGGCGAAATCGTACAGGTTTTACCGTCGGCTGATGCGCTGTAAACGAAATTGTCGTTATCGGCAGTCCACCTTATTGTTGAGCCCGTGGGAAGAGATTCCTTAATATCAGCATGAAGAATAATTGAATCGCCGTAACTTATTTTGGTTGTCGAAGGTGTCATGATTGCAAAACTCGTAAATTTAGCAGTAAGCGAAACATTTTCTTTTGCAACAAAAGAATAATTTATGTTACGGGTTAAAAGTTCACCTTTTTCATTGTACCAGCCAAGGAAAAGATTAGAGGTGTTCGGTGTTGCATCGACTGTTACATAGTCGCCCTTTGTTGCATTGTGGTTGTTTGTTACAAAGCCATCGCCATCTGCAGAAACCTTAATTTCAATGGTATTAAAGCCGTCTTCATAAAGCTTTTCAGTCGGAGCTATTTCGGTTCCGGATTCATCTTCTAATTCGAAATCTTCCAAGGTAGAATTATCGGGACCAAACTCGCTGTTCATTGATACGCCTTTTACAACTTCAACATCAAAGTAATTTATTCGTTCAGTTTCACCTGTATCTGAATCAACACTTCTTACGATATAATCCATTGTACCGTCATCGTTACCGGTAAGAACAACTTTATAATCGCCGTTTGAAGGAAGCCAGAATGATTTCGAATCACCGTCAACAGTCATTACAACTGAGTTTTCTTTTGCGGCAATTGTTTCATCAACAACATTATTTCTTATTCTGCCGACAAGCTCACCTGTCTTCTTGTCATAAATATCAACATCAACAGGACAGTTTACGGAGACACTGAGTTCCTTTCTGCCGAATTCCCCTTCCTTTATCTGACTTTCTGTCATTGAAAGCATATAGGCACAGTATGTTTGCATTTCGTGAGCCATTCTAAATTCATTTTGATATTTATAAAAATAATTTGCTAAATAATCCATTTTCGAGTGGGGAAGCACAGCACCTGCCATACACATTTTATCATCGCCATCTGTTGCACAATAACGGCACAAGGTGTCTCTGAAATAGTTATATGGGATAGTAGTAATAATTTGGGCATGTCCTCGTCCCGCATAAACAACATCATTATATTCTTTATAATAGAAATTGTATAAATTTCCTATTTCATTAAAAGCCTTAACCTCATCAAAGGTAGGTTTTTCGCCTTCTTTAAAAGACAAATAAGTTTGTCCTTTTCTGATTTTTCCATATTCACTTTGCATAGATCGTTTATAACTGCTATACGCTGTATCGTTCGTACAGCTCGGCAATTTGAACGTTCTGCCGAATCTGGCAAACCCCCAATCATTCGGAAGTACTTTGGTCACAAAATCTTCAGGATTTACTATATTAAAAATTCCTTTGTAATCCTTTTTTTCTGTGCCTGCCATAGTCAGTGCGGAGTTGGGAGTTGCAAAAGCATATGTAAATATATTGTCTTTTGAGGTGTATATACCTTCATCAATCAATTGCTTTCCTATCAAATTGGCTCCTGCCGCACCTCTGCTGTGTCCTGTTAAAACGATTTTGATGCTATCTTTTGGATAATTTCCTTTGTACTTTCCGTACATATAATTATAAAGTTTGCCGTACACATATTTTTGGGCATGATAAAAACCGCGATGAGTTGTTCCGTCAACCAAGAGTTTTTGTTCGTCATTTGATTCCATGCCGTAGGGATCAAAATCAGAATACCACTGGTCTTTATAAGAACCGATTAATCCTACGAATATCACATCATATACTTTGCCGGTTTTCAAATCCAGTCCCTGTCGTGCAGCAATGAAATAGTTAACCTCATCTCTACCTGTTTGCATATTAATATCGACGAGTTCAAAGCCGACACTTTCAAGCGCAGTTTTGAGCTGTGTTTTTGAATTAACATTAACCGCTTTACCATAGCAATCGCTGTAACCTATCATAGAAAACTGCGAGCAAAACTGTGCAAGACCATGATTATAAGTTATAGAGTCATTTACCAACCAGCCTTGTTCAAAAGATATTGTTGTTGATCCAGAAATCTCTGGTTTTGAGGCGGATTCACGTATACTGAACGACACTGTGCTTGTTTTATCAGTAAACCCTTCTTGTGTTGCGTTTGCTTTTACATATTCACATTTGGTTGCTTCGTTGTAATTTGTCGAGCGTTTCATGTTACCTATTCTTGTTAACAAATCAACATTACCGAAAATCATTCCGTCGGAATAAACACCGTGTGTTAGAAATTTATCAGCCGTTGTTTCATTATAAACTTCAACATTGAATGTTGATCCTTCTGAAACATTCGAAGGTAAAGTATAAAACAACCTGAAGTAATCGCCATAATTTTCATTATATATCCTTACCGTTGCATTATTACCGTTCTTGGTGTATGAACCGTTTAATGCAGAGGTAAGTTTGTATAATTCCGCATAAACTCCGGTTTGCTCTTTTCTGAGATATTCGGGGGCAATTTCAGTTCCGTCGATAATAACCTTGGGAACAGCCGAAGACCAAACGGCATATAGTGTGCAATTGCTGTTTTTGGTATAATTTCCGCCTGCACTATATGTAGCACTTGTTGCAGTAGCGCTTGTTGACCAACCAAGGAAAGTGTAGCCCTTTTTTGACGGAATAACCGTGCTTAATTTTAAGGTAACGTTATACTTCTTAGTCTGGCTTGCAGGCGCACCTATACCGCCGTTGGCATCATAGTTTATCGTATATGTTGTGCTGTTTGTATAACCGCAACATTTACAAACATTGCTGTTGGATGAATATGAATGATTCTCCAAAGATTTGTTTTCGGCATCGGTAACATGCTCTTTGTATCTGTCGTTGCAAACAGTACAATCCCAGTTATAATACCAAATTGAATAATGTTGAGAATCGTTATACTGCTCATATTCAAGTGAAGATGTGATTCTGAATTTATCGGTATCATATGTTTCGTGAGGGCAAACTACGGTTATCATATCCGAAGTTGCTGTTGCAGTTGTGCCGTCAGCATCTTTAACTGTTACCTTGAAATAATATTTGCCGGGTTTTGTTGTGCTGTAAGAAAAACGGGTAACCTCAGAATATGAAAGATATCTTAACTCCTCGTTTTTCTCGTTGAAAACAGAGTGTGTATACTGATATCCGCCCGCACCGCCTGTTGCCTGTGCCGTTGCACCGAAATTAGTGTTAACATTTGCCTTTGCGGAGTCTGCTGTAAGAGTTACGCTCAAAGCCTGATTTTTTACATAGCCGCATTTGGTGCATTCGTTGCGTAAGAAAGAATGATTCTGAGTAGTGGTATCCCACATAACCTTGGTATCTACATCAATACCACAGTCATAACACACAAGCTTGTAATATTTAACATATTCATGCGTTTTGCTGTCAGTTATGTTATAGCGCTCATCATAGTATTCCTTAATCTGATTTTCATGAGCACAGCCTTTGGCATATTTACAGTCTTCACAGATACCTGCACTGTTAAACGAGTGCGATTCTGTTGTAGTGTCATATCTGTAAGCTTTCTCAACGGTCTGATAACATAGAGTGCAGTACTTATCATAATAACATTTCAATTGATGTTGTGTTGAAGAAATACTTTTATAGATTACTTCGTTTGAGGTGGAGATTTTTTCATCAGTTTCCGAATGGGAACAATTTGTAGTGAATAAAGCTGAATCGCCGTATTCGACACCGTTCTCATTTTGAGCGTAATACTTAAAATAATATGTCTTTGCACGGGAAAGGTCCGTAATCTTTTTTGTAAATGTTCCTTTGTTAGCGCCGGCGCTGCCGAGAGAATAGACATCACCTTTTGCCAATGTAAGCTTTGAGCTTGAGGTGCTTACAACAAAACCATGGTCAGTAATAGAAGCACCGCCGTTCTTTTCAAGGGTGCCGGAGAGTGTGGCATATGTATCTCCTATATTCGATGCTTTGCCTGTGGTAACCGTAGGTGTGGTCGAATTCGTGCGAAAATACGCTTCGCAACCGCCGTCACCCTGAAGGATTGTGTTACCTGAAGAATCTGTATAGCAGCCTACCCAAACCTTATAGATAGAGCTGGGATTCATGCCGTTTATTGAAGACAATCTAAAGTACTTACTTGTTGTGAGTTTTAACTCAACAAGAGGAGATGCTATCTTCTGTCCGCTTTTATCAACTTCAACAACAGTGTAGCGGTAGGATTTTGCCGATGCTGAGCAAGTCCATTCTACCCGATCGGAGTCGATATCAAGCCAGGCGTTATTATCGCCGGGATTGGCATCGCATGTTGTGATAACAACAGCTGTTGCAGCTTCTGCAGTTATTGCAGACAACGGAAAAAGTCCATTCAAGTTAAAATTTGAAAAAGCTGCAAGAGGAACAGAACCGAAAACCATAATCACTGCGAGAGCAAAGGAAAGTACCTTTTTCATGTTTTTGCCTTCTTTCATAAATTTTTTATATGTCATTTGATAATATCCGGATAGATTTTGTCAACCTTATCCTTTCGGACAAGATACCATACCAAGTTGTTGTTTTTGCAGTCGGGCGTAACAACATATATACCCATCAGCAAATCATCTATATTATCAAAGTTGTTAATGATTTTTAAAGCGAAATTGATATCACCGTTTGAAAGTTCGGCAGAACCGTTTGGATGATTATGAACGAATCCGCAAAAATTTATGTTTTCTTTTTCCCAAGTTTTAAGAATTACATTTAGAGTTTCTACATCGGGAAAATATATATTTTTGCTCTTGTTTGAGCCTGTTTTGTCGTATTCAAACGCCGTAATGCAATTTTCACATTTGCCGAGGATACCTCCGCATTCAAATTCCGGGTTTTTCGACAATTCCTTTTGGATTTTTTTATATATGTTTTCTTTAAAAACAATCATTTTTATAACCTCGCGAGTGCTTTCGCATTGCACATTTGTTTCATTTAATTGTTGAACTTATGATGTTTTGCGTTTATTCGTTGCAGCAAAAATGCCACTCATTAGGAGAGACCCATCTGCGCTTGTAGTTGCAATATAAACTACCATGATCCCATACCGAGTGTTTGCAACTGGAACAAGGACCATTCTCGCAAAAGTGACCTTCAGGGATTTTGTTGCGTAATTCTTTCTGTATTTCAAATGTTTTTATTTCTTTCATTGTATGTTCCTCCTGATTAAAGTTTTTGTGCAATGCGAAAGCTGAAACAGTCATATATCGACATATATTTGATGATTAATACCCGTTAAAAATAAAGTTTACTATAGCATCAGCAAGACGATTGTTGAAAAGCACAAGATCTTGAAAATCAAAATTGATAACAAGGATTATTGCTAAAGCAATTAATAGAATTTGAAAAATCAAAACACCGATAAAATGCTTTTCTAAAAACGAGTCAATCTTTTTCATGATAGCTCCTTTTTCTTTGTATAACTATGAATGTGAAGATTTATTGACAAAGTTTATATATATTGATAAACTATTCGTATAATACATATAAAGTTTTGCTATATATCAACAATTTTAGCGGATAACATTCTTAAAGTCAATATATATGGTTTTATAATTTAATTGCATAGTAATTAAACCCGTCCATATTTGTTTTGGAATATGCAAAACCGGCGTCAACCGACTCGCATATATCGTCAAAACAGTCAATTTCAAAATCCGTTTTTACAAATGCTGTTCCTGCATTGTTCAATGACCCAACAACATAATCGAAAACTTCGTTTTGTGAAGAAAATTCTGTATATCGTGCAAACTCATATTGCTTATCTGTGCAGGCAGGAAATTCTTCATAACTCCATTCTCGACCAACATTCTTCATAAACTCATCAGACACCATAAAGTATTTGTATCTGTCAGTACCATTGTCATCGTAAGTGCAGTCTATAGCATAATACTGGTCGTTTATGCGCGAAATGTTCCAAGCATGGTAACCGCCTTCGGGTACTTTGCCTACGACATAATAAGTTTCGATGCCGCAACATTTTGTTAAAAGCTGGTAGCTTTCGGCATAGCCCCCGCAAATAGTGTAGCCTTCTACCACTCCGCCATAACTGCTCGTGCTATCGTATACATAGCTTAAATCGTTGTCTTCCTTTGCGGCATCATCGTCATATGTAACATTGTCACATATCCAGTCATGAGCGGCAAGGCAGACCTCATAATCCGATTTACCTTTAACCGAATTCATAAACCTCACCGTTTCATTGTATAACTCAATTTCACGACTGTTGAGATAGTCCGTGATGCCTCCCATCTCAATTGCCTTAAGAACTCTTTCGCTTTCATCAAGATTTTTCCATTCAGTATTGTCATCCACAATAATTGAAGAAGAAACCGCTTTGTTTTGATTAAAAAGTGTTCTGTCCAAAAGAGAAGTGATTTTGGGGTAATTCATAACAACTAAGGCAATGAGTATTACCCCGAGAGCAACTGTAAGATAAGACATAACATCGCAGAACTTTTCAGTAACATATTTTTTCATTTTAAAACACCTCCGAATTTTTGCCGCTTCATAAGCTGCAAGAATATAATAGCATTCGTTACGTGTAAAGAATAAAAAAGTTGTTTCCTTTGGGGTATAATTCTAAATTATAATCTTTAATTGAAATTTTAAAATAAGAAAGAGATGGTTTTATGCAGAAAGATACAATTTTCTTTGATGAAAAAGCACAAGAAACCTCAGAAATTTTGTCCGACATCAATAAGAAAGAACCAAAAGAAATTCTTGACAGTGTTTTTGAAGATTTAGAACAAGTAAATAAAGAGCGCAGTGTTTTCAGAGAAACTCTGAGAACCTATTATTTAAACTATATAAAAAACAACTCCGAGTACGGATTTACCGAAAAAAATGAAGCGAACGGATTATTCGAACTTCTCTCAAAAACCTCTGAGGGATTAGATAAAAAATGGCAGGTTTCATCAAGAACCGTAAGAAATTGGTTCGCATATTCCGAATATTCCATGACCAAACAAAACTCGAAAATTGCCTTTTTTCAGGTTGCCTTTGCACTCGGTCTTAATCGTGATGAAGTCAGAGTGTTTTTTGCAAAACTTTTTGGCGGTGTACCTGCGTTCACAAGGAATCCCGTTGATTTGATTTTTGAATATTGTTTCGTTAACAAAAAGAGTTTCAAAGATGCCGTTTTGATGCTTGAAAACTACGAGGACCTTATATCAAGCGAATATGAAAAGGCATTTCAGAATGCTTACAGCAACGAAAATAAAAATCACTCTCATTTTTATGCCAGTGCAATGAATTGCAACGGCGGTTGTGTTTCTTTATTTAATTATCTGATCAATTCTGTTGAGGACGAAGCTCAAGCCGAAGAATTTTTGCAAACAAACGATTTAAGTTCGTATTTGAGTTTTCTTATTAAAGACTATGAAAACAAAAGCGGCACAGAGCTTAACAGAAAAGAACTTGAAGAAACAGCCTTATCACTTGTTTCTTCAAAGGGTTTGCAAAACAAGTATATTCGACGTGAAAGCAAAGACAACACCAGAATTAAATACTGGAGAGAAGGTAAGGGAACCCCTGAACTTACGGACTCTTTTTCAGACAGGATTCTGATGTATGCACTTATCAAAAAACTTGAACTCGACAAAAAACAGATTTTTGATTTAATACTTTTATCAGCACACAGTAAAGCAAAGCGGTTTGGCGGTAAAGGATATAATGATGAATCGCCAATAGACTCAATCAAAGATTATATCGAAACGAAAAAAGATCCGTCTTTGCCTGCGGCCTGCGCTGAAGACATTGAAATTTTCAGTTGTCTCTATTTGGGCAAAAAAATCGATATTAACTCCGCAAAAGAAGATTTTCTTAATACTCACGGAGCAAATTCAATTGAAAGTTTGTTTGAACTTGAACCTGAAGATTTTATCAATGAATTAATTAAAATTCGCCTGGAATTCTCAGTGAATAATGTTCGGGCAAAAGAGCAAGTATTAAAATATATAAAATATTTGTCAGAAACAAAAAGCGGTGAAAAGTTTTTGATGTCTGCACTAAATAATACACATTTTGCCGAATATGAAGATAACGCTATCGGATACTCAATTAAACATGACTTCTGGATTAACACTGCAACAAAACATCTGTCAGATTTAACCAAATTACAAGATAATGTTTTGTCTTCATCTTATTTTCCGTGGTTTTGGGTTTCTGTTACATATGGTTTTGGTAACACAAAAAGAATAACCGATATTTTCAGAAACGCTTCCGTTGCGGCTTTGAACGAAATTGAAAACGAACCTTGGTGCAAGTTAAATACCGGAAACAAATTTTATAAAGATTGGCTTATTAAAACTTGTAACATTCCGTATTCTGAGTTAAACAAAGATTCAGAATATTTCAAAGAGGGTTCTATTCAGTTTGCAAATTTTCAAGAAGCAGTTGCTGACTCGGGTTTTAAAGAAAACAAGGAAGAGTGCGAAGATATCTCGTTGATAATGAACACAGTTGCAAAGGACACTTTTATCGATTATTGCGATAATGAAATCCTGGATTTGTATAAAAAAGACCTGGTTTCTGTGTTAAAAAAAATTGAAAATAACGAAAACTTGGAAAATTACAAACATTTTCTTTGCTCGGCTTTTAAAAATATGCCGTCGCCGTCATTTGCTGAAGGAAATCATTTCGAAGCCGGAAAAGGCAATATGAATACATATGAACAGCTTCGTTCTCTGCTCATCTTTCTTCACTTTTTTGTTTTTCACAAGTCAAAAGAAAAAACATTTAAAGATTATAAATTCGAAATTAACACATTACTGACAGAATGCGGGTTTGCAACGCTCTATTCCAAAGAACCGTTGGATTTTGTGTTTTTGACCTGCGCACAGTCAGATTCTCCTGTAAAAAGTTTCTCTGTATTATGGAATCTTGCCCTAAACAATTGATTTGGAAAGATCTTTTCTATTTTTTTATCGTTATGCGATGATAACATATTGGCAACAACCTTAAGGAGGAAATGCCATGACAAGAATACCCTTAAAAAATGATTGCTGCTATAAACTGAAAAGCAGCACTCAGGAAACTGAATACCGAATTGTTTCGCACATCGGCTCGGGAGCCAACACTTTGGTCTATACCGCAGAAAAAGAAGATAACTTCGGTAATGCAAAGCGATGCATTCTGAAAGAGTTTTATCCCGAAAGACTAAGGCTTTCAAGAGACCCTGACGGAAAAATAATACCCGAAGATGCCGAAAAATTTGAGAAACACAAAAATGATTTTCTCAACAAAAATCGCCAGATAAACAATATTTCTGCTTCGGATGATATAAACGGAACGTTCTCTGTTTGCCATAATAACGATTTTTTTGAGGGTAACGGAACTTCCTATGCGGAAATTCCGGTGGAATCATACCAAACATATGAGGATATAAAAAACGAAAGCCTTGCAGAAATGCTTAAAGCGACTTGCGATATATGTGCTATTACAGGCGCTTTGCACGAGGCGGGTTATCTTCATCTTGATATCAAGCCCTCAAATCTTCTCTGCATTGAGCATTCTTATGAGCAAAGGAACACAAGAATTCTGAAGTTTTTGGATCTGGATACTGTTGTTAAAAAAGAAAATATACGCAGCAATGATGTTGATTTTTCGTATTCCGAAGGATATTCTGCACCCGAGCAAAAGCAGTTTAACCTTGATGAATTCAGCGAAAAAACGGATATTTTTTCAATAGGTGCGATTCTGTTTGAAAGAATTTTCGGCTATCTTCCATCGTTTAACGAAATGGAAACCGATGCGGAGTATGATTTTGATACTGACAACGAGCTGTTTTTGGGAGTGAATGTTTGTTTTTTTGATGAACTTGCACGCTTTTTCAAGAAAACCATTTGCTGCAACCCCGATAACAGGTTTGACAGTTGTATCGGTGACGGCGATACTGTGATGAAATCTGTTGAAAAGCTGATTTCACTTGCGGAAAACCGTGCGAGTGCCAGCACAGAAAAAGTTTTGGATTGTTTTTGTGACGAATGTGTTCTTGTTGATGAATCAGGTGAGTTGGCGAGCGAAATACTGTATCCGTCTATGGAAGTAGAATACAACAAGGGGTTAAGTTTTGTTGAAAAAGATTTGTTGAGTTTCTTTCGAAAGGCATATTCTTCCGATCCCTTGTCACTATCTTTGGATAAGCTGGAAAACTTGGAGTTTTATCAAGAAACACAGAACTTCATTCGCTCTTCAGCGATTAACGGTCGCTTTATTCTTACTGGATCAAAAGATAGCGGAAAAAGCTTTGCTTTAAAAAAGTTTTACAATGACATAAGAGAAAAAAGGGTGAACTCAGCACCTATCTATATTTCAGTCAATAAACTTAAAGAAAACGAATCCTTTACAGACAGAATTCTTAACGAATACTTTAAATTCGGTAATGTATCGGGCGTTGAATCCAAAAGAATGCAGTTGAGAAAAGCATTTTCGGCTACTGATAAATGCTATGGCTTTCCTGCATACATTTTGCTGATTGACGGACTTAATGATGCTTCTTTACGCAAAAGAAAACTTCTTGCCGAAGAATTGAATGCGTTTTCAGAATTCAAAAATCTTTGCATTATTATCTCGTCAACAGATTTGGAAAAGGATTTGAAAACGGCAAAATCTGCCGAAGAAATATCAAATAATCCCGGCAGTTTTGTTGAAATAAAGCTTAAAAGTCTTTCTCAGGCACAAATCAGGGAATATATGATGTATACAAATCCCGCTTGCGCAGAAATACTTGAAGAACGCTCATTATATAAAATTTTGGGCAATAATATTAGAATTGTAAAAATGCTTGCGGAACTCAATAATATTGAGGCGGTCGACTCCGAAACAGATATCATAAAATACCATTTAAGTAACATAGCGGAACTTCTTCGGATTAAACTGAAAAAAGAAAGTAACAGTATAGAAGAAATCGATGTTGATATGATTTTTGAGCAAATTTGCAAAAAAATGCTTGATCGTAATACAAACATAACATTCGAATCCGACTTTGAAGAAATTGTAAAATCAAACAATTTGAAAATATCTGCAGATGTTTTGTTTGAAGAGTTTTCAAAATGCGGTATTTTTCGTAATGACGGGAAAAAGAGAGTTGTTATGGGTTCCACAATGCATGATTTTATTGTTGCCAAAGCCCTCAAATCGGAGCTTGAAAAAATCTGCAATGCAACCTGCGATATTTCTCCCGACAATGATTTTCTTATCGGTTCGCGCAGCTTTAATATCAACACATTGACTTATTTGAGCGAGTTGACATCAGAAAAGAAATTTCTTGCAGATGGAGAAAACGGAAGAATTATTTCGGATTCATATATCAGCTTTTTTGATTGCATAAAAAAGAATCAGGATATCAGTCTTGAACATAATCCACATTATCTTCTTACTTTTGCATTCATAAAAATCCACAACGTCAAATATAAGCAATTCAAAGCGATGGCGGCAATAAATATTCTTAAGGCAATGCAGATTGCCCGAAACGGTGCGTTTTTTATTGAAGAAAAAACGGATTATCTTAAAACTCATAAGCTGAATGCGGATTTCTCGGTTGTCAAAACAGCAGATTTTGCAAAAGACTATTATGGCGAAATGAGTTATATGTTCAAAGACGATTCGTTCAGTTCAGTGTTTCTTAAAAGATTTCTTCTCCCACTCGGTTCCGCGGCGCTTATACTTTTTCTTGTGTTCTATGCCGTTCCGCATCTTCTGATTTCGCCTCCCGATGTAGGTGTTTCGGCACTGCATCCCAGTCCCGAAACATTGACTGATTGGAGCGAGCATACATTCACAATTGTTGATGTCAATCAGACAAGTGCCGTGTCAAGAGCAGCACCATATCTTAACAATGCCTTTGATATTATCGGATTCAGCGGTGAAATAGTCTTGGATGAAATTATTGATGCAAATACTGCCACGATGAGAATCAAGGTTGACAAAATTACCGATGAGCATTGCTTTGTTATTCTGAAAGAAGGCGTTCTTGAATCAATAGGAAGTTTCAATGTTGTTGAAGGTAATGAAGGAAAAGTGATGCTTGCCATGGATGCTGTACCTAACACGCAAACACCTGTTATCGGTGTAAGCGTTAACGGCGAAAAAGTGGAGCCGGGATATGTTTGCGTGCAAGAAGGCGACGTGATAGGTATAGAAGCTATCGCTCCCGAAGGTGATTCTATATCATATATTAAATATAAGTTCGGAACAGGTGATGTTGTTACCGTAGAAGAAGGATATACGGAGTTCATTGTACCAAATAATCTTGAGGAGTTTTCATTGCAGGTGTTTGCCAGAACAGAAAAAGATCTTGCCAGAAATTATTGGGTATGGTACTCTGTAGTTGTTCTTCCGCCCGTTCCTCCGACAATAGAAATATCTGTAAACGGAAAAATCGTTCCAGATTTGGAAGAGGCAACGGTTAAAAGAAATGACTATATTAAAGTTAAAGTTTATCCTTCAAAAACAACCGGTGCAGAAATAGAGCGTATAGAATATAAGCTGGATGCCGATGATGTCAAA
This sequence comes from Clostridia bacterium, assembly GCA_017517665.1. Classification (GTDB taxonomy): domain Bacteria; phylum Bacillota; class Clostridia; order Oscillospirales; family Acutalibacteraceae; genus CAG-177. The sequence goes on along the minus strand of JAFWYP010000017.1, from coordinate 22,857 downwards.
AGCTCCACCGGTGACACTTTATATTTAAAGGTTCCTGATGATTGCAATGTATTTACTCTTCAAATAAAAGGTCATGATATAAACGGTTTGGAATCAGCCTTTGTAACCAAAAACATATTCTATGTAGAAGAATAAGATTAAATTTAATAAAGCACATACGCCGAACAGTTTCCGGGATATTCCCCGAAACTGTTCGGCATCATCTTTTTTATTTGAACAACGTAAAGTTTTGTAATATATACTTACCGAAATAAATCACGGAGGTATATTATGAACCATCATATTATTATTGATTTTGAATTCACACCTGTTACATCGAGGTTTGTTGACAGAAAAAAATTGCAGTATGAAATAATTGAAATAGGTGCCGTTAAATTGAACGATGACTATCAATTGATTGACAGCTTTTCAAGTTATGTTCATCCGATTTACAGCACACTTGATGAGTATTGCTCCTTCTTGACCGGAATAACAAACCGCCATTTGGCAGGGGCACCGAAGTTTGCGGGGGCAATTTCCGCTTTATATGAATGGATAGGAACTGACGATTTTAAAATTTATGAGTGGAGCAACAGTGATAAACATCAATTTTTTGGAGAATGTAAGCTGAAAAACTGTAAAGACAGGTTTGAAGTTTTATGTACGAAAGAATGGATAGATCTGCAGAAAGAGTTTTCAGTAAAATCAAAAATCAAGTCTGCAGTCAACCTTCAAGACGCACTCAGCAAATTAAATTTGTTTTTCGAAGGTCAAGCACACAGAGCTTGTGATGACGCTCTTAACACGGCGAGAATACTTCAGATTATGGAAAACGGCAATGAGTTTGAAGAACGCATCTCATCAAGCAGAAAGCTTGAAATATCTTTCAACACTTGCAGTTCAACATTAGGCGATTTATTCTCAGATAAGCTTGATTTACTTTATGATTTGGCTGTTTGAGGGAGGTGCCTTTATGAATTATGTTATTTTAACTTATCCGAACTCGGATACAACCACTAAGACTGTTCAAATATTGAAAGCTATGAGAACAAGCGGATATAATTTTCACGGAAAAACACCGACAATCTCATTCAGTCTGCATTACCCTTGCGATGATTCGTTTCGTGAGCTGACAATACTGCACAATATAATAAACGCAAACAAAAGGTTTAAAAATCATTTTTACGGTTTGGTTGAGGTTGATATAAGTGAGTGGACAGGCTGTGAGGATGATGACAGATTTGCGGCATTGCTCGACTATTCAGAAAGGAATGCGGCAGTCTTTGCTTTTATCATAAGAACAGGCGATAGAGAGAAAGCTGAAACATTAATTCAGAAAATCAAAACATGTTCGATGAAAACTTCCGTTATGGAAGATAACGCAAGGGTTAATGAAAAAAGAAAAAGAGTATCAAGCAAAATCAGTCTTATACGAGAGGAAAATGAAAATGAAGCTATATGAAAAATATCTTAACGAATCATTCTCATTCGGTGATTCAAGATTTGCATACGAGGAAGAAATAACAGAGGACGCGTTTGAATGTACGCTTGACAAATCCGAAAAGGGCGGTATACCGTTGGTTGCCAAAGCGGGAAGGGTTTTTGTGGACTCTGGAGATAATCACAGTATAATATTCGGTTCAAGCGGATCAATGAAGACAAGACGTCTTATAATGCCTTTGATTAATTATCTTATTTCAAGCGGTGAAAATCTGTTTGTTGCTGATCCGAAGGGAGAGCTTTTTAACCGAACTTCCGGTATCGCAGAAAAAATGGGATATAGGATTTTTATACTCAATCTCAGAAATCCGAAAGCAAGTCACAGGTGGAATCCGTTGGGTACACCGTGGAAGCTTTATCGTTCAGGCGAAAAGGAAGCTGCAATAAATATGATAAATGATTTTATTGAAATTGTTGCCGATGAGCAGAGAAACAGCCGTGCTGACCCTTTCTGGCACGAAACGGCAGCTAATTTGCTTTTGGCAAATATCCTTCTGATGTTTGAGACTTGTTCATCTCGTTCAAAGGTTAATATTAATTCTTTGGCAAAAATGTGTTCTTTGGAAAGTGCAGAAACGTTAATAAAAATTGCTTCCAAGCTTCCTTTGAACTGTTTGGCATCAATTAATTACGGTTGCCTTTTCTCTGCGAGTGAGAAAACGTTATGTTCAATAATGATTTCTGCATTTGCAATGATAAACAGGTTTATAACATCACCTAATTTATCGAGTCTGATGTCATCTGTCGGCATTAACTTTGATGAAATACCATACAAAAAAACGATTGTTTATATGATAACTCCCGATGAAAGCACCAGATACAATTTTGTTGTATCTATGTTTGTACAGCAGCTTTATCAGTATTTGATCTCAGCAACGAAAAAAACTGATAACGGAAAACTTCCGATACGTTTTAATTTTGTTTTAGATGAATTTTGCAACATACCACCTTTACGCCAAGCCGAAACGATGTTGACAGCAGCGAGAGCAAGAGATATTCGTTTTCATCTGGTGGTTCAATCGCTCAGACAGTTTTACTCAAAATACGGAAAAGATAATGCACAGACAATTATTTCAAATTGTACGAATTTGTTTTATCTGTCAGGAAGAGAACTTGAGCTTGTTAAAGATCTGAGTGATTTATGCGGAACACAAACTGACTTGTCAGGAATTCGTCATCCATTAATATCACCTTCAGAACTGATGCGTTTTTCTAAAACAAAAGGAGAAATGCTTTTGCTCCATAGCAGATGCTATCCCTTTATAACTGAATTACCGGATATTGAAGAATATCAATTTCCTCGGTTTCCGCCGGCTGTTATGTCGGTTAAAGAAAAAATGGCTATGCAATGGTTTTAAATACAGCCGCATTACTTAGAGATATTGAGGAAGGGTGTATACCGATTCCGTTTTCAAATGATAAAAACGAGGAGTGATAACGATGTTAATAACACCAAATCTTATTGTAAAAGAAAAAAACAAAGAATGTATTTACAGTCTTTATGACAGGTTATTGCAAGACAGAATTATTTATTTGTTCGGAGAAATTGATGAAAATCAATCTGCATCAATAACCGCTCAGCTTATGTATCTTGAAAGTGTTGACAATGAAAAAGATATTCAATTATATATCAATTCTTCCGGCGGTTCGGTTTCAGCAGGCTTTGCAATTTATGATGTTATGTGCAAAATAAAACCGGATATATCAACGGTTTGTGTCGGTTCGTGTTACTCTATGGCAGCATTCTTGTTAGCAGGAGGAACAAAAGGAAAAAGATATGCTCTTACCAACAGTGAAATTATGCTTCATCAGCCGCTTAGCGGAATATCAGGTCAGGCATCTGATATCGAAATCGCTTCAAAACGAATACAAAAAGTAAAAAACAGACTGAACAACATACTCGCTCTGAACACAAACAAAAACATTGAAGAAATACTTGATGCTACCGATAGAGACAACTTTATGTTTTCGGAAGATGCTCTGTCATTTGGTCTGATAGATAAAATCATATAAAAAAACACCGATATGTCTTGTAAAACATATCAATGTTAATAATCGCTTTTATCAAAACGGAGTTTATTTGTTCTGTTTAACAAATAATCTACGGAAACACCATGGAAATCTGCAAGTTTTATAAGTATATCTGTGGGAATATCAAGCTCTCCTCTTTCATAGTTGCTGTAAACACGCTGGCTACACGAGAGAATTTCTCCCATCTGTTTTTGCGTCAGATTTTTATCCTCACGCAAATCCCTGATACGTTGATATAACATTCCATCACCTGAATCTATAATTACTATCATAATCTTAACATAACAGGTAATAAATATTCAGGATTTAGCGGACTTTCCGCTTGGACTTTCAGGCTAAACTTCTCAATCAGGTAATGGAAATAGATAAAATTGTAACAAAACTGATTTTTGTATTATCTCAAACATAATATCTTACAATATTCCTTTTATATTATATCGAATATTGTGATAAAAATGTGCTATTTGTGAGAAAAGCGGAAACAAAATGAAAGGATGGAAAAGTAAGCGTTCTGAGGGGTCTGAAGCCCTTGTATATCAACAGTTTCAAAGTACGGTAATTGAGAGATGCGTATAATTTGTCCTATACCTCAACTTTTACGTATAATGCACATTATGGGCGAATTTTTAAGGTTTAGAAATCTGAATTTTTGGTGATTTGGTTTATCTCAAATCTGATAACGGCGTGTAATCAGTGCTGCTCCGCAGATATTCTTTCATTTTGCCACTAAGCAATAATGTGACATAACTAATTGGTTCATTATAGATAAGATAATCAAGTTCCGATACTTCGTACATATTGTTTGCATATTCATTTTCGACGGCAATGCAGTCGATTGACACCATAGAACCGTCGGTTAACTTCACCTCAACGCAAGCAATGTCAATGTTGAATTCACAAGATTTAATATAGTTCATTAGGATACCTCCAAAAATTATTTTTTTGAAAGCATATCAGCGTGGGTTGTTTTTGTTTTGGTATCCTTAATTCATATAGACCTACACCTGCGGTCGAAGAAAACGCCGTCTGACTTCCTTTCTCAACAGACAACCGAAAGTGTTACTTTACCACACCCGTTCCGACGTACATCAAGTACGCCTGAAAAGCGGTTGTTCCTTGTCTTTCGAGCTTCTTAACCATCAGAAACAGAAACGGAAGTTTATACACCTTCGGTCGAAGAAAACGCCGCCAGACTTTCTTTCTTACCGTATCTCTTGACACGGATTGTCCGCACATGATAATATTTTACAGGTGATTATTATGAAAAAAGAAATTTCCTCAAGACTTGAGAAATGGGATATTCTGAAATTCATTCTCATTTTTCTTGTTGTTCTCGGTCACATAGCCGATTTTTCCACCCGAAGCAATGAGTATATGCGAACGCTGTATCTCGCAATTTACACCTTCCATATGCCCCTTTTTATATTCGTTTCGGGACTTTTCGCAAAAAAGACGGTCAACGAAAAGAGAAAAGACAAGATTTTTGGCTATCTCGTCATGTATTTTGTTCTGAAATTCATAAATTTCCTTTATTTTTGGATTTCGGCAGGAAAAACCTCGTTCAGTGTTTTCACCGAAACGGGTTTGCCGTGGTTCATGCTTGCGCTTTTTGCGCATTCGCTGATAACGATTGCCGTTAAGGATTTTTCGCCGAAATATGTCATGGTTTTCGGAGTTCTCGTTGCCTGCCTTGCGGGATACGACAAAAACATCAACAGCTTTCTTGCGCTTTCAAGAATAATCGTTTTCTTCCCGTTTTATTATGCAGGCTATCTTTTCGATACAAAGAAAATCGAAACGCATTGCAGAAAAGCTTTGCCGAAAATTCTTTCCGTTATTATCATCACCGCCTTTGTTCTGACAGCGGTTTTCTTCGGCGAAAGATATTATTGGCTCAGACCCCTTGTGACGGGCGCAAATCCCTTTGCATCCCTCAACACCTGTGAGGAATACGGTTTTCTGATTCGTCTGGGATATTATGCGGTTGCGGCGGCATTGTGCTATGCGGTTATCGTTCTCACTCCGTCGAAAACACCCCTCGGAATTGCCGCAAAAATCGGCAGGCGCACTCTTCCCGTCTATGCTTTCCACTATATAATTTTATATATACTTTACTATAATATCGGAATTCAGCCGATGCTCGAAAAGCTTTCGCCTGTTCATTGGGAATGGTTTTCTCTGCCGCTTGCATTGGCGGTTACTCTTTTTTCCGCAAACGGATTATTCAATAAGATTATAAACCTTGCAGCAAATGTTCCTGCAAAACATAATTGACATCTTTTTCAAAAAGTGGTTTAATATATTCATCAAATCAAGGAGGCTTTAAAATGCTTAAGAAAATTCTTTGCGCAGTTCTGAGCGTTATGCTCGTTCTTTCCGTCGGAATTATCGGTGCAAGCGCCGAAGGCGGAGACTATGTTATCGTTTCACCCTACAAGGATGTTGTATGGGAAGGCGACAACGCATGGGGTGCATACAAAGGCACTCTCCACACTCACACAACCTACAGCGATGCAAGCGAATCTCTCAGCGTTATGATAAAAGAATATTATAATCAGGATTACGATTTCGTTGCAAACGCAGACCACGGCGTCACAGGCGTTGATTGGGACAAGGCTCCCATGTTTCCTCCTCTCTACCTCTATCAGCCCATCATCGGCTGCAAGTATGAGCATCTCACCACAGAGGAATACACCGCAATTCAGAACGGCACATATCCTCTCTATGACGGTGTCACCATCAGAAACAAGAAGATGGTTCCCGTTCTCGGTGCAAATGAATTCAACTTCATTGCTCTCTCAAAGAACCATGTAAACGGTTATTTCCTTGACGGGGCTACAGGCATGGGCTTCCAGAGCTTTGAAGGTATGTCAGGATATGAAGATGCAGTTGCTTTTGCTGATGCAAACGGCGGTCTTTCACACATCAACCATCCCGGTGACTGGCTTAATTCCAATGCAAATCCCGAGGTTGTAAACGATCCCGAGATGATAAAGCAGTTCGGTGATATCATTCTTAAATATGATTCATGCCTCGGCACCGAAGTTTTCAACGAAAAGAACGGCACAACAGGCTATGACAGAGTTCTCTGGGATAACCTTCTTATGTACACTCTTCCCTATGGCAAGAACGTTATCGGTTTCAGCAATACCGACGCTCACACCAAGAGCATGGTTAACTCATCATTCAGCATTTTCATGATGGAAGAAAACAATGTTGAAAACATCAAGGAAACAATGCAGAACGGTAACTTCTTCATGGTAACAAGAAATCTCCGCAAGAATGTTGTTAATGATATCGGACCTGATAAGGAATTTGATGTTATTGATGAAATCGGTATGCCTTATCCTATGTTTACAAAGGTTTCTGTTGACGGACACAAAATCACTGTTTCCGCAAGAGATGCTGATAAACTTCAGTTCATTGCAAACGGCAAGGTTATCGCAAAGTACGATATCGGTGAGGGCGAAATAACTCTCGACCTTGACACAATCGAAGGCGCAGAAGATTATCTCTATGTAAGAGCAGAACTTCTCGGTGAAGGCGGAATGACTCTCACTCAGGCGCTTACAATTGACAACGGTGCAGAAAAACTTGAATTTGTTAAGAAAACAGGCATCGAAGCACTTTGGGAAGATATTCTTACCTTGCTTTCAAGCCTTCGCATTGTTGTAATTGTTCAGGAAATCATAAGAGCTATATAAAACTTACGGCTGAGCTTTTTGCTCAGCCGTTCTTTTTTTACTCAGAAGTTTTCTCTGTTTTTCTGATTTTTCTGATTCTGTGCCTTGTTCTGCTGATTCTTGTTATTCTGCTGGTTGTTCTGGTTGTTGTTCTGCTGGTTCTTGTTGTTGTTTTCCATGGTGAGAATCTCTCCTAAAAAATTTTTGAACACTCGGTTCATTTCTATTATGCCGCCTTTATGCTGTTTAATACTTATTGACAAAATTTTTTCGTATGATAAAATTAAATATGATAAATTTAAAATGGTGATTTATATGATTTTTTATTTCTCCGCAACAGGAAATTCAAAGCATGCCGCCGAGGTTATTGCCGAAAAAACGGGCGACAAAGCGGTTGATATTGTTGATGTTCTGAAAAACGGCATTCCCGAAAACAAAACGGACAAAACGGGTTTTGTTTTCCCTGTGTATTTCTGGGGACTGCCCGAAATAATCAAGCGATTCGCTTCAATGCCCGAGGTTAAAAACTCGCTCGGAAGCTACGTTTTCTGCGTTATCACCTGCGGCGCAAGCACGGGTACGGCGGATAAGATGCTTGAAAAGGCACTCGGCAGAAAAATGAACTACAGCTTTTCTCTTAAAATGCCCGATAATTACGTTGTGATGTATGACCCGTGCGAAAAAGAAAAGGCAAAAAAATATCTGCGCCATGCCGATAAGGAGCTTGAAACAGTCTGCGGTGAAATCGGAAGGAAAGAAAATAAAAAAAGCGGTGCTTCGGGCGGAGAGCTCAACAGCTTCATCGTTTCAAAGCTCTATAATCCGTTCAGAAAAACAAAAAAATTTTTTGCCGATGACAAATGCACATCGTGCGGATTCTGCGAAAAAATCTGTCCCGAGGGTGCGATTGTCATTGAAAACGGCAGACCCAAGTGGATAAAAAGCAAGTGTCAGCATTGCACGGCTTGCATAAACCGCTGCCCCGCAAAGGCGATTCAGTACGGGAAAAAGACTGCCGACAGAGGCAGATATTCTTATTATAATGTAAAGGATGAAAACAAATGATAGTTAAAAATTATTTCGGAACAACTGCAGACGGCAGAGATGTTGACTGCTACACAATAAAAAACACAAAGGAAACCGCCGTTGATATCATCACCTATGGCGCAACAATCAACAGCATTTATGCTGCTGACAAAAACGGCGTTTTTGCCGATGTTCTTATCGGATTTGACTCCGTTGAGGGTCACGAAAAATATTCGGATTATCAGGGCATGACCGTCGGCAGATATGCAAACCGCATTGCAGGCGGAAAATTCACCATCGACGGCGTTGAATATAACGTTGAAAAGAACGAAAGAGAAAAAACCTGCCTTCACGGCGGCGCAGAGCTTTCAAAGGCTGTCTGGAAGGCAATCATCATTGACGATTGCTCCCTTGAAATGAGCTACACAAGCCCCGACGGCGCAATGGGATTCCCCGGCAAGGTTGATTTCAAGGTAACCTTCACTCTTTTTGAGGATAACTCGCTCAAGGTTGATTATTTTGCAGTGAGCGATAAGAAAACCGTTATCAATATGACAAACCACGCATATTTCAACCTTGCAGGCAAGGGCGATATTCTTAATCACGAGCTTATGATTAACGCCGATGCTTATACTCCCGTTGATGAGGACAGCATTCCCACGGGCGAAATCAGACCCGTTGAGGGCACACCCTTTGATTTCAGAGTGTCGAAACCCATCGGCAGAGATATCGGTGCGGATGATGACCAGCTTGTTATCGGCAAGGGCTACGACCACAACTTCTGTCTCAACGAGGGCGACGGTCCTGCGGCTGTTGCATATGACCCCGAAAGCGGCAGAATGCTCGAGGTTTTCACCGACCTTTGCGGCGTTCAGCTTTATACGGGCAACTTCCTTGACGGCACAAATCCCGGCAAGAAGGGCGAAAAGATTATAAAGAATGCAGGTTTCTGCCTTGAAACGCAGTATTATCCCAACACACCCAATATGCCTGAATTTCCGCAGTGCACAGTCAATGCGGGTGAAAAATTCACATCCTGCACTGTTTTCAGATTTTCGGTTAAATAATTCCACACTTATTTCATAATTTGTTAATTTATGCGGCTAAATGTAACAGATTATTTTTGCGCTATTCATAAATTCGTTAAAAAACGGAGTATAATTATAATTGTAAACTAAATTAATTAGTTGGAGGGGGATAAAGTTATGGCAGCAGAAAGAATACTTGTTGTTGATGACGATACCAATATTTGCGAGCTTTTAAGACTCTATCTTGAAAAGGAAGGCTATGAAGTGGCTCTTGCCCACAACGGCTCGGATGCCGTTACCGCTTTCCGCGAGCTTTCACCGAGTCTTATGCTTCTTGATATCATGCTTCCCGTGCTTGACGGCTGGCAGGTATGCAGAGAAGTGAGAAAATTCTCCGATAAACCCATTATCATGCTCACCGCCAAGGGCGAAACCTTTGATAAGGTTCTCGGCTTTGAGCTCGGTGCGGATGACTATGTTGTTAAACCCTTTGATGCAAAAGAGGTTATGGCAAGAGTCAAGGCAGTTCTGCGCAGAAGCGGTTCTTCCGCGGCTCAGGCAGATATCAAGGAAGTCCGTTATGATAAGCTTTCCATAAACCTCACAAACTATGAGCTTCGTGTTGACGGCAAAAAGGTTGACACACCTCCCAAAGAGCTTGAGCTTATTTATCACCTTGCAAGCAATCCCAACAGAGTTTTCACAAGAGACCAGCTTCTTGACGAGGTATGGGGCTTTGATTACTACGGAGATTCAAGAACGGTTGACGTTCATGTCAAGCGTCTTCGCGAAAAGCTTGAGGGTGTTTCTGAAAAATGGGAGCTTAAAACCGTGTGGAGTGTAGGCTATAAGTTTGAAACAAAGGATTGAGAATGAATGCGCGGCAAAAAGTATTCGGGTATTTTCCGCAAATACTTCATTGTTACCATTTCAATAATTCTTGCAAGCTTCGTCTTTATAGGCGGGGCTTTGCTTCTTTTGGTTTCAAAGCTCTGGATGGATGACAAAAACGCTCTTCTTGTTGAAAACACCATGAGCGTTGCGCAGAATACAAGCGATGTTCTTGAATCGGATTATCTGGGCGAGAGCAGCAGAGGCTCGGTTATTGTTATCTGTAACTCCCTTATGCAGATTTCAAATGCTGTTGACTGCGATATTTTCATCACAAATCTCGGCGGCGAGGTTGTTTACTGCAAAGAAATTCTGCAGTCCAACATGGCTCTTTATACGGGCAACTGCCTTATTCACAATAATTACAAAGTGCCTGAGGATATACTTTCGCAGGCTTCAAAGGGATTATACAGGTCAACGGGCAACCTCGGAGGCTCGCTGAGCGATATTCATTTCATCGTTGCCGTGCCTGTTGAAGTGCACGGAGTTATTGCGGGATATGTTTTCTCAACCCAGCCCATTGTCGGCGGACTTACGCCCTACATTGCAGGTATTTTCAGAATGTTCTTCATTGCGGCGCTCTTTGCGCTTGCACTCACGTTTATTATTGTTTATCTCGTTTCGCGCCGTCTTGCAAAACCCCTGCAGCAGATGTCTGCGGCGGCAAAGCAATACGCAACAGGCGATTTCTCAACCCGTGTTGCCATAAAACGCGGAAGAATCCGTCTTTTCGGTCATGACGAGGTTGACGAGCTTGTTCTTGCATTCAACACCATGGCGCAGGCACTTGCAACGCTCGAAATGTCGCGCAGAAGCTTCGTTGCAAATGTTTCGCATGAGCTGAAAACTCCCATGACAACCATCGGCGGTTTTATTGACGGCATTCTTGACGGAACAATAAGCGAGGACAAGGAAAAGCAGTATCTTGAGATAGTTTCAAACGAAGTGAAACGTCTTGCAAGACTTGTTACGGGAATGCTCAACATGAGCAAAATCGAAGCGGGCGAGCTTGACCTCAAGCCGCAGAAATTTGATATTTCCGAAATGCTGTTCATGACGCTCCTGAGCTTTGAACAGGTTATCGAAAACAAACATATTGAAATCCGCGGTCTGGACACAATGAATCCCAATCATATTATCGCCGATAAGGATATGATAAATCAGGTTGTTTATAATCTTGTTGACAATGCCGTTAAGTTCACGCCCGACTCGGGATATATCGAAGTCAGCTCAAAGGCGGATTCCGAAAAAGTCATCCTTAAAATTAAAAACAGCGGCAAGGGTATACCCGGCGAGGAAATCGAAAAAATATTTGAGAGATTCTATAAGGTCGATAAATCGAGAAGCTATGATGTCAAGGGTGCAGGCATGGGTCTTTACATCATCAAAACGATTGTTGAGCTTCACGGCGGCAATATTTCCGCAAGAAGCGAATACGGCGAATATGCGGAGTTTATTGTTCAATTACCTTTAAATTAATGTTCAAACTTATTTAATAACAATAGGTTATTATTACATCATAAAATTTCCCCACGGAGGAATTCACATGAACGAAGAATTCAGAAACAACTACGAAAACAACGAAGTTTCCGCTTCCCCGACGGAAAACACAGAGCCTAAGCCTTCGGCAAACGATATGCCGTTCTTTTCTGCCGAGGTAAACGATGTGCCTGCAGTTGAGGCAGAGGTTGTTGAGGAACCCAAGGCTGCTCCTCAGCCGCCCGAAAATCCCTCATATCAGCAGAATTATTCTGCGCCTTTCAACGGTTATTATGCTCAGCCGAACAATACGCAGCAGCCGTATTATTATAATCAGCAGAACTATAATCCCCCTCAGCCTCAGAAATCGGGCAAGGGCAAAAAGATTTTCTTTGCGATTATTGCCGTTGTGATAGTTTTTGCTCTCGGCTTCGGTGCGGCTTCGATTTCAAAGTCCGCGGATAAAAAACCTCAGACATCAACGGGTGATAAACCCGTCAACGAAGACCTTCCCGAGCTTGATATCAACGAATCTCCGATTACTCCCACAAAGCTTTCAAGCGGCGGAGTTCTTTCGGGTGCGCAGATTCATGCAAAGCTTGCAAAAAGCAACGTCGGTATTGTTGTTTATGCACGCAACACCAATTCTTCCGCAGGCGAAGGCTCGGGCATTATCATGGGCGAGGATAAAACGGGAACTTATACCTACATCATCACCTGCGCCCACGTTATCAACGATGCAGGTGTCAATGTCAGCGTTCAGACAGAAGACGGCACAACCTACGAAGCCGAAATTGCAGGCTTTGACACAAGAACCGATATCGGTGTGCTCCGAATCAAGGCAAACGGTCTTCCCGCAGCCGAATTCGGCGATTCAAATTCGCTCGTTGTGGGCGATCCCGTTTATGCCATAGGCAATCCCGGCGGTATTGAGTTCTTCGGAACACAGACAACAGGCTTCATTTCCGCTATCGACAGACCCGTCAGCAGTGAAATCGGCTACACGATGAAATGTATCCAGCACGATGCCGCAATCAATCCCGGTAACTCGGGCGGTATGCTTGTCAATGCTTACGGTCAGGTTATCGGCATCAATTCACAGAAAATCGCTGCAACCGAATATGAAGGCATGGGCTTTGCAATTCCCATTTCTTCCGCAAAGGAAATTATTGAAAATCTTATTCAGTTCGGCTATGTTCCCGACAGACCCAAGCTCGGCATCACCTATTATCCCGTCAGCGCAAGCGCACAGTACAGCATGATTGCACAGATTAAGGGTCTGCCCGCAGGCACACTTATCATCAACGAAATTGACCCCGACAGCTCTCTTGCAAACACCAACGTAAGACAGTACGATATGATTACAGCAGTCAACGGCAAGCCTCTCACAACGGCGGATGTTCTTCTTGAACTCATCGACGGTGGCAAGGTCGGCGACAAGTTCACTCTTTCGATTTGCAGAGTCAACAGCAACTACACCTTCGAGGAATTTGATGTTGATATCACCCTTATCGAGGATAAGAGCAGCTCCGAACCGATGACAACAACCCAGCCGCAGTATATTGACCCGTTTGAATATTTCTACGACCAATTCGGTTTTTGATTATTCTGATTGTCGATAAAGGCAACGGAGCGCAATCGGAGTTTGCTTGACGCTTTTTCGCAATCGACGTATACACGATACGCCTTCATGCGAGAAAAACGCCATCCGTCACCGTTCTCACCAACCATATTAAATCAAAAATCTAAATCAATGGAAAACAAACGGAATTATAAAATTAAAATTGTAGGGGACGATGCCCACATCGTCCCTGAAAATTTTTGAGGTGAAAAAAATGAAATTTCTCATTGTTGTTGATATGCAGAACGATTTTATCGACGGCGCACTCGGCACAAAGGAAGCCGTTGCGATTCTTCCCGCAGTAAAAGCAAAAATCGAGAATTTTGACGGCAGAGTGCTTTTTACCCGTGACACGCACGAGGCAGACTATCTCACAACGCAGGAAGGCAGAAATCTTCCCGTTGAGCATTGCATAAAAGACACCGACGGCTGGCAGATTCATCCCGAGCTTGAAGCACTCCGCAAGGAAACTCCGATTGACAAGCCTTCATTCGGAAGCGTCGGTCTTGCCCAGCTTCTCAAAGCCTATGATACCTATGAGGAAAAAATCGAGGAAATTACCCTCATCGGTCTTTGCACGGATATCTGCGTTATCTCAAATGCAATGATTATCAAGGCATATCTCCCCGAAACTCCGCTTTTTGTTGATGCCGCCTGCTGTGCGGGAGTTACACCCGAAAGCCATGAGCGTGCACTTGATTCCATGGCAGTTTGCCAGATAACCGCTTTAAATCGCTAAAACTTTTTGCCAAAAACTATTGACAAACGCTATTCAAAGTGCTATTGTGTAGTCAATAAATCAATCAGAGGTTTTCTCAATGACTAAAAACGTTTTCACAGCTGCATACTTTTACTTTTACTTTATCAAGTAATTTGATAGGGTTTAGGTAGGTTTTGCTGAAAACGGATAATAAGATTTTTACCCCACAGTGAAATTTACACTGTGGGGTCTTTTGTTTTTTGAAATAATATATTATAATATACGGAGGTCATCAAAATGATTGTATCAATTAAAAAAGGAACAGATGAAGCTCAGATAAGTAACCTTATTGAATGGCTCAGAAGCCTCAATCTCGAAATCCACCGCAGTAACGGTATGTATGACACGGTTCTCGGTCTTGTAGGTGACACAAGCCGTGTTGATATCGACCTTATCAGCGGTCTTAACATAGTTGCAAACGTTGCACGAATCAGCGAGCCCTATAAGAGTGCCAACAGAAAATTCCATCCCGATGATACCGTTATTGATGTTGGCGGCCACAAAATCGGCGGCGGAAATTTCCAGTTTATCGCGGGACCCTGTTCCGTTGAGTCACCCGAACAGATTTGTTCAATTGCAAACGATATAAAGGCTGCAGGCGCAAATCTTCTGCGCGGCGGTGCGTTCAAGCCCAGAACTTCACCCTACGCTTTCCAGGGTATGCGTGCCGAGGGTCTTGAGCTTCTGCGCGAAGCAAGAAAGGCAACGGGCGCACCGATTGTTACCGAAATCATGGATTTATCACATCTTCCGCTTTTCGAGGATGTTGACGTTATTCAGGTCGGCGCAAGAAATATGCAGAATTTCGAGCTTCTCAAGGAACTCGGAAAAACCGATAAACCCATTCTTCTCAAAAGAGGTCTTGCCGCAACAATGGAAGAACTTCTTATGAGCGCCGAATACATCATGGCAGGCGGCAACAGCAAGGTTATGCTCTGCGAAAGAGGCATACGCACCTTTGAACACTATACAAGAAACACCATGGATATCTCGGCAATTGCGCTTCTCAAGGAAAAAACACATCTTCCCATAATCGCAGACCCGAGCCATGCGGCAGGCATAGCAAGAATGGTCAGACCTCTTGCTCTTGCGGCTGTTGCGGCAGGCGCAGACGGACTTATGATTGAAGTGCATAACGACCCCGCACACGCTCTTTGTGACGGACCTCAGGCACTCAGACCCGAGGAATTCAAACAAATCGTCGGCGAAGTAAATGCGATAAGAGAAATTATAAACAAGTTTTAAGGTGACGTTATGAAAATAGGAATTGCAGGTCTCGGACTTATCGGCGGTTCTCTTGCGAGGGCACTTTCCGAAAGCGGAAAACATGAGGTTTTCGGTCTTGACAGAAACAGAAGCTCGCTTCTTGCCGCAAAAATGGTTGAAGCTATAAATGATGAACTGACCGATGAAAATATCGGTCAGTGCGATATGATACTCATTGCCCTCTATCCGCAGGCAACGGTTGAATTTGTTGAAAAATATGCGGATAAATTCAAAAAAGGTGCAATCGTTGCGGACTGCGGCGGTGTCAAAAGACTGATTTGTGCTCCGTGTGAAAAGCTTGCGGAAGAAAACGGCTTTACTTTCATCGGTGCGCATCCCATGGCAGGCACGCAGTTTTCGGGTTTCGGCCATACAAGGGCAAACCTTTTCAAAAACGCAACGATGATTATAACTCCGAAGGATAACACGGACATCAGAATTCTTCAGAAATTCCGTGACGTGCTTACAGATGCAGGCTTCGGCGAAATTAATTTCACCTCACCCGAGGAGCATGACAGGGTGATTGCGTTCACCTCACAGCTTCCACACATCATTTCAAACGCTTATGTCAAAAGTCACACGGCGGTTAAACAGAAAGGCTTTTCGGCAGGAAGCTACAGGGATTTAACCCGTGTTTCAAAGCTGAACGAAACAATGTGGTCCGAGCTTTTCTTTGAAAACAAGGATAATCTTTGCGCGGAAATAGATTTTCTGGTCGAAAGACTCAGCGAATACAGCACCGCACTCAAAAACGATGACAAAGAAGGTCTTGTTGAGCTTCTCAGAGAGGGTACAGACAGCAAAAAACAGGCAAAGTAGGGATAAAATGAAAATAATCAATGTTGACGCTTCAAAAAAATATGATGTGATTATCGGTGAGAGGATTCTTTCTTCTCTCGGCAAAAAATGCCTGTCCCTTTTCGGAAAAAGCAAGGCAGTAATCGTAACCGACAGCAATGTTAAAGAGCATTGGCTTGCCGAAACAAAAAAGAGCCTCAATGATTCGGGAATCAAAACCGCCGAGTTTGTTTTTGCTGCAGGAGAGGACTCGAAAAATCCCGAAACTCTCTTTGAGCTTCTCGAATTTGCGGCTGAAAACAAAATCACCAGAAGCGATTTTCTCGTTGCACTCGGCGGCGGCGTTACGGGCGATATGACGGGACTTGCGGCATCACTTTATTTAAGAGGAATCCCCTTTGTTCAGGTGCCCACAACTCTGCTTGCGGCGGTTGATTCCTCCGTCGGAGGAAAAACGGCGGTAAACCTTAAATCAGGCAAAAATCTCATGGGTGCATTCTGTCAGCCGTCACTCGTGCTTTGCGATATAAACACACTTTCAACCCTTCCCGAAACCGAGTTTGCAAACGGTATGGCGGAGGTTATAAAATACGGAGTTATTTTTGATAAAGAACTGTTTGACAAAGTAAAATCGGGTGATGTAAAATCCGATTTGGAAAATATCATTGCACGCTGCGTTGAACTCAAACGGGATGTTGTTATGAAGGATGAATTCGACACGGGCGAAAGACAGCTTCTCAATTTCGGTCACACCATGGCGCATTCGATTGAAAAATGCAGCAATTTTGAAATTCCTCACGGCAGTGCCGTTGCAATCGGAATGGTTATCGCGGCAAAAGCTTCATTTGCTCTCGGCTGGAGTAAAGAAGACTGCACAGCGGCAATTGTTGAGGCAAACAAAAACAGCAACCTCCCCACCGAATGCGTTTTTTCACCCGAAAACCTTGCCGATGCGGCACTTTCCGACAAAAAACGCACGGGCGGCACAATAAATTTTGTTGTCCCCGAAACATTGGGTAAATGCGTTTTAAAGAAAATTCCCGTTGATGAACTCTATAAAATTGCGGAGTATAAATAATGGATATAAAAATCACTCCGTCCCCGATATCCGGCAGCATTGAGGCGATATCCTCAAAATCATTTGCGCACCGTGCGCTGATTTGTGCCTGCCTTTCAAGGGGCGAAAGCAGAATAAAAATAAATACGACCTCCGCCGACATTGAAGCAACGGTTTCCTGTCTTTGTTCGCTCGGTGCGGTTATTGAGAAAAACGGCTCGGTTTATACCGTCAGACCGTCTGAATTTCCGTGCAAAAATGCGGAGATTGACTGCGGCGAAAGCGGCTCAACTCTTCGTTTTCTGCTTCCCGTAATCTGTGCCTGCGGTACAAATGCCGTTATAAACGCTTCGGGCAGACTTCCCGAAAGACCCCTTTCTCCGTTAAAGGAAGAGCTTATCCGCATGGGTGCAAAAATTTCCGACTCCTTTCCTCTCTCCGTTTCGGGCAGGATTGAATCGGGCGAATTCACCCTGAAAGGCGATGTCAGTTCACAGTTTGTAACGGGTCTGCTCATGGCTCTTTCATATCTCGGCGGAGGAAAAATCCGTCTTATTCCCCCCGTTGAATCCCGTCCCTATATCGACATGACCATTCGGGTTCTGAGGCAATTCGGGGCGGATATCAAAGAAGAAAACAATACTTTTTATATAAATAATTCTCCCCTTATCGGTTGTGATTTCACCGTTGAAGGCGACTGGTCGAATGCCGCATTTCCTCTTTGCATGGGTGCAGAGGTTACGGGACTTGACCCCGATTCCGTTCAAGGTGACAAGGCGATAATTGATGTTCTCAAAAAAATGGGTGCCGATGTTTTTGAAAATAACGGCACTTTCAAAGCGGATGTTTCATCTCTTCACGGCTGTGAAATCGATGCTTCGGATATTCCCGATGCCGTGCCCGTTATTGCCGCAGTTGCGGCAGTCGCCGACGGAAAAACGGTGATATATAACGCAGGCAGACTCCGTCTGAAAGAAAGCGACAGAATAGAATCGGTCTGCACAATGCTTGGTGCACTCGGTGCGGATATCTCCGGAACCGATGACGGAATGGTAATTAACGGCAAAAAATCCCTTTCGGGCGGCGAGGTTGATTCTTTCAATGACCACAGAATTGCAATGGCGGCGGCTGTTGCGGCGGTAAGATGCAAAAATTCCGTTATAATACATCGTGCCGATGCCGTCAATAAATCATATCCCGACTTCTGGGATGACTACAAAAAGCTTGGAGGTAATGTGCGTGTCCTGTAATTTCGGAAACAACATAAAAATAACAATTTTCGGTCAGTCGCATTCCGAGGCAATCGGAGTTGTGATTGACGGTCTGCCTGCAGGCTTTGAAATCAATATGGAAAAAATTGCCGAATTTATGGCAAGGCGTGCGCCCGGTCAGAACAGCATTTCAACTCCCCGGAAAGAGGCGGATGAATTCAAAATCATTTCGGGTGTTGTTGACAACATAACCTGCGGTGCGCCTCTTTGTGCGATTATAGAAAATAAAAATACCCGTTCGGGTGACTACGATAAACTGAAATTCATCCCCCGACCTTCACACAGCGATTTTGCCGCATGGGCGAAGCATGAAGGCTTCAACGATATCCGCGGCGGCGGAAATTTCAGCGGCAGAATGACCGCACCCCTTTGTTTTGCAGGCGCAGTCTGTATGCAGATGCTCGAAGAAAAGGGCATTAAAATCGGTGCTCATATCGCTTCAATCGGCAAGGTGAAGGACAAGAAATTCAATCCCGTTGCCGTTGATTTCGCTGATGTTCAGTCAAAATCATTCCCCGTTATTGATGACGAAAAGGGAGAAATGATGATTAATACGATACTCGACGCAAAAGAAAATGCGGATTCCGTCGGCGGCACAATCGAGTGTGCAATAGTCGGTATGCCCGTCGGTATCGGCGACCCGATTTTTGACGGAATTGAAAACAGAATAAGCTCGGCGGTTTTTGGAATTCCCGCAATCAAGGGTATCGAATTCGGTTCGGGATTTGGGGGAAGCGAGCTTTTCGGAAGCGAAAACAACGATGATTTCATCTGTGAAAACGGAGATATCCGCACCGTCACAAATAATCACGGCGGAATTCTCGGCGGAATTTCATCGGGAATGCCGATTGTTTTCCGTGTTGCGGTCAAACCGACCCCCTCAATCGGCAAAAAACAGCAGTCGGTCAATGTTGAATCGCTCGAAAAAGAAGAGCTTGTTATCGGCGGCAGACACGACCCCTGCATCGTGCCCCGTGCCGTGCCGTGCATTGAAGCTGCGGCGGCAGTCGTGATTGCAGATTTTATTTTAAAATGAGGTAATTCCCATGGAAATCAAGGATTTAAGAGATAATATAGACAGAATAGATGCCGAGCTTACAAAGCTCTTTCAGGAGCGCATGGAAACGGCGGCGAAGATTGCTGAATATAAGCAGGAAAACAATCTGCCTGTTTTCAACCGCGAAAGAGAAAGAGAAGTGATAAATAAGGTTACTTCCTCTGTGCCTCATGAGCTTGAAGGTTACACAAAAACTCTTTATGAAACGCTTTTTAACCTCAGCCGTTCTTATCAGAAAAAGCTTATAAAGCCTCGTTCTCCCGTTTCAAAGATGATTGAGGAAGTAACAAAAAACACCCCTTGCGAGCAACCCGACAGAGCAATGGTTGCGTGCCAAGGCGTTGAGGGTGCTTATTCACAGCTTGCATGCGACAAGATGTTTGCTTATCCCACGATTTTCTATTGCAGAGGATTTGAGGATGTTTTCAGGGCTGTTGACAGCGGTTTCTGCCGCTACGGTATTCTTCCCGTTGAAAACAGCACAGCGGGTACGGTCAACAAGGTTTATGACCTTATGGAAAAGTATAAGTTCTACATAACACGCAGTCTGAAGCTCTTTATCCGTCACTCAATTCTTGCGCCCGACGGTGTTCAGCTCGGCGATATCAAAGAAATTTTTTCCCATGAACAGGCAATTAACCAATGCTCCGAATTCATAAATTCTCTCGGAGTCAAGGTCACAATATGCGAAAATACAGCTGTTGCGGCAAAAATGGTTGCCGAAAGCGGAAGAAAAGACTGCGCTTCAATCGGTTCAAAGGACGGCGCGGCGCTTTACGGTCTTAATGTTCTTAAAACTGGCATACAGAATACCGATAACAACTATACCCGTTTTATCTGCATTTCCAAAACCCCCGAAATTTATCCCGGCGCAAAGAAAACGAGCTTCATGATGACAATTCCCCATGAGCCCGGTTCGCTTTATAATATTCTTTCAAGATTTGCTGCCCTCGGTCTTAATATGACGAAGCTTGAAAGCCGACCCATCCCCGGCAGTAACTTTGAATTTATGTTCTATTTTGATATTGATGCATCGGTTTATTCCGAAAATCTCAAGGCTCTTTTCAGCGAGTTGGAAAACGATGCGGAAAAATTTGTTTATCTGGGAAGCTATACAGAGGACTGAATTATGTTTGGATTATTAGGCAGAAAGCTCGGTCATTCCCTTTCACCCGAGATACATTCCCTGCTCTGCGATTATGAATATAAGCTTTATCCGACAGAACCCGAGGGTCTTGACGGCTTCTTTTCCGATACCCTTTTAAAGGGTTTTAACGTCACTATTCCTTATAAAATCGAAGCCTATAACCGTTGTGACGAAATAAGCGGAACAGCCGCAAAGGTCGGAAGTGTTAATACCGTTATCCGCAGATCTGACGGCACTCTTTACGGCGATAACACGGATTATTTCGGTTTTTCTTATATGGCGGAAAAATGCGGATGCGATTTTGAAGGCAAAAAGGTTCTTATTCTCGGAAACGGCGGTGCAAGCCTTACCGTCCGCCAGGTTGCGGCGGATAAAGGCGCAAAAGAAATTGTTGTTGTTTCACGCACGGGCGATGATAATTATGAAAACATAAGCTGTCACTATGATGCGGATATAATAGTAAACACAACTCCCGTCGGAATGTATCCGAATAACGGTGAAAGACTTATTGACCTTTCAAAGTTCAAAAAATGTAAAAAGGCTCTGGATTTGATTTATAACCCTGCACGCACGGTTTTTCTTCTTGATGCCGAAAAGCTCGGAATCGACTGCATAAACGGTCTGTATATGCTCGTTGCGCAGGCGCTCCGTGCCGCCGAAATCTTCACGGGCAACAAAATTCCTCTTTCCGAAATTGACAGAATTTACGATATTATTATCGGCAGACAGAAAAATCTTGTTCTTATCGGTATGCCGGGTTGCGGAAAATCAACCTGTGCTTCGCTTCTCAAAGAAAAAACGGGAAGAGAATGTGTTGATACCGATGCGGAAGTTGAAAAATCGGGCGAAATAATACCCGATATATTTGCAAAATATGGCGAAAACGAGTTCAGAAACAGAGAAACCGAGGCTGTGAAATCCGTCTGCAAGCTTGCGGGCAGAATTATTGCTACGGGTGGCGGCGCAATACTGCGTGAAGAAAACAGAATTGCATTTAAGGAAAATTCAACGGTGATTTTTCTTAAATCAGATATAAACAACCTTGCAACCGATGGCAGACCCCTCTCAAAGGATGCCGAAGCTCTTGCGAAAATGCTTGAAGTCCGTCAGCCCCTCTATCTTGAAACAGCGGATTTCACGGTTGACGTTGACCCTGACCCTGAAATAACAGTAAGGAGGATTCTTGAATGCGTATCCTTATAATAAACGGTCCGAATATCAATATGCTCGGAATAAGAGAACCCGATATCTACGGCAAAAACACCTATGCCGACCTTTGCGGAATGATTGAAGCCCATGCCGCCGAAAGAGGCATTGAGGTAAAGCTCTTTCAGTCTAATCACGAGGGAAGCATCGTTGACGAAATTCAGGCGGCATACGGGAAATTTGACGGAATCGTAATAAATCCTGCCGCATATACTCACACAAGCATCGCAATTCTCGATGCACTCAAATCCGTCGGAATTCCTGCCGTTGAAGTTCATATTTCCGATGTGACGGCAAGAGAGGATTTCAGGCAGATTTCATATGCAGGCATGGCGTGCGAAAAATCCTTTGTCGGTCTGGGTTTTGACGGATATATAAAAGGTATAGAATATCTTATTAATAAATAAGAAGGTGATTTCATGAAGCTCTACATAAAGCAAAAGGTTTTTTCGTGGAAAGATAAATTCACGGTCAAGGATGAAGCAGGTCAGGATAAATATTTCGTTGAGGGCGAGTTTTTTTCATGGGGTAAGAAGCTCCATGTGAATGATATGGGCGGAAACGAAGCAGCGTTCATTCAGCAGAAGGTTTTCAGTTTTCTCCCCAAATATTTTGTTTTTGTAAACGGCGAACAGATTGCCGAAATCGTCAAGGAGTTTACTTTTTTAAAACCTAAATACAGGATTGAAGGTCTTGACTGGGATATCAACGGCAATTTCTGGGCGCATGATTATGAGATAACCAAAAACGGAAAAACAATCGTCACCATCCGCAAGGAGTGGATGACATGGGGCGACAGCTATGAGCTTGATATCGCCGACCCCCGCGATGAAATCGTTGCGCTTGCGGTTGTTCTGACAATCGACTGCGTTATGGCGGCTTCGGCTGCCGCGGCATCTTCCGCAAATTAAAAATCAAATCAAAACCCCCGGCTGAGCCGGGGGTTTGCACTGCCCCTTCAAGGGGCGATTGCTGGCTTTGCCCCTGAAAGGGGCTTTGAAGGTTTAGCAGCGCATTACATTCACTGGCAGCCGCTCCCGAGCGGCTGTTTTATTTT
>JAFWYP010000016.1 GCA_017517665.1 Clostridia bacterium | reverse complement strand
TTACGCAGTAGACCAAGTTACAATGAAAGAGTACATAGACCCGTTTACGGGTAGCAAGACAAAGTAGGCAAAATAAAACAGCCGCTCGGGAGCGGCTGCCAGTGAATGTAATGCGCCGCTAAACCTTCAAAGCCCCTTTCAGGGGCAAAGCCAGCAATCGCCCCTTGAAGGGGCAGTGCAAACCCCCGGCTCAGCCGGGGGTTTTGATTGTTATCTCATATCCGATAACAATGTTAATTTTTTGATTATTTTGAAAGTTTTGATAAAAAATGAGGATAGCCGCAAAGCTACCCTCATTTTCAGTTAATTATTCAAATCTCTTTTTTCTGAAGAAAAGAAGTGCATATACCGATAAGGCAAAACCTATGAATGCCATAATAAAAGTTAATGAAAATTCGCTGCCCGTGTGGGGAATATTAACATCTGTTTCCGCTTTTTCGTCTTCAGAGTTTTCCGCATCAGTGTTGTTATCAGAGTCAGATTCAGGCGGATTTTCATCGTCAGACGGGAAATCGGGAATATCAATTCCGGGTATATCTACATCGGGAATTATGGGGATAACAGGAACAATCGGAATGATAGGAATAATTGGAATAATTGGCGGAATGTAAACGTTATTAAATACGGTTTCGTCAACAATCTCTCCGTCTGTTTTGATTATTCTTTCTGCAACAAGCATACCGTTATCATCTGTTACGGTGTAAACCACCTCATAAACTGTTCTGTCGTAAATATAACCGAGCGTTTTTTCGTTCAATTCCGAAACAGTGTAAGAATATATGCCCGGCTCAGTGAAGGTTATTTTGCCGAATGCAGCTTCTCCCTCACCCGAAACCTTTGCGGTTATTTCTCCGTTCTCGCTGCCTGTGGGCATGGGATAACTGCTGTTATCTGCTTTGAGAACAAAGGTGAAATCTGATGATAAGAGGGGAATACCGATGATATTCTTACTGAAAACAAGTTCATCTGAAACAGGAACGGGAATGTAAACATTTTCGAATTCAATTGCTTCTGCGGCCGCACCGTCCCTGATTATTTCAACGGCAGAAGAAAGTGTGTTTGTTGATTCATCGAGTGTAACGGTAACAGTCACATAGCAAATACTGCTGTCATAGGTATATCCGGTTTTGCCGAGATTGTTTTCAGATATTGTAAACTTGTAAACACCGTGCTTTGTGAATGTTGCGGTGCCGAAATCAATAGCACCGCCATCCTGAACGCTTGCGGTTTCTTCAAAGCCTTCAAAACCCTCGGAATCGTTGCTTTCATCAGCTTTTACTGCAAAAGTGAAATCGTCTGCCGTAATGTCGCTGTCTGACTTTTGACCCGTAAGAGTTTTTGTGCCGTTAAGCGAAACAGTTATCGGGTCGGGTGCAACATAGGTATTATCAATCTTTATCTGCTCACCTGTAGAAAAAACAGCCTGAGCCTCGAGTTTGTTTGTGGTTTCGTTAAGAGTTACGGTAACGGTAACGGTTACATCGCCCGTTTCATCCGTATAGCCTGCGGGAGGTGTGTTTTCATTAACAGTGAAGGTATAAACGCCTTCTTCGGTAAAACTCCATGTTCCGAAATCAAGTTCACCGTAAGCTTTGGTCGAAATTTCTGAGGGAACATCAAAAACGTTATCCTGCTCGCCGCCATCTATTTTATATGAGAAAAGGTCCTCGGTGATATCGTCGTTGGTTTTGCCGCCGCCTGTGAGAGTTGTGATGCCGTCAACGGGAAGCTGAGCAGGTGCAGGAGTATCGTAAATGTTTCTGAACACAATTCCGTCAACGGGCTCACCGTCTTTTGAAATTTCGGTTTCTGCAATAACGAGTTCATTGGTTGCAGTATCAAGAACAATTGTATATTCAACGGAATAAACCGAAGAGTCGTAGTGGTAGCCTGCTGCACCCTTGTTATCTTCTGTTACGTTAAAAACATATGTGCCTGCTTTGAGGAAGCTGATTTCACTGAATTTGAATTTGCCGTTTGTACCGATATTAACAGATTCAGCCGTAAACACATAACCGTTTGAATCGTTGCTTTCATCTGCACTGATTGAAGCAGAGAAGCGGTTTTCGGCAATTTCAATTTCTTCACCGTTTTCTGTCAGCAGCTTTGAACCGTCAATAACGGCACTGACAGGATCGGGGGCAACGTAAGTATTATCAATCTTTATTGTTTCCCCGCTTGAATAAACAGCGTTTGCTTCAAGCTTATTTGTGGATTTATTAAGGGTAACGGTTACTGTAACGGTTACCTCACCTGTTTCGTCCGTATAACCTGCAGGGGGTGTGTTTTCGTTAACAGTAAATGTGTAAGTGCCTTCCTCGCTGAATTTCCATGTGCCGAAATCAAGCGGTCCGCCTGCTTCAGCTTCAGTAGAATCGGGCACGTCGCTCACTCCGTTCTGGTCCCCGCCTGAAACAGTATAAGTAAAGAAACCGTCAGATATATCGCTGTTGGTTTTACCGCCGCCCGTGAGAGTTGTAACGCCTGTTACAGGGAGCTCGACAGGGTCGGGAGTTGTGTAAGTGTTGTTAAAAACGATGTCATCGGCAGGTGTATCATTCTTTGTGATAACCTTATCGCTGATAACAAGAGTGTTGGTGCTTTCATCAAGAGTTACGGTATAAGTGATAATGTATTCGCTGTTGTCGTAACCGTAACCTTCAGCCTCTTTATTATCCTGAGAAACAACAAATGAATATGTACCGGGTTTTTTAAAGCTGATATCGGGAATATCAAATTCACCATCCGAATTAACGGAAGAGTCAGTCGGAATATCTGCTTCCCAGCCGCTCGGATCATTTGATGGGTCAGCGTTTATTGATACACTGAACTGTTTATCCTCAATATCTTTGGGATTACCGTTTTCGGTAAGAGTAATTTTGCCGTCAAGCGGGTCAGCAGTGATTGCCTGTGGAGCAGTATAAGTATTTGAAAATACAATTTCATCAGCAGCTGCACCGTTTTTGAGAATCTCGGTTGAAGCGGTCAGCTTTTCACCGCTATTGTCAACGGAAGCGGTGACTTTAACCGTATAGCTCGAGCCGTCATAGTCGTAGCCTGCGTTGCCGAGATTGTTTTCTGTTATTACGAAAGAATATATGCCGGGAATTGAGAAGCTCCATACGCCGAAATCAATTAAGCCGCCTGCATCGGTTTCAACCTTTGAAGGTACACCCGAAATTCCCCTGGAGTTATCCTTTGCAACGTTAAAGCTGAACTGGCCTGCAAGAATACCTGCATCTGTTTTATCACCGCCCGAAAGGGTTTTTGAGCCTTTGAGATTAATCTCTGCAGGAACATAAGCCTTGTTTGTTACGGTGTATGCAGAAGAAATCTTTTTGCCGTCAACAGAGGTTTCGCCGTATGCAACCTCAACGGAATAAGCTCTTGACTTTAAAACATAACCATCAGGAGCAGAAACTTCCGAAAGAGTATATTCATGGCCTGAAGGGATTCTTGTAAACACAGCGTTACCTGAAAGCGTCTCCGCATCAAAAGCACTTATTGCAACCTTGCCGCCGCAGACTGAGCAGTCACGGTTATGGATAAGTTCAAACTTTGCTCCGTCAAGACCTGCGCCCGTTGATTCGTCAATCTTATTAACACTAAAAGAACCGAGATATCCTTCAACGGAAGGAACAACGAACTCAAGCTCTTTATCTGTGTGATCAAGGAAAACATAATTGAGAACAGTGCGTGCATTGGTATTATATGACTTTTCGCCGATAAAGTCCGCCGCCTCATTTGTTAAGCGGACACGGTATTTAAGATTATAAGTGCGAACGGTTGCACTTGAGGTTTTGGTTTCGCTGTAACCTGAAGCATTGATATCCCAATTGATTTCATTAGTGAAAGCAGCGGTATTTTCGCCGCTTTCAATATGAGAACCGTTCAGAATGTTTCCTGCAAGGCTGCCGTTCTTATCATAAAAGCCAAGGAATTCAATGTTTTCGCCCATTGGGTCGGTAACGGATACGGGTTCAGAACCGAGAATATAGCTGAGAACGGTGTCAAATGCGGTGTTGAGCTGGTCAACGGTGTCGCCTTGAGAAAAAGCTTTGGTAACACCTGCTTTTTCGAGGTCATCGCCGCCGCCGATTTTTGTGCCGAGCCAGTTAACATAAGCGGTTGAATCGGTTGCAGAGCCAATTTCATATGTTTTGCCTGTACGTTCAACTATAGAAATGCCTGAACTGTTACCACGGTCAATATATCTCTGAATAGTCTGGCTTTCGCTGCTTACGTCAACGCCAATTGAATAAATATTTATACCGCTGTTTTTAATTTCGGTTGCGACGGTGCGTGCTTTGATTGCCGCCGTGTCACTGTAGCTCGTGCCGCTGCATGCAATATTCTTTACAAAATCCCAGAAAAGTCCGTCGGCAGGCTTCGTGGGCTTTGGCGAGGGAGGATTTTTTTCTGTTCTGGTTACATCCCAGCCGCTGATATAAGAGGTTGAATTTCTGCCTGCTTCAATATATGTTGTGGGGAAGCCGTCGGTGATGAGAACGATGTATTTCTGCTTTGCCGTGGAAGACTCAAGCATATTTGCAGCAAGCTTCAGACCGCCTTCGATATTGGTGAAGCGGTTTTCGTCATTGGGTGCAATGATTGCCGAAATCTTATTGGTATAGTCAGTCAGGTTATCGTTTACGTTTCCGAGTTCAAAAACAACAGAGGCATTAGTGTTGAACTGCACCATACCGATTCTGCGATTTTTGCAGATACCTGTGGTTTTGCTGTATTCCTCAAGGAAGGCCTTCGCAGCATTCTTTGCCTTATACAGCCTTTTATCGGATTCAACAGTGGTTGAGTTGCCGCTGTGGTTGCTGTTCATGGAGTTTGAAATATCCATAACAAGAACGATATCCGTTGAAGGGAGCTCCTGCGTTACAGAAAGTGTAATATCGAAATAGTTTTCTTTTTCTGATACAGAAACCGATTTGCTGATCTTAATTCGTTCATCGGGAGTAGATGAGTTCCCTCCCTGAGCAATAATCTGCTGAGAATTATCC
Source organism: Clostridia bacterium (assembly GCA_017517665.1). Taxonomy (GTDB): domain Bacteria; phylum Bacillota; class Clostridia; order Oscillospirales; family Acutalibacteraceae; genus CAG-177. The sequence continues at coordinate 27,766 of JAFWYP010000016.1, read as the reverse complement.
GCTGCAACAGCACCCATTATACTTAATGGAATAGCTGAGAATACAAGAATAACACTCAGAATGACTGCTAACGTTTTTTTCATTTCTTAAGACCTCCGTTATTTTACTTCCTTAAAACACAAACAATTTGTTTATTTTTATATATATTTTAATTATATTATTGTAACTTTTATTTGTCAAGCAAAACGCATTCATCTGTAGTCTGAAGCGATCTTAATCTCGATAAGGGAAAAGGGTATCAGGGGCTTGCATGAGAAAACAAATTCTTTGTTGCAGTTAACGGCATTAAATCTGTTATATGGTTGTTACTATGTTAAGTTCAGCAACCGAAAATATTTGAGAAGAGCCAAAGACTGCCGTTGTATTTCCAAGTGAGGCAGTCCCGGATGAAACAGAAGAAACGGTGTGAGAAATATTCTTTGGGAGTGTTGATGATTTCGATGTGCTTTTCAGCCTGAGCCTTGCTTGATTCTTCAATCATATCGAGGAGAGCTTCAAAGCCTGCCTTGATTTCTCCATGTTCAACCTCCTGTTCGTCGGTGAGTTTGTCGGGGTTGACTGCTTCGATTTCTGCAATCTTAAGATTACAAGAACAATTGATAATGCTTTTCAGATTACTGACTTCATTGAGGATTTTTACTGATGATTTTGGCTTTTTCAAGGAGTATAACAACAATGGGGATAAGAATAATCTGAAGAATAATTCCGGGAATGGCGTTTGTTACGGCACCTGCCCAGAAGGCGGCAAAGCCGAATTCAGATGAATCAAGTCCCATGCAGGCAAACTGAACTGCGCCCCACACAAGTCTGCCGATAATCATAGAAATAATGAGTGAGCAATATATGTAACCCTTCTTTTTGGGGAATGCACGGTAGAGAATACCGCTCACAAGTCCGTAAGCCGCAAGCTCAAACGCCATTGCAAATGCAACCGGATACATCGGAGGCATACCCAATGTGAGCGAACGGAGAAGCGGTGCGATAAAGCCGACAGCAAGTCCCCACGGTCCGCCACAGATAAATCCGCAGAGAATAACGGGAATATGCATCGGGCAGAGCATGTTGCCTATCTGCTGAATCTGACCGGTCAGAAACGGCATCACGAACGCAAGAGCGAGAAACATTGCCGCAAGAGCAAGATTGATGAGTTGATTTTGTTTTTTCATCACAGCCTCCGTGAAATTAATTGATGAATGAATTATACAGTATAAATTTGTCAAATGCAAATGTTAATTATCCGATGCTTGACATTTTCGGCAAACGTGATTATAATTTTCAACAATTGAATATGATTTGATAAATTACGGTTTGAAACGCATTGCGGAGTAGATTAAAAGGGAAATCGGGTCAAAGTCCCGAGCAACCGCCATTACCGTGTTTGCACTTCGGTGCATCAGTCGGAACACCTGCCGTAAAACGGTTTAATGCTTTTTGGATGGAAGAGTAACAGCCGACTTGCATCCGAATCTTCGGGTCAGATCTGCTATATATTTATGCATATAAACTCTTTCAGCCAACTGTGTTGAAAGAGTTTTTTATTTGATGAAAACAATGATAAGTAATAAAAAGAAAGAATGGGCAATCGAAATCCTTCGTCAGAAAAGCGAAGAGCTTGGGAGATTGCCTGAAAAGACTGATTTTGATGTAGCAACAATGTCACGAATAAAAGCCTTTTTGGGTCCGTGGCCGAGAGCACTTTAAGCGGCAGGTCTTAAAGAATCAAAGAAAAAGTAACGGTGAAAATATGAAAGATGACGCATTTTCAAAACTTCATCCTGCGGTGAATCTGCTGTTTTTCATCGGAGCAATAGCTTTCGGTGTTCTTCTGCAGCACCCTGTTTATCTGCTTGCAGGCATATTTGCAAGCGGAGTGTATTATTTTTTTCTGAATGGCAGAAAAGGGATGAAAAACATATTATTGATGATACCGCTTTTTATATTCATCACACTTTTCAACCCCATAGTGAACACCCGTGGTGTAACGGTTCTCTTCACATATCTCGACAGGCCCTACACCCTTGAAGCGTTGATTTACGGTGTTGCCGTTGCGGCAACATTCGTGCTTATGATTTTATGGTTCGGGTGCTACGGAAAAGTGCTGACGGGCGATAAATTTACCTGCCTTTTCGGGAATCTCGCACCGTCACTGTCGCTGCTTCTTGTTATGGTTTTCCGTATGATACCGAATCTTCTGCAGAAAGCAAAACAGATTATCGGTGTGCGAAGTTCAATCGGCAAAGGAACGGCAGGAAAATCATCAATAAAAGATAAACTGGGTTCGGGAATGACCGTTATCGGTGTTCTCACCTCATGGGCACTTGAAGGGAGCATCACAACAAGCGATTCAATGCGTTCAAGAGGTTATGGTACATCAAAGCGGACAAGCTTTATGGTTTACAGAATGACAAAAATCGATTGGATTTTGAGTTTTATTATGCTTTTATTGCTCGGAGTTGTTATCTTTTTTGCCGCAAACGGCGGTATGAATGCGGAATTTCTGCCCGAAAGAAACATCACACCGATAAATGGTTTTAATGTAATCGGATTTATCGCGTATCTCGGATATCTTATGATTCCAACAATATTAAACGTTAAGGAGGTTATACAATGGAACATTTCAGAATCGAAAATCTGAGTTTTTATTATCCGACCTCAAAAGATAAAAAATCACTTGATAATGTGTCGCTCAAAATAGAAAAAGGTGAATATATCGTTCTCTGCGGAAAATCGGGAAGCGGCAAAACGACTCTTCTCAGACATCTTAAAACCGTTCTCTCTCCCCACGGAAAAAGAGTGGGTGAAATTTTTTTCAACGGTGTTGCTTTGAATGATGTTGACAACCGTAAACAGTCATCAAAAATCGGATATGTTATGCAGAATCCCGATGACCAGATTGTGACGGATAAAGTATGGCACGAGCTTGCATTCGGACTTGAAAGTTTGGGTTGCGACCAGAAAACCATGCGTTCAAGAGTTGCCGAAATGGCTTGTTACTTCGGTATTCAGGATTGGTTTCACAGAGATGTTGCAGTTCTTTCGGGCGGTCAGAAGCAGCTTCTCAACCTTGCTTCGATTATGGCAATGCAGCCCGAAGTGCTTATTCTCGATGAACCTACAAGTCAGCTCGACCCCATTGCCGCATCAGATTTTCTCAATACGGTTCGAAAAATCAACACCGAACTCGGAACAACCGTTATCATAACAGAGCACCGTCTTGAGGATATTTTTCCCTATGCCGACAGAGCAATTGTTATGGATTCGGGCAGAATCATCGCTGATGACACACCGAGAAATATCGGCAGACTTCTTTTTGAACAGAATAATCCTATGTTTACCGCAATGCCCACTCCCGTTCGTGTGTTCTGTAACGCAAACGGCAACGGCGACTGTCCGTTAACGGTCAGAGAAGGCAGAGCGTGGCTTAATAAAGAATTTGAAACCGAACCTCAAATTTCAGGAATTCCTTACAAAAGCATTGAAGAAGATATTAAAAATCCCGCTTTATCTCTTAAAGAATTATGGTTCAGATATGAAAAAGACACCCCCGATATTCTCAGAGGTGTCAGCCTTGAAATTCCAAAGGGAAGTATTTCCGCAATAGTCGGCGGCAACGGTGCAGGTAAATCCACAACATTAAAGGCGATTTGCGGAATCTGCAAACCTTACAGAGGCAAAATCAAGGTTTTCGGCAAAGCTGTTAATAAATTCAAATCGGGCGAGCTTTTCAGAAACTGCGTTTCAATGCTTCCTCAAGACCCCAAAAGTCTTTTTGTAAAAAGCAAAGTATCTGACGAACTCGCAGAAATGACAAAGGATAAAAACAAGATAAATGAAGTTGCGGAAACTTGTCAGATAACGGAACTGATGAATAATCACCCCTATGATTTATCGGGCGGTGAACAACAGAGAGCAGCTCTTGCAAAAATTCTTTTGACTGAGCCGAAAATACTTCTTCTTGACGAACCTACAAAAGGTATGGACAGTTTCTTTAAAGAAACTTTTGCAACTATACTCAACAAACTCAAAAGTCAAGGCATAACAATTCTGATGGTATCTCACGATGTTGAATTCTGCGCAAAATATGCCGACAGAGTGAGTATGTTCTTTGACGGTCAGGTGCTTACAACCGAAACTCCGCAGAAATTCTTCGGCGGCAACAGCTTCTACACAACGGCGGCAAACCGTATGAGCAAACACGTTTTCAAAAATGCCGTTACCGCAGAAAATGTTGTTGAGCTTTACCGCAAAAACAAGGGAGGAACAGTATGAAAAAATCAAACGTTGCAATGCTGATTGTGTTTCTTGCTTTAATTCCTTTAACTTTGTTTCTCGGAGATAAACTTCCCGGAAAAGGCTACTACATAACAGGTGTTCTCATCATAATTGAACTTTCGGTTCCGTTTTTTATGGCATTCGAAAGAAGAAAACCGCAAGCAAGAGAACTTGTTGTTCTTGCGGTTATGATTGCCCTTGCGGTTATCGGCAGAGTAGCAATTCCCATTCCGCATTTTAAAGCGGCGTTTGCAATAATTATGCTTACGGGTATTGCCTTCGGTCCCGAAGCGGGATTTATCGTCGGCGCAACAACCGCATTCGCAAGCAATTTTTTTTACGGTCAGGGTGCATATATGCCGTGGCAGATGATGGCTTACGGTGCAGGCGGAATGCTTGCAGGCTTTATCTTTATCAAAAATAAAATCCCGAAAAAGCCTTGGATTATGGCAATATTCGGATTCCTTGCTGTCGTATTTTGGATAGGACCTCTGCTTGACACTTCACATATCTTCATTATGATGCCTGAAATCAGCTTTGCAACAATCACGGCATCTCTCGCATCGGGATTCCCCGTAAATGTGAGTCAAGGAATCTGCACTGCACTCATGATGCTTGTTTTCGGAAAACCGCTTCTTGAAAAACTCGACAGAGTGAAGCAGAAATACGGAATGTTTGCAAACTGAAATATAATTTGTGTTTCACATTACCCATTACCGGAAAAATTATCAACCAAACAAAAAGCCCTTGCGGAGACTTCTTATCTCTGCAAGGGCCTTACCTTTTAGTCCGATTTGTGTTTGCGATTTATCTGCCTCGTTTTTATCGCAAAAGGCATGGACAGTATCGGCTTTTCGAAAAAGAATTACTTTTCGGTAATCACGGGAACACCGTAATCCCTGATGTTTTGTATTGTCAGAGCTTTAAGCTTTTTTTCATCGGTATATGTGCCCGGAGCTATGAAAATAACCGGAGAATCTGCCAGCCAGACTACCTGACCGTTTTCAACAGGACTGTCGATTATTCTGTTTCCGTTGATAAAAGTTGAATAGGATGAATTGTTATCGGAAATCATCATACCGTTATCCGTATTTACAACTATCAAGTGTCTTCTGCTGACAAGCTTATTCAGTATTCTGAAATCAGAATCGGGAGAAGTGCCGATTATGAAAGAGTCTTCGGTTTGAGGAATGGATGCGGAGTTAACGCAGTTCCCTTCCTTGTCCATGTTGAAAACGGTCCATCCCTCTGCAATTTTAACCGTTTTTGCTTCAACTTTCGCTTCGGGTTTCTTTGCTTCGGGTTTTCTTTTTGTTACATACACCGCAACAATTCCGAACAGAATCATTATGAGAAGCAGAATTGTTTCCGTAGTATCAAATTTCAAAATTCAACTTACCTTTCATTTGATTTTTTCCAGAGCATCGAAAATTCTCAATGCCGATTCTTTGAGTGCACTTCCTCTTTTGGAAGTGTTGTTAACGCAAATTACTACAGTGTAATCTTCGTTGAATGACATGAATGTTGCTCTGTTCAGACCGTTTCCGAGCTGAGCTGAGCCTGTTTTTGCTCCGATTTTTCTTTTGGAATTTATTTTGTAGTGTATACCTGTTTCGAGAAGTGCATTTTTAATGACGGAAATTGTCTTTTTGTCCGAAACTTCAGAAACAGCTTCTTTCTTACCTTCCTGAAGAACTTTTCCGCTGTCGGTTATAATGGATTCAACGATATAAGGTTTGAGCATAATGCCGTCATTGGCAATGGACTGTGCAATCATCGCGATGTTCATGGGAGTAATAAGCAGCTTACCCTGACCGAATGCACTTGCTGCAATATTTGTTTTTGAAATGTCTTTGTCAAGATTATGTTCGGAACTGATTGTTCCGAAGTCCAATTCGAGTGTTTTGCCGATGAGCAATCTTTCATGCACATCACGCAGGATGTATGAACCAACCTTCATTCCCATATGGGCGAAGTATGTGTTCACGCTGTTCTGCATTCCGCCGACAAGTGCAACATTTTCATAATTGTAATTGCCGAAATTGTGGAAATCATGTCCGTCAACGGTTTCTACGCCGCTGTCATAGTATACTTCTTCCGAATATCCTTTTTCTGCAATTGCTATTCCCGTAACGGCCTTTATTACAGATCCGGGAGCATGTTTTGCTTGCCAGGGATTAAGAAAGAAACCTTCAATGCTGTTCGCTTTTTTGACACTGTCTTCGGTGAGGTTGTTGTAGTCAAGATTGTATGCTGCATTTGCCGAAGCGAGTGCGATAACTTTGCCTGTTTTGTTTTCAAGCACAATGGCACAGCTTTCGCCTTCGGTATAGCTGTTGATTTCTTCATAGGCTATCGACTGAATATCGCTGTTTGTAGTTAATCTGATTGTTGCGCCTTTTGAAGTTTTCTTATCAGGCGTCCAGAGTTCATCACGGTAAAGGCTTCTCAGACCGCTCTTTCCGTAAGCCGCTGATGAAAAACCGACAAGACGCTGATAACATTCATGGTCGATAACTCCTCCGTTCGTACCTTTTTTAACAGCGTAAGAAATGATATTTCCTTTTGAGTCCAGAATAGAACCCTCATATGTATTCCTGATAACATCATCTTCCAGAATTTCGATTTTGATTTCATCCGCTTTGGGATTCAAGCCTTTTATATATGCGAAACTCCACGTGCAGTAACAAACCCAGACGCCCAGTAAGACAAGGCAAACATTAAGTAATACTGAAATTCTTTTCTTGTTCATAGCGATCTACCTTTCATTTTATCTTACAAGAGGCTCATTTGTCTTCTTCCTGGATTTGCTGAAATTAATCGGTTTAAACAGCAATCGTTCTTTACAGCTGAGAATAACAACGAAGATAAAGAAACGGGAAATCAGGCCAGAACTTACACCTGAACTGATTAAAGGCAGCGAAACACCGATCAGCGGGAAAAATGCGGTGTTTGTGAAAATGGGAATGATTGAGCTTACAAAGAAAGCTATTAACGAACCTACAGCAAAAATATTGCTGAATGTTGAAATGGTTCTGTATCCTTTATCGGAGAGTTTTTTCAATGCGGTAAAGAAGAAGAGAACATATAAAAATACAATTATGAGTCCGAACAGGAAACCCATTCTCTGAAGTATTGCCGCAAAGGTATAGTCATAAATCTCATGACCGATAGCAACTTCATTGTTTGTGCCGAGAAGTCCTCCGCGGAAAATACCGCGCCAGGCTTTTGCCGACTGTTCATACTCCGGAAGCTCCTTGATATTTATCCATTCAGTGATTCTCTTTGATATCTTACTGAAAACCTGACTGAGGAACATGGTTAAACTTCCGGCTGTTTCACCGAGTTCTGTAAGGTGATTAACCCTGCTTTTGGCAATTGCGCAAATGCCTATAGCTATTCCTCCGAGACCGCCGAAAATGCCTATAACCTTGAGAGAGTTTGCAAGTTCTCCGAAAACAAGCATATTGATAATCCAGAGGAAGAATATGATGATAAGCGTACCAAGTTCATTGCAGATGAACAGTGAACCTGCAAGAGTGAACATGTAAATCAGGCTGAATATGTGTTTGTTTTTGAGAGGCGATACATAAAGAACTGTCTCATAGAGTACAAACGCAGGAACGAAAAGAGACGTAACCTGGAGCTGATGATCTCCGAAATAAAGCCATGCATACGTGCCGTTTGTGCCATCGCCAAGACGAAGCAAAACAGTCAGAATTACAGTTACAATCCATATGGCTCCCATGAGGAAAAAGGCGTGCTTGTTGCTGTCAGTTTTGAACCTTTTTTCAATAAAGGAAAACACCGCAGTGACAATGATTGCCAGCACTGTTGCCAGCCAGAGTTCATCAACAACTCCGGAAACCTTTTCGGGCTGAAGAACAACCAGGGTAACCGTACCCACATTCATTAAAAGCGAAATACAGAGAACCATAATCATGTTACAGCCGACACATTGGGCATATAAAAGGAAAAATGCACCTATGAGAACTATGGGCAATATAAAATCCGTGCTTTCCACGCCCTTTGCAAATGCAAAGAGCGAGAGAAGGACGCACGCAACAATGTGAACGGTGAGTCCTGCCGCAAGACCGTTGCGGCGGAAATCAAGGGGGATTTCAGGGATTTTGAATCCTGAAAAAAGTTTTTTGATTTTGTCCATTTAAAATGCCTCCTCAGCGTGTGAACGGACGATTTGCGCCGGACTCTCCGGCATCCTTTTTCCAGGATCTTGTATTGTTGAATCCGTCAAATTTTTTGGTTTTGCTTGTTTCTTCAACATTGTCCTTAACAAACTTGGGGATAACGTTGGGACGGTTGTCGCTGTTTTTCTTGAAATAAACAGGAACGTCCGCTACATACACAAGACCTTCTTCAAGGGAGAATGACTCATTGTTATACATTTTGTCATTGACAAATGTTCCGTTGAGACTGCTGTCTTTTGCGAAATAGCCCTGATCATCTTTACCAATCTTGAGGTGGACACCGGTGACATAGTTGGAATTAACAACGAGGTCACAATCCTTGTCATAGCCGATTGAGAAGGGTCTTTCGGATGTGGCACTCATAGCTTGCTCGCTGATGATGTTGCCTTCCTTATCGAGAACGTATACGGTCCATTCTGCGAATCTGATAGTTTTTCCATTGTCGCGTCTGGCTCTGTTTTCGCTGCCACCGTTTTTGAGATCGAATTTTTTGGGGATTTTAATGTTGATGACTTCGGAATTATTTGCTTTGCCGTTACCATTATCGGGGTCTTTTTTGCCGATGAGATTTTTGATGATTACTGCTGCGAAAAATACGATTGCTGCGATGATGAGGAGTTTTTCCATTTGTGAGTCCTTCTTTCAATGATTTTTGTTATTATCAGCATGATAATCTGATGATTATATCATACTGCAAATTTGATGTTTTGTAAATTTTTTGGAATGTTTATGGATGATAAAAAAGAAGCTCGGTAAAGTCTTTGTTATAAGGAACACCGAACTTATCAGATGCATAGTTGAAATTGCCCTCTTCAACAGTTACCGATGTCAGGTTAGTATGGTAAAAAGCACCGTGTTCTATATAACGAACATTGTCGGGAATAATTACCTCGTCTAACATTACACAGGGATAAAACGCTCCGCTCTTTATTCTGTTTACCGAATCGGGTATGTTATAAGTTTTTACTTCTGAGAAACGCGGGAAAAGAATAAGCTCCGTTTGATACTTATCAAATAACACACCGTATTCGTCGGAATAATAATAGTTGTTTTATCAACGGTTATTAATGTAAAATCTTCAAAAGCTCCTTTTCCGATATAAAACGTGTTGAACGGAATGCTGATGTTTTGATTGTCATCAAAAAACTTCTTTCAACATTTTATTAACAGCTTTAATTTCATGACTTTCAAGACGATATTTGCCGTTTCTTTCTATCGACGCTTCCACACCTCCAATATTCCACAATCAATTATATCTGCAAACATTCCAAAAATCAACAGTATTCTACGCATTGAACTTGTTTGGAATAAAAAAGCCATCCCGACATCACGGCGCGGGATGGCTTTTTCAAATATCAAGTTATTATTTTGGATTTTTCGGTTGAACCGTCATGGGTTTCTGATTGGGAAGCATCATATTTTTCCAGTTGTCAACACCACACTCACCGTATTCGTTTAAACCGACCGCAACAACCGTACCGTCGGATTTAAGACCTACGGTATGATAGCTGCCTGTTGAAACGGATACAACATCGCTCCAGTCGTCAACAGTCCACCTTTCAAGATACAGATTGTCATAACCGACCCAGAGTGCTGTTCCGTCTGATTTAAGACCCACGGTATGCACGTTTCTTGCCGCGATGGCAATAATATCTTTCCAACTGCTGACGTCGCATTGACCGATATAATAATCATCTTCATTATCAGGCGGAGCAATATATTCTGTTGCAATGACCGTGCCGTCTGATTTGAGACCTACGGTGTGACATATTCCTGCCGAAACGGCAACAATATCTTTCCAACTGCCGACGTCGCATTGACCGTTATACTGTTGAGGCTCTCCCTTGTATTCTGTTGCAACGACCGTGCCGTCGAATTTAAGAGCTGCAGTGTGCCAGCTTCCTGCCGAAACGGCAACAACATCTTTCCAACCGCTGACGTCACATTGGCCGCTATAATAATGAGGTTTATTTTTATATTCTGTTGCGACAACTGTGCCATCTGTTTTTACACAGGCAGTGTGATCTGCCCCTGCAGCTATAAGGTTCATCGCAATCGGAATCATTTTCTGAACAGGAGAAAGTCTTTTTTTGTCTTCTGATGATATTTGGATTGCCTTTTCTTTTTTTGCTTTTTCGCGTTCTTGATCAATTGTATCAACAGATGAAAATAAACGCCAACCGTCAATATCACATTGACCGTCATCGTTATCACCAACTGCAACGACAGTGCCGTCTTTTTTCAGACCTGCGGTGTGCCAGCTTCCCGCCGAAACGGCAATGATATCGCTCCAGTCTCTTACATTGCATTTGGCTTTATCGTTATTACCGGCCACAACAACAGTGCCGTCAGATTTAAGGCCTACGGTGTGCCAGCCTCCCGCCGAGATTGCAACAATATCTTTCCATTCGCGGACATTGCATTGGTCATCAGAACATCTGCCGACAGCAACAACCGTACCGTCTTTTTTAAGACCTACGGTGTGAAAGCCTCCCGCCGAGATTGCAACAATATCTTTCCAATCTTTAACATTGCATTGTCTGAAATTGTTATTACCAACAGCAACAACAGTGCCGTCTTTTTTAAGGCCTACGGTATGCTGATCTCCTGCCGAAATTGCAACAATATCTTTCCAACCGCCGACATTACACTCGCCGTTTTCGTTATTACCAACAGCAACAACTGTACCGTCAGCTTTCAGACTTACAGTGTGATGGCGGAATCCTGACGAAACGGCAATAGTATCACTCCATTCGCGGACATTGCATTCGCCGTATCCGTTATTACCAACCGCAACAACTGTACCGTCTGTTACAAAACCTACGGTTTGTTTGCGTCCGGCGCATATAAGGTTTTGTAACTTTTGCATCGACGGAATGAGGGAGCGTAGATTTTCAGCTTTGATTCGTGTCTGCTCAATGCGGTTTTTTATGAGAGCAATATAGCTTTCAAGTGTTGCAACCAGAGAGGTATCGCCATAGCGCTTGACTTTCAGGTAATTGTTTTTTTCTTCAAAAGATTCGCTTAAATCTTTCAGATCTTCCTGCTTTCTTACCCGAAGCTCTGCCAATAATTTGCCGAGATAACCTTGTGCATTTTCGGGGTCAATATCCAGCACTTTTTCGCAGTATTCATCGGCGGATCTGAAATTTCCGTCTTCGAGGAAAATGAATGCGCGCTTCAGATACGATTCTGCCGAAGGGTTGGCAGATGATTGCTGTTTTATGGCTGTTTCTGCGGCGGATTTGTTTTCTTTGGGTATTATTTTTTCAATGCCGCGAAGCAAATCCTGAATCGCGCCGACCTTGCCCATATCCTGCGCCTGAAGTTTTGCGAATTCCTTGGGTATATCGTAAGCATCAACACCCTTGTAACAAGGGATGAGATGCTTCGTTTTATCGTTTGCCATTAATTTAAGATAACGGCTCCACTCGTTTTTGACCCATACCGCATTGAAATATTCATAGTCTGTGCCGAAAACAAGCATTATTTTCGCAGAGTTAAGTGCCGCAAAAATATAGGGTTCATATTCAACACCGAGCTTATTTTCGAGAGTTATACGCGAGAAAAACACTCGGTAACCCCTGTCTGTCAGTTCATTGTAAACGTCCTGCGCAATAACAGAGTCAAGGGTGCGGTCGCCGTTTTCTGCGGTTTCTTTATAACAGATAAAAATATCGTAAGGCTTTTCGTTTGCGGAAACCTCGATTATGCCTTTGCGGATTTCTTCAATCACCTTTGCTTCCTCACGGTAAACTTTCCGTGCAACGGAATCAGCGTTTTCCATTACCTGCTCAAAATCGCTGTCATCCATAATACTTTCAAAACTGGAACGGTGGCATGTGGGGATTTTCTTTGCGGTTGCAGGGTCGTCAACGTATTCAATACCGTATTTGCAAAGGCATAGTCCCCAATAAGCCTCAGCTTCTTCAGGAAAATCCACGATTATACTTTCGTAAATGCCGGACGCCTTATCAAACTCGTTTGACATACGGAGTCTGTTTGCGCGGTTAAAGAGATTAATTTTCTTTTCGTTATCAGCAGTCGGAACGGTCTGATTTGTTCCGCAATAATCGCATTCAATTATTTTGATTTCTTCGGATACTTCAAGATCACCGCCGCACATTTTACATTTAAAAATTGCCATAATTCTCCTACCTGAAGAGTTGTTGTTGATAATTATATCACGGTTTTTCTGTCAATGCAATAAAAAACACCGCAGCGGATACGATTGTATCAACTGCGGTATCTTTCCTGAATTAAACTGCCGAAAATATGTAACAAAACTACCGCTGTTTGATACAAGATTCTCCATAAAGCACTGGAAAAGCATCAAAACGGTTGTTCAAAGCCTGCTGTTCTTGAAAGACAGAGAGAGACAGTAGCTTTAATCTTGGCATATTATTTATGCCAGTCCATACATTTTACCAACCAAAGTATCCACTTTATAAAGAACTCCTTTTTCGCACAGACGATCCAAAGCTTCTTCTACTTCTGTTTTTGATTTATGAGAAAAATGCGCCTGAATATCATTTAACCCTTTGAGCGTGTTGTCATCTTGAAACCACTGCGCGATTTCTGCATCCAATCCTGCCGGTTTGATTTTCGGTGCAGGTACTTCTTCTGTGTCGCCCATAAAGAAATCAACCATCAGGTTCATACCGAAAAGATTATCTAATTTTTCGGCTACCTCATCTTCAAAAGTCTCATCAATGTAAGCAAAACTCAAAATATAATGTAAAAACGGAATCGCAATTTGGTTGCTTAGTTGTACAATGTTTTGAACAATATCGTAATCACCGTCTCCGATTGCCTCACTTACGATATCATAGATTTGTTCCATCGGCCCGTTCCAAATTTTACCGAATACTTCATCAATCAACATTTTTTCTTTGGAATTAATCGTTCCATCACCTGCAACGCCCAATTTTGTACCAACAAGAATGGTGCCAAACTTTGTGTTATCATTAAAGTTTTCCATTTGGCTCAACACATCACTTGATGAGCTGAGTGCAATTTCGATGATCTCATCTTCGGTAGCGGATTTAAACTTGTTTTCTACAGTTGCAAACATGTTACTGCGCATAAATCTGATTTCCTTTCAGTTGATATCGGCGACATGCTTTGCACTATAAGTATTCATATATGCCGTCTTCTATATTATACCAAAAATATAGTAACAATCAATAGCTTTGTTGATAAAACTGTTAAAAGCTTTATTAACTACGTTATTTGATAAAAATTGTCATTTTTGAGATATAATGATTATGTTTATCTTCATAATATTGATTTTAACATCTGCTTTTGATATACTTGTATTGGTAAACATTTGAAAGAAAGAGGGTTATCAAATAATGTCAGTTCAAAAAATACAAGACACCTTGAATTCGTGTGAAAATGCTTTATGCGATGCAAAAAGAAAATTTGATTCCGGAAACAGATTAATTCAATCTAAAGTTTCACGTTCTATAGATCTTTTTGGCGGTACCGCCACAAGTCAGGTATCTGAAATTGCCGCAGATTGCCGAAGACTTTGCGATAATTTGTATGCTACATGTCAGACTCATGTTGCAATACTTAACGAAACATGTCGCCCGCTATTGGAGGATTCAATTCCAATAACATCAGTAGAAAGTATTTGGAAGATGATATGTAAATTAAACGAAGAGTCAGAGATAACCAACAATTTTACCGCATCACTCAACAGTAAAAACATGGGGGATGTTGCTACTGTTCAATATCACCCAACTATAGAAAGCAAAATGATTGAGAGCTACTGGGAGGCAAAATACAAAAACTGGCCCGGCAGAGAAAAATATGAACAAGAACTGCAGGATGCAAAGATAAAGAAAGAAAAAGAAAAAAAAGAAGCTGCAGACAAAAAGAAAAATTCTGATGAAACTGCATATGCAGAGGCATTGGCAGAGTGGAATGAAATTGCGGAGAAAACAGAAAAGAAACGCCAAGCAGCTATTAAAGAAAAAGAGGAACAAGAACGAGAGCTTACTATCAGAAAAATCGAAGCCAATTTAGAAATGGTGATTAATGATCAGGAAAAAATCAAGCAAGAATGCACTGAGAAACTTGAGGAAACAAAAACTCTTATGGCAGGTCTGCGTTTTTACCAGATTCTTGATAAAAAGAAATGTCAAAAAGCTATTAATGACTTGACTGCGCGTGTTAATTCCGCAGAACAGACTATAATTCAGGCAAGGCAAAAACATGATGAAGATCTTCAACAACTGGATAAAATAGTTAAACGCGGTATGAGTAAAGTGAAAGCATCAATAATCAAGAAATATCCATTACCTCGTAAGCCCAGAATACCATTGTCCATGAGATTTTCAGACGTATCTCCTGTGCAGTTAGTTAATGAGGCAATGAAGACTGATATTATTGATACATTGGTAAAAAACGGGGAGCTGACTTGTAGCGAATTACAGAAAAAATGTCCCAGCCTTGGAGACTTGACATTAGCACGTATAAAGAATTGGGTTGACGAATTAGAGCGCGAAGGAGAAATCAAACGCAAAGAAAAGAAAGTGGACGGATATAAGCAAACTGTTTATACACTCGCTTATTAATCTTATCTGTACCGCTCGTCCTTCGCATCCTTGCCAAAACAAAAAGCCATTACAGCGTCAGCTGTAATGGCTTTTTCTGGTACGAGTGTTCATAACGGATTCAATGAATAAATTGTTAACGGCGGTTAAATACACATTGTTTCATGCTATCATTAGTAACTGAAAGGAATTGCAAATTATGAAAAACAATATTTTATCTTGTGAATTCAACATTGATACCGCCTGCATTGAAGTTAAATTAACCGACGGTTCTATGGTGTCAATCGATTGTATCGCAGTGGAAAACGAATATGCTAACAATATGTACGAAACATCAGAACTTGATTATCTCATCTATAATGAACCGACGAGCTATGTCAGATTACTGTTAAGTGGCAAGATGGAAGAATATCTACGAAACAACACAGATTATACGCCATTATCTGATATGAGATAAAATGTTATTGTACTATGGACATTTTTTTCTTCTTGATGTATTATTAAAATGCGTTTTTACGATGTTTATAAACCGTATTAAAGGAGCGTTTTAAATGAATGTACTGATAATTGACGGTCAGGGCGGTCAGCTCGGAAGTCAGATTATAAAGGCGGTTATCAACCGTTACCCCGATATTGATTTAACCGCTGTCGGCACAAATGCCGCTGCCACAACCGCAATGGTCAAAGCAGGCGCAAAGAAAGCGGCAACGGGAGAAAACCCCATAATAGTTGCCTGCCGTAAGGCTGACGTAATCATCGGACCTATCGGGATTGTTATTGCCGATGCACTTCTCGGCGAAATTACGCCCGATGCCGCAAAAGCTGTGGGTCAGAGCGATGCGGTGCGCATTCTCATTCCCATAAACAAATGTGAAAATCTTGTGGCAGGAGTTGCAAATCTTACCCTGACATCGCTTATCGAAGATGCTCTTGCGAAACTTGACAAAATAATAAACAACCACTTGAAATAAATCGGATTCAGTTGTATAATTAATCTGTTATTCAGAAGAATAACGTCGGAACAGAAGTTCCTTTCTATCTAAGTATAAATTCAATATGTTTAATGCTAAGAAGGCGTCTGTTTCTCTGAAGAGGAACTGCGCCTTTTTGAATGCAGAAAGGAATCTTCTATGAAAAAACAAAACAATTTGGTTAATCTTGCTCTTGCGGCAATGTTTCTTGCTCTCGCTTACGTTATGCCGTTTCTGACAGGTCAGGTGCCTCAGATAGGTTCAATGCTTTGCCCTATGCATATACCCATTATCATTTGCGGATTTGTCTGCGGTGCACCGTGGGGATTGATTGTTGGCTTTGCGGCACCGCTGCTTCGCTCACTGACTCTCGGAATGCCGCCTCTTTTCCCCGTTGCGGTTGCAATGGCATTTGAACTTGCAACATACGGACTTTTAAGCGGTATTCTCTACCGTGCGTTTCCGAAAAAGAAAGGCTACATATATGCAACTCTTATCATTTCAATGATAATCGGTCGTCTTGTTTGGGGCGCTGTTCAGTTTGCTTGTATGGGATTTGACGCATCAAAATTCGGAATTGCCGCATTCTGGGCAGGTGCAGTAACAAACGCATTGCCCGGAATAATTCTTCAGATAATTCTCATTCCCGTTGTTGTTATGCTTCTGGAAAAAACAAAGCTGATTAACAAGAGATTATAATGGATAAAAAACTCGGAGTGCTATGCATTCCGAGTTTTTTACATTATCTGGTAATTATTTTTCTTGCTTTTCTGAATCTGTATTCCGTGTAGAGTTCCAGACCAAGGGGCATAAGACAAAGAACAGCATAACCTATGTAGAAAAGATAAGACACAGAAGTTATGGGAGTGATAATTATTTTCGGGTCATAGACTATTTCGGTTTGTTTGAGCATAACGCCCATTACCGTCAGCGTTATATTTGCAAACATGGCAATAACATAAGCACGGTCACGGTTATCAAAACGATAAATTGAAAACGCTTTTCTGCCCCGAAGCAGACTGCCGCGGCTCTGCATTGATTCGGATTGCAGAGAAAGAGAATCGATTATCCATGTTATCATTATTGAAAAAATACGAATGCAGTTTCGAATACGTGAAAAAATATTCCCTTGATTTATACCTCTGCCGATTCCTCGCTGTGCGGTGTTTATTTTCTTTGCCTCGTATTTAATTCTCGGCACCATTCTCAGAAGAACAGAAAGGAAAAGCGAAAGCTTGGGACTTGCTTTACCGAAAAGATAAACTACCTTATCCGATGTGAATACGGAATAAATGCAGGAAAACCATATCATTGCGCCCGAAACCGTAAGACCGATCACCGCGCCGTAAATCAGCGATTCAAGCGTGATGCTGTTGCCGATAAGATTCTGCTCAATAACGGTAACTCCGAAGTGATTGTACGTACTATAATAAAGAGCAAACGCACTTGTTAACGGCAACAACACAGCATCAAAAATAACCGCTTTCATACCGTTTCGTTTAATGCTGTATGCAACAGCACTCAGAAACGAGATGGCGAGAAAAACGGGATGCCTGAAACAGAGCATACCGTACAATACCGATACAAAATAAATCAGGTTAACCGCAGGATGACAAAGCTCAAATCCCATTTTCATCCTCCAGCATTCCGTATTTCTGCTTCACTCTGTCGAGTTTTTCAAGAAGCGGTTTTCCGAAAACAATCATCATAAGTGCGGTGCAAAGCCCTTGACTTACATTCACGGGGAAACCTGATGCAAGAGAAGCCGTTATTGTTGCAAAACTGATTTCAGGCATCATAATGAAGATATGTGAAGTGTCAAGCAGAGGTCCTATCCAGATAACAACTGCAAGGAATCCGAATATTGCCATAATCCACGGCTTTTTCGGGATTTTATTCTTGATAAATACAAAACCTGCAAGCATTCCGCCCGCACCGTATGCCATCATCTGCCACGGCATATATGCACCCTGACCGTAAAAAAAATTGCTTGCGAATGCGGTTATTGCGCCGACGATAAATCCCGCTTCGGGACCGAAGGCAATGCCCGTAAGCATAATTATCGCAAATGCCGCTTTGAAATGCGGAATGGGAATTGCAACTCTGCCGATAACCGCAAGAGCAATCATAACCGCCAATACAACAAGCTCTCTTGCCTGCGGTTTTCTTTTTTCAAACATCATAAAAAACGGAACGGCAAGCTCAATTATGATGAGAACACCCGTTATGTAGTAGCCTTTTCCGGGAAGTTTATCTCCGAGAAACAAAGTTAAAGGAATTAAAGCAAGAAACACAATCAGCATTGCAACGTTTGATTTTTTCATACCGTTCCTCCCTTGTTTTTGCGGTAAAGCTCAACAACATTTTCTGCGGTAACGGCATTTTTGAAAACGTGTTTGCTCATACGGTTTGCCGCTGTTGTGTAGAAACTGTTGCTACCGAAGAAGTTCTGCGGAGTTTCGGTTGTAAGTATCTGACCGTCAAAGAACATACTCACTCTGTCTGCATATTTTGCGCAGAATTCAACATCGTGAGATACCATCAGAATTGTTATGCCTTGCTCTTTTAATTTCTGAAGAATTGAGGCAAAAGTTTCTTTAAAGAAACTGTCCATACCTTTTGTGGGTTCATCAAGAAGAAGTATTTTCGGTTCGGTGAGAAGAACCTTTGCAAGTGCAGCTCTCTGCTGTTCACCGCCCGATAAATCATAGGGATGATTTTCAAGAAGCTCTGTAATTTGGCAAGTTTCTGCAATTTCGGTTATCTTGTTTTTTTTCTTTGTCATTTCCGCAAGATCGTCAATCACTTTGTTTTTCACAAACAGACTTTTCGGGTCCTGCGGAAGCATTGAAATGCAGTTTCTGAAAAGTTCACCCGATTTGAATTTATTGACGGGTTTGCCGAAAACCTTGATTTTGCCTCTGTAAGGTTTGCAGATTCCGCAAATCGCCTTTAATGTTGTGGATTTACCTGCACCGTTGCCGCCGACTATTGCGGTTATACTGCTCGCAGGAATTTCAAGGCTGACACCTCTGAGAATATCGGGGGTGTCTTTTTCATATCTGAACCATAATTCTTTGAGCGACAATGCAGGATATTCGATGTCATCATCGATATTTTTGCAAGGAATTTCGGCGATTTGAGGTTTGATTTCAAACTCTTTATTCAGCCACGCTCTGCCTTCTCTGACTGTTAGGGGGCAATCACCGTCGCCGTCTGCATTATAGAAAACACGAACGGGAGTGGGCATAGCCGTGAACATCGGATTGTTTTGTTCGTAAAGAAGCTTGCCGATATTTCTCGGTGTGTCATCAGCGATGATTCTGCCCGAATCCATAACAATTGCTCTGTCGGCATAGGGGAAAATATCCTCAAGGCGGTGCTCTGTTATGATAACGGTTGTTCCGAGTTCAGTGTTGATTTTTCGCACTGTGTTAAGAAAATCCGATGCTGCAATGGGGTCAAGCTGACTTGTGGGTTCATCGAGAATAAGAACTTCGGGCTGCATTGCCATAATTGATGCAAGGTTGAGAATCTGCTTCTGACCGCCCGAAAGAACTGCAACATCTCTGTGAAACCAATCCTGAATACCGAAGTAACAAGCCATTTCTGCAACACGTGAACGCATGGTTTTCTGGTCACAACCGAGACTTTCAAGACCGAATGCAAGCTCGTGCCATACTTTATCCGTCACAATCTGGTCATCGGGATTCTGCATTACATAGCCGATTTTTGCAGATTGAGTTCTGTTATCAACATCTTTCAATGCTGCACCGTTGAAATATATTTCACCCATTCTTTTTCCGTGGGGAGTGAGAACGGTTTTCAGATGTCGGAGAAGAGTTGTTTTACCGCTTCCCGATTTGCCGCAGAGAACAACATATTCGCCTTTTTCTATTCTGAGTGACACATTATCAAGTGACTTTTTATCTTTTGAGGTCGGATACGAAAAACTCAGATTTTCGATCTTGAAATGTTCCATTGTATAACCTCCTTGACGTTCAGTATTGTCGGAATCATAAGATATCCGAGATATGCGATAAACCCGATTACATTAAAACCGTTTATCGGTGTGATGTTTCTTTCGGGCAAAAATTCGGCATTCATTCCGCCGTTTGCGGCAAAAAAGATAACAACTCCGAGCAAGATAAACATAACAAATGTCAATATCCAATCAGTATTTGTCATTCTGTAAACCGTAAAGCTTGTCCGCTTTGACGTACCGTAACCTCTTGAACGCATTGAATCGCTTGTTGTGATGCTGCCTTCAAGTGCCCACGAGGTGAGAACACCGATAACGGTCATTCCCGAACCCAGTTTATCTTTTATTGATGATTTTTCTGCCGTTCCTTTGCCGATTGAACTTCTCGCACCGACAATCTGTTTTGCTTTCTGCAAGAGATTCGGTATCATACGGAACACCATCACAAGAAGCAACGACAATGACGGTGCAAGATTTCCGAAAAGGCAGGTGAATTTATCGCCCGTCAGCACTTTTCCGTAGCACCCGAACCACAAAAGCATCAGCACAAATGTTGCCGCTACCGCTACACCGTAAATGAGTGCTTCAAGGGTGTAGGGTCTGTCGAAATATGTAAAAAGAACCGTTACACCTCTTGTGTTCACTATCGGATTGAAAAGTGTGATGAATATAAAAAGCGGTATCATCAATAATATATTTTTCATCCCTTTTCTGCCATTCAGAAAAAAATAATACACTCCGCTTGCAAATATGCCTGCAAGCAGATAAACGGGGTGCTGCAGAAGAACACCGAAGCAGATTGCTCCGATAAAAAACAGCAGATTCACCGCAGGATGAAGTTTTGAGAATGAATCTTGTTTCATATTACTCCCATCGCTCTGCACCGACATCTTCACCGAGTCCGTTACAGGTGTAGCACCAGACGATTTTTTCACCGCCCGTTAAATAATAGCTTGAACAGCCGTAATTCGGGAACCATCCGTTAACTTTATACATCCATCCCGATTCGCTGCCGCAGTCAAATTCATAAAGATTATTGATTCCTTCAATATAATAGCTGTCATACATAGGTGTCCAACTGTACTCAATCGGAATATTGTACTGTCTGCAGACTCTGTTCAGAACATCAAATACGGTTTCGCCTTCTTCAAATTCAACCGTTACTTCCCTGAGAATGACTCCGTCATCGGGAACATACGGTGCTTTTGCAGGGTCGAGATTATCCATATTATTGAGAATTGTGTCACAGCGTATGGTTATCGTACAGGTAAGCTTTTCTTTTGTTGTTTCAACAGGTTTGGTTGTGGTTACCGGCTTGGTTATGGTCGGTTTTGCGGTTGTGTGTTTGGTTGTAGTTGTAGCTTTGGGCCTGGTTGTTCTTTCAGTTTTTGTCTCAGACGTTGTTTCAGTAACAGTTGTTGATTCGGTTATGTAAACAGAGTAATCACGCCTTGTTGTGGTCGGTCTCTTTTTTGTTGTTTTTTCTGTGGTTGTCTGTTTTTTGGATGTTGTCGGTTTTGTGGTTGTTTCGGCAATTGTTGCCGTAGGCTCTTTCTTTTCCGTGATTGAAGATGTTGTTTCTTTTTTAGTTGTTTTTTCGGTATGAGTTGATGTTACGGTTTCTGTTGAATTGCTGACTGTTGTTGTTTCGCTTGAACCGTGCATCTGTTCCCATCGTTCATTTTCGAGTTTATCCAGATCATCATTTGAGAAAACGAGAGTTTTTGTTCCGTTGGCTTTTCGTATTTGTGAAATGTTGAAATCATTGAGGCTTTTAACAGAGAAATTTCTTACGGATTCCTTATCACCAATCCATTCAAGCATCTGACCCTCGGTTGCTTCACCGACAGAGCCTTGATAAACGCTGATACTTTGTGCACCTTTGCGGACACTCAGGGTTGCAACTGAATTGCCGATTTCAGTCTGCTTATCTGCAAATTCAAGTGAAACAGAATTGTTTGTGTTAACAAAAGCTTCGCCTACATTAACTTTAAGGGCAAACTCGTCGGAAACGGGATTTATGATTTCTGCAACGGCATTCTGACCGAGAGCAATATAGTTTTCGCCCAAAGCAATTCTGACAGTTGCTCCGGGGTCGCAAGTAATTTTATCTCCTTTGCGGAGAACAGTTTTATCAGTTGTTGCATAGGCAACTCCGTCACGCTGCAAAGTTATGATGCCACGGAAATCCGTAAGAACTGCGGTGCTTTCATCGGATTTGTCAAACCAGCCTTTGATATGACCGACACCCAGGATTCCCGATACTGCGATAGCAATAATGACAGCAACCATCACTATATTTGCTATTTTCTTCTTTTTCATAAAATTGCCTCCTGACGGTATATAAAAGTTTTAAAAACCGAATTATTTTCAAAGGAAGGGAGTCGGCTGCTGCATTTAAACAACAGCCGACTGTGTCAAAATCAGAATGAGAATATACTTCTGAAAAAGGCGATTATCTGATTGAATATTTTTATAAACCAATTGATAATCTTTTCAAAGAGACTGAGTTCCTTTTCGGTTGACAGCTCATTAAACTCTGTTTCTGCAGATGTTAGAATTTCATAATTTTCAACGAGAGCTTTCTGTTCGTCTGTAAGTGCATCATAAGCAGCTCTTGCTTCTTCGATAGCACCCTTACTTTCTGCGGTAACTGTACCGATAGCGGAAATCATTACTTCAACATCGTCTGCAGCCTTGATATCATTTTCAATCTTTGCAAGTGCTGTTTCGGCAGATGTGAGAGTATCATAGTTTTCAACAAGCGTTTTCTGTTCGTCTGTAAGAGCATCATAAGCAGCTCTTGCTTCTTCGATAGCGTCCTTGCTTTCTGCGGTAACTGTGCCGATTGCGGAAATCATTGCTTCAACATCGTCTGCAGCCTTGATGTCATTTTCAATCTTTGCAAATGCTGATTCTGCAGATGTGAGAACTTCATAATTTTCAACGAGAGCTTTCTGTTCGTCAGTAAGAGCGTCATAAGCAGCTCTTGCTTCTTCGATAGCGTCCTTGCTTTCTGCGGTAACTGTACCGATTGCGGAAATCATTGCTTCAACTGCATCGGCTGCTTTTTCATCTTTTGTGTAAATATCAACATCGCTCATATCATAAAGTGATGTTTTGCCGTCAAGGAAACGGAAATATGATGCCAGAGCATACTGTGCCTGCTCTGTTGCCATACCGTTTATGCCTGCATCGGGAATATGTGCAAATCCGCCGCCTTCAACAGCAAACAGACACATTGCATCAACAACGGAAACACCGTTCTTTGCAAATCGGGGATCAGTTTCGGGATTAATACCAAGTGCAGTTAACGCAACGATAACCTGTGCGCAGGATTCGCTGCAAATGCCGTCGATTGAACCGAATCCGCCATTATCATACTGTTTTTCAGAAAGGCAGATAATTGCTTTGTCAATCGCTGCTTTGACTTCGGCATTTGTTTCGTAATACGGAGCAAGTGATTGAATTGCCATACCCGTCATATCGGGGTCGGCGACTTTGCCCGAAAGTGCCCAACCGCCGTCTTCAAGCTGTTTTTCAAGAATATAAGCAATAATCTTTTCACGGGTAGCCTGCTCAGTTGCATCTGCATTAACGGGAATTTCATAGCCGTGGCAGTCAAATGCAATCAATGCCCAGATTGGACCGTTGATACCCTGCTTTTTCAGATATGTCATATCGGTCAGACCCATAAGAAGATTATGACCGTCAACGTCGGTTACATCATAACCTGCCGAAGTAAGAGCGAGAATAACTCGTGAATTATCTGTTGACTTTGCTCTGTGGAGCTGTTCTTTATCATTGATATTGTTGTTTACATATTCAACAACATTTTTGTAATAGCCATCGGGGCAACCGTAGCCTGAACGGGTAAGGTCAATTACCATCCATTCGCCGCCGACAGAACCAACGAAAGGCGTGCCGAGAGAATTTATGTATGTACCCGTTGCTTCATAAATTGCCCTGTGGTCTGCATCCGAAGCATCTGCAAGCAAGGTTGCGAAAGAATTTTCTGCATCGGTGAGAGCGAAATAGTTTTCAACAAGCGTTTTCTGTGAATCGGTGAGTGCATCGTATGCTTCACGGGCAGAATAAATATTCTTATAGTTAAAAATTGTTACCGAGCCGATAGCTGAAATCAGTTCTTCAACAGCATTCGCCGCCACTTCATCGGCAGCTGCCTGAGCATCCATCAAATCATCATAAACAGCCTGTGCTTCTTCAAGGTCAGCAAAATTGAAAACAAGTTCTTTTTCTGAATCGGTAAGTGCATTGTAAAGCTCCCAGGCAAAGTTGATAGAATCTCCGCTTTCTGCCGTTACCTCTCCGATATCATCAATAGCAATAATAACTTCAATTATCTGTTCGGTCATAAGAACCGGTTTGATAACCCAGCTTCCCGGTTTGTTGTAAGAATTCTCAAGACCGAGAATAAGATAGAATTCGTCATAAGCTTTGTTGTTATCATCCGTGTAGCCAAATCCGTAGCCTACACCTGAATCGTCACCGAAATCCCAATAATCTTCATGTGCGGAAGAATCTTCAATGAGATAATTGACACCGTTGACATTCCATCCCATTATGTCGCTGTCAACATAATAATCGATATATACAATATAATTGTCATACTCATCGGCTACAAATGAATATGATGTGGTTTTTCCTGCTGTGGCATTACCGTCCCAGAACTCACTTTCATCGCTGAAATTATAATTGATGATACCGCCCTCATAAACAGAGTCATCAAGTTCTGTCAAGTCAATTGTGAACAGAAGGTCGGGTTCACCTTTTACCTTTACGGTTGCAAAAGCAGGTGCAGAAACTATATCCGTAGGATTTTCCATGCCGTAACCGCCGTCAGTCCATACATACCATGTTCCTCCTGAGGGGAACGAAATATTTACAAGTCCGTTATCGTCTGTGGCTGTGCTGCCTGTGGGAACACCGTAAGCGGTTCCGTAATAAACGGTATAACCGGTTTCAGGGTCAAATGCCGCAACTCCGCCGTTTGCCCAATCTGAATAACTGCGAACCAAACCAAGTTCAAGTTCTTCATTAACGGAAGTGTTATATGTATGGTTGAGATTTCCTTGTGAATCGGTAAAGTAATGGAATCCTGTTGTGCTGTCACCCCAGAACGCCCAGCTTGTGTAGTGCGCAATATTCAGAAAGTCACCGTCATTGAGAGCGATTCGGTCTGCGGTCAGACCCCAACCGTCAACTGCAGGATAAGCACCATTAAGGTCATAGCGGAGATTTTCATCGGAGAAACCGAAAAGCCCGCCTGCAAAATAAATACTTCCTGCACTTCCGCTGACGTTAACATCCGACCAATCAAGTCCGAGTATTATTTCGTGAACATAAATATAAAGGTGAAGTGCGGTGAGCTCGGGAACATTGTCACCGTCTGCATCGTATGCATATCCGTCAAGATAATAATCGCTGAGATCAATCTCTGCAAGCTCATCAAGGGTCACGGGATAAAATGCCATTGGAGTGCCGTTGCTGTCGGTTACAAACTGACTGTCATCGCTGATTGAAATATAAACTGTATCAGGTTCGCTAGCAGATATTGTTAAAGGTATTGCGGTTAAAATCATCGCAAGAATGATAAATATACTGATAATTTTTTTAGTCATTGCCGTTTGTCTCCTTTTTGAAAGCTGTCTGTTGTTTTTTCTTCTTTTTGTTTTTGGAGGGCATTATCTTCGGTTCTTTCAACCCTGCCGCCTCCAAAGCTCTCGGCCACGGACCCAAAAAGGCTTTGATGCGTGATAAAGTCACCACATCAAAATCATCCTTTTTCGGGAGCCTGCCAAGCTCCTTGTTTTTTTCTCGCAGTTGCTCCATTGCCCACTGCTTCTTTTCCTCAGTTATCACATTTTCACCTCACAAAAAACAAAACTCTTTCAACCGGAAACAGGTTGAAAGAGTACAACAGACATATCAAAAGGTTGGCAACACGGCATTATTATTACTATTAAACAGTCAGCGGATACTGTGTTTTTTAGGTAACAAAAAAAGAATGCACGATTTCAAATGCCTTATCAGCTTTTGAATAATCGGTTGCACTCTTCTCACCAAAGTTGTGTTTTAACCTAAAAAAGACACGGCAGGTGTTCTGACTTTATAAAGCATAAACTCTGCTTCAAATACAGTAATGGCGGTTGTTCAGGATTCGAACCTGATTTCCCTTTTGATTTACTCAGCGTACAACTTTTCAAACCGTATCTTATCAATTCATATTCAATTGCATATTATTATAATCTCATTTGCTGATGTTGTCAAGGAGCAAAAAATCACTATTGACACCGAGAAAAAACTGATATAAAATATTGACGAACATTTGTTTGCCGTGAAATTAAAATATTTTTATTTTTTTCGTCAATTTTCAGGAAAAATTTTTGCATTCTCATTCCATTATAAGTGAGGGCAAATATTTTTAAACTTTTTTGAAATTTTAGGAAAAATATATTCGTTCTCATTCCTTATAAAGTGAGTGGAGTTTTTTCTGAAGCAGATTTTTTGAACAGATTGTAAATTATTTAAATTTTAGGAAAAATTTGTTCCGTTTCACTCCTTTATAAATGGGAGGATAAAAATTCTTCGTAGTGAGGTGATGCAATTATATCGGACAACCCTAATATCAGTTATATCGTTAAACTCCCGAATCAGATAGTTACGATTCCGCAGGACAGTCATCTTGCGTGGCTTCCGTTGTTTTACGCTCTGCCCAAAGAGCTTGTAATAAAACGGAAAGATTATCTTGAAATCCCGAGAAATCCGTATGAAGCTCTTTACACGGATAAATACGATTATTTGATTAACGACGATGTTTTTCTTCAGCTGATATGGGAATCGTATGCGTGGTCGATATGGCAATTCATTCTGGTTCCCCGCCGTGACGGTTACGGTAATATCCCCGGCAAGTGGACAGACTATTCGGGTGATTTTCCTCTGTGGCGGTTGTGCTTTGTAATTCAGAATTACTTCCGAAAGAAATTCGAATATGAAATGGAATGGAGTTTTCAGAAACTGTTTATGATGCCAAAGGAAATGCAAATCCCGTGGCTTACATATCAGCAGTTCAGTAATCTCATCGGCAATCTTACGGATATGATTGTTGCAGAACAGAACTGGCAACCGATGATTGATGAAGTGTGGAAAAACCGTCAGATGGAAGATTACAGTGAACTTAAAAGTACATATAAAAGAGATTTCATCAACAAATGGTATTGCTCGTAGGACAAAAAGAAAAGTCCGATTTTTCTTGATGAAGCAATTAAATCAGGCGAAGAAATCAGCGAAGAATTGCTCGTTCAGTTACCGTCACCACGTGATGATTTTGAAACAAGAATTCTTTCAAAACAAAAAGTCGAAGCATTCTTTGAAACACTCGACGGAAAAGACAAACGCATTTTGCAGATGCGAATGGAGGGTTGTACACTCGAACAGATTGCAAAATTTGCGGGATACAAAACACCAAGTGCGGTTTACAAACGCATACAAAAAATCGCAACGGCATACGAGGATTTTGTTTCAAAGAAATACGGAGAATTTTTGGAATCCCTCTCAAAAAAGAAGAAAACCAAACAAAAAGACAAAAACAGTCGTGATTGATTTCACGGCTGTTTTTTGATGCCCGAAAGGAGATGTTAAGAATTGAAAAATTAGCAAAAAACCGAATTGAAGAACCGCAAATGACCAACGCATCGTTTTGAGAAAATCCATTAAATGAAACGATGTTTTTTACGGTTCTTGAACCGA
>JAFWYP010000015.1 GCA_017517665.1 Clostridia bacterium | reverse complement strand
AAGGTTATTGAGAGATAGAATCAACGCATCGGAAATGCTTTCGGTATGCACACCTGCCGCACGGTCATCGCCTGCAAAGGAATTTTCCCAGTCAAGCGGCAAATCCATACTTGTAACTTCGGCAACATATCTGTCGTGACGCTCTTTCTTTATGCGTTCTTTTTCGAGCCTCTGCGCTTCACGTTCTTTTTCAATCTGCTCCCGTCGCTTCCGTTCGAGCTCTATCTGCGCCTCACGAAGCGATTCCGCTGCAACGTCAAGATCTTCTCTTGAAAGCATATGCCCGAGTTCTCTGATATTTTTAAAAAATTCGTTAAATACATCGAATGCCTCGCCTGTCTTTTTTTCAGCCATAATACAACATCCTTTCTGCTTATAAAATATCATTTTATGTGTCCTTTTTTCAGGACATCTCAATTCAAAACTATGTAAAACACATAATCTCATCCTCCCTTAAGAAAAATCCATAATCCAATATGTGTCTTCCCAAAAAGAATGTAAGAAATTGGTTTGGGGAAATTTTTCTGAGCAGAAGTTTTGTTGTATATCAACAAAAAGAAAAAGCCTTGGACTCAATTTAGAGTTCAAGGCTTGGTGATATCATTTTTATATTTAATTCTCAACTCACCGTTGAAGGTGAGAAAAATAATTCTTCAGAGTGCTGTGTTTATCTTTTTTTAATTATTCTGTAATAAAAATTGCCCAACGGAAAGTGTGCTTTTGCCCAAAAATATTCTCGGCTTTGATTTTTAATGTTCAAAGCTCCGACTCCCTTACGAATCAACGATTCTTGTGTTTTTTAGGAGCAAATCCGTTGATATATAAGGCTTTTAAACAAAAAAACCAAGGGTAACGGATACCCTTGGTCGTGGTGCAGCCACTGCGTTAATATCCGAACCAATGCCCGATTTTTCAAGATCGGCAAAGGTGATTGTTTTCGTTTGTTCTCTGTAATTAAATGTGATAACTATTTTGTCATCATAGAGAAAGATTGCATTGACAAAGCTGTCAATGAGTCTTCGTCTGTGTTCAATTTTGTTAGTGTTTAATTTTCTGAACTGTTCAAAATAGCAGAGGATATTTTCTTTTGTAATGGTCGGTCTTGCCATTTCTTCTTTCATTATTTCAACCGAAAGTTCTGCTTTTTCTCGTTCCAACTCATCTAATCTCTGCTTGGTTGAGGGGCTGATAATTCCCATCTGTATTGCGTTGACCAGATTGTCTATGCCCTTCTGTGTTTCCGCAAATCTTTTACGAAGCAGAGGTAAAACTGTGTTTTCCTGATTAAGAACCTTTATGGTTCTGTTTACAAAATCCTCAATAATATCCTGATTGGCAAGAAGCTTTTTCACTTCTTCAATCACAATGTTCTCAATCCATTCCTTGCGGACTGTTTTCTTGTCGCATCCCCGATATTGAAATATTTTTTGCAAATCATTTCAAGCAGCGCTTCTCCGAAGCTTATGTTTTTATAAAAACTAAAATTCTCTGCTTCATCAGCAGAACAATTGTTCGGTTAGTAAAATTATAATTCTGTCCAACTTTTTTGTCAAGGATAGTGTTGGGCACAAGTTGATTGTTAACAAAAAGTTTACAATTAAATTTCTCGTTTTTGAGGTTAGCTGCAACATAGCGCAAGGATAAAACCCATGTTTAAAATCTTTGATTTTTCATCAGAGGCGCTGCGCACTTTACATTCCGTCAGGATATGTATAGAAGTGCGCCCTTCGGAAATATATTAGTCTTTCTCAAACACTTTTGCATTTAAAATCAACACTTTTGCACAATCGGCGAAAACGGTTGACAAATTTGTTTTGTATTGTTAGAATATAGAAAAATTTTAAAGAAAGGCAGGTGGACAGAATGACAATGTATTATGTTAATTATTCAGAATCGTATATGAAATCAGATGTTATTTTGTCCGCAATATAGCTGTATTTATATAGAGATAATTTTGCGACTCCTCTGATTTTCATATCAGGGGAGTTTTTTTGTTTGGAGAGATTACAATGATAACATTAAGAATAACAACAATTGAAGATGTTGACGCTTTAACAGCTATTCAGCAAAATGCCTTTCTGCCTCTTTACGAAAAATATCACGATGCGGGCAATCCGTGTCTGAGAGATGAAAGGGATATACTTTGCAGATTAAACAATCCGAAGTTCCTGTATTTAACAATTCTTTCTGATGAGAAAATTGTCGGCGGTATTTTATACAGAATCAAGGGATCAACACCGTTTGTAAAAAATCTTCGTTGGGGCAAATATTATCTCGGAAGAGTATATATTTCACCCGAATATCAGAACAAGGGTATTGCAACAGAAGCGATATTACAATCGGAGAAATTTTTGAAAAAACCGAAAAAATTATATGTTGACTTTCCTGAAGATCTGGATAAAAACAGAAAATGCTATACCAAATGTGGCTATAAAGATACAGACAAACGGATTGAAGCTGAGCCGGGATTGATTCTTGCCTGCTTTGAAAAAAGAATTTGAATTGTGAGGATAATATGAAAATCTGTATTTGTGACGATGACTGTTTTACCGTCAGAGAAATCAGGAATCTGCTCGAACCGTTCCGTACCGAAGACGACGGCTTTGACGTTTCCGATTTCTCCTGCGGCGAAGATTTGATTGAATTTTATAAAAACGGCGGATGCTTTGATATTGTATTCATCGACATCGAGATGGGTGGAATAAACGGCGTTGAAGCTGCTGAAACCATAAGAGAATTCGCACCCGAAACAATCATAATTTTTGTTTCGAGCCATTCAAGTTACATATTCGATGCGTTCAGAATCGAGGCTCTGCATTTTCTTGTGAAGCCGATTAAGGAAAAAGAATTCAGCGAAGTTTTCACAAGAGCGATGAAGAAATACACCGCAACAAATGCGAGCGTTATTCTGAAATGGGAAAGCGTGCGAAACAAAATTTCCATCAACAAGATTAGCTATGTTGAGGGTTACCGCAGACATCTGACCGTGCATACCGCAAGCGGTGTTTATGAGGCTGTGGGTAAAATTTCGGAGATATACGAAATTCTGAAACCGCACGGATTTGTGCGTGTTCATCAGGGGTTCATCGTTAATATGAACTACATAAAAAGCTTCAATGCAAACGAGGTTGAACTGACCGACGGTTCAAAGGTTGCCGTAAGTGTTCGGAAGAAACAGGAAGCATTGAAGGCGTACGATATTTTTATCAGAAAGTGGGGCTGGTGAAATGGTAAGAATACTTGCATATTTTCTGTTCGCTTGCTTTGAAATTTACACAATGGATATTCTTTTTTCCAACATTTCAAAAAGAAAACTCAAAGGAGCACATCTTGCAATATTTATGAGTATAGCAATAACGGTCAATACCGTTGTTTCATATTTCTTTGCAGGCACGGGCATTATGCTTCTTGCTTTGGGAGTTGTTACAGCATTTGTTTTTGCTCTTGTTTACAGAGTAAAAGTGCATTTTGCCATTATCAGCAGTGTTCTTTTTGTTATGATTCAAGCAGGTGCAGAAACAATAGTTACACTCCTGAGTGGTATGTTTATGGGCGAAGAAACTCTTGATTTTCTTCAGAATGATGAAATTTTCCTCGGTATGGGACTTATATGTAAGTTCTTTGCATTCTTCATTGTTTTCTTTATTTCTAAAAAAATAGGCAAAATTGACCTTGGCGTTTCCGGCGGCCTTTCGGCATTGCTCATAATTCAGCCGATCGCAACTGTTTTTGTTACTCTTGTTATTCTCAAATGCACCTACGAGCTTGAAAGCATTCCTGCGATTTTATTCTCTGCAGTTGCAATTCTTATGATCGCCGCAAACTTAGTTACCCTCTTTCTTATTTACAGACAAAAGGACTATGTTGAATCGAAGGCAAAGCTCGGTTTTGCCAACGAACAAATTAAAAATCAGCTTGCTCACTATGAGGAGCTTTATCGCTACCAAAGCGAAATCCGCACTTTCAGACATGATATTAAAAACAAACTGCTCTCCGTTTCGGGGCTTCTCGCAGACGGTCAGACCCAGTCTGCCATTGATGCAATAAAAGGCGAAGTGGATTTTCTTGACGAAGCAAACAACGGTGTTATAAATTCGGGCAACCCCGCAGTTGATGCCGTTCTTCAGTCCAAGCTCGCCATTGCCGAAAGCAAGGGAATAACACTCGATTATTCGGTTAAGATTTCGGATAAAATCAACGTTGATTTGCTTGAGCTCGGCGTACTTATCGGCAACGCACTTGACAATGCGATTGAAGCCGCAGAGGGTCTCTGTAACGGCACGGAGAAAACGATTTTTGCAAGCATTATAACAATGGGCGGCAGATTTGTTGTTTCTGTTGAGAATCCCGTTGAAGCGCAGGTTGACACAAAGCATATCGGCACCGCAAAAGCCGATAAGCTCAACCACGGCTACGGACTCAAGAGCATAAAAACGATTGCACAGAAATATGACGGCGATGTTTTCGTTTCCTGCGAGGGAAATATTTTTTCAACGAGCATCAACATCTGCAACACTTTTGAACATTAAATCCACACTATTGCAGAGCGTATTTCAATCGTTTGATTTTTAATTTATCATTGATACTGAAGCGGCGGAGGCTATGCTTTCGCCGCTGTTTTTATCGCTTAAAGGAGGCAGATAAAATGAAATACTATTCAATCGTTGCTTTGATTTCTGCGGTTATTCATTCTGCACTAGGGATTTCAATTTGCCGCAATAAGTTCAAAGGCTTCGTTAACATAATGTGTAAAAACCCGAAAAGATTCAAAATTCTCGGCGGATATTTCATTGCCATAGGCTTGATTATGCTCAGCTGTGCCGTTGCGGCGCTTCGGGAATCAACGGGCGCAATTATTTATCTTGTCATTTGCGCTGTTACCGTTTCAATAATTCTTTCACTTATCAGGAGGGAAAGCGTGTGAAGAAAAAATATAATTATTTCAGCAACTTAAAATTTATGCTGAAAGAGCATTGGGGTTTTGACAAATCCTATGTAATTATGCAAATCGGTCTGACTCCGCTGGGTGCGGTAAGCTCGGTTGTGGCGGCATATCTGCCGAAAATCGTTCTCGACTGCGTTGAAAACAAAACACCTGCTTCGGAGCTTCTGCTCAAAGTCGGCATTCTTTCCGTTCTGCTCATTATGTTTGGATACCTGAATAACGTTATGTATAACAAAAGCTGGCAGGGACGAATGCTCGCAAGGGATATTATGCTCCACAGACTCATCTGTAACAAGGTTATGAGTATGGACTATAACAACTACACCTACAACGAAACCCGTGTTCTGCGTGAAAAAGCGTGGAATGCAATTCACGGCTGGGACGGAAGCGTTGCAAGATTTATTGAGCTTAATGCAACCGTTGCTTCCTCTGCTTTCGGTTTCACGGCGTTCACGGCAATTATCGTTGAGTGCAATCCGTGGTTTATACCCATTCTCATTCTCTGCTACGGCATCAGCATGGCAGGCTGGCTGATTTTCAACAAATGGAAAGAAAAAATGAAGGACAAGGTTGCCGAAATCTTTCTTCGTCTGCACTACGTCACCTACCGTTCAAAGGATTTTTCAAACGCAAAGGATGTCCGTATTTACAATATGTCCGACTTCCTTATGAGAAAAATTGACAAGCACCTTGACGATGCAAATTGGTGGAATATCAAAAGGAACAACGGTCACTACTTCAACTGCATACTTGAAGATGTTTTTAAATTCGGCGTAAGCCTTGGCGCATATATCTATCTTATTTATCTGAAGCTCAATTCCGAGATGACACTCGGCGATTTTTCTCTCTATTTCGGTGCGATAACGGGATTCGGTCAGTGGCTTGCAAAACTTGTTGACTCAATTTCCGAAATCATTTCGGGCGCACACAACGTCAGCGATTTCAGAGAATTTCTTGACATTGAGGATAAAATGAACACCCAAAAGGGCGAAAAGCTGCCGTCGGGCAAGGATTTACCCTGCGAAATCGAGCTTAAAAATCTCACTTTCTCTTATGACGAAGCCGAAAAACCTTCTGTTGATAATCTTTCGCTCAGAATAAACAAGGGTGAAAGAATTGCGATTGTCGGCGTTAACGGTGCAGGCAAATCAACGCTTGTTAAGCTCATCTGCGGTCTGTTCATTCCGAACGAGGGTCAGATTCTCATTAACGGCATCGACAGCCGACTTTTCAACCGTGACGAATACTATCAGCTATTCTCAACGCTATTTCAGGATTGTGCGTTGCTTCCTGCAACGGTTGCAAAGAATATCGCACTTTGCGAAGAAAATAAAATTGACCGCAAAAGACTCCGTGAATGTATGAAACTTGCAGGAATACTCGATAAGGTTGAAAGTCTGCCGCAGAAAGAAAACACTCTGCTTGTGCGTGAAGTTCACGAAGGTGCGGTTGCGTTTTCGGGCGGAGAGCTACAAAGACCTCTGCTTGCAAGGGCACTCTATAAAGATGCGCCGATAATCATTCTTGACGAGCCTACCGCCGCACTTGACCCCATTGCGGAAAACGATATGTATCTCAAATACAGCGAGCTTACAAAAGACAAAACCGCAATTTACATATCCCACAGACTTTCGTCAACCCGTTTCTGCGACAGAATCATTCTTCTTGACGATGCGAAAATTGCCGAAATGGGAACACACGAGGAATTGCTTGAACTCGGCGGCAAATACGCCGAAATGTTTGAAACACAGAGCCGATATTACAGAGAGGAGGCGATTATATGAAGAGTTTCAAAGAAGATTTTGAAATAATCAGACAAGGCTTGAAGCTTGTTAAAATCTATCTTGGCAAAAACTATTTTTCACTCAATCTCATCGTTAAAATTCTCCGTGCCGTTTCGCCTTATATCACGATTTATTGCACAGGTCTTGTCATCACCGCACTCACGAAAAAACAAGGCTTTGAGCAGATATTGAAATACGTTCTCATCGCAACAATCACAACACTTGTTATTGACGTTATCATCCGAACAATCAACCGAAAAGCCTTGATAATGCTGAATAGCTGTTGGGAAAAGCATTCCGCACTTCTCTCCCGAAAGGCTCTTGAACTCGACTATGCAAAGGCGGAAAGCTCATCCGTTCAGGAGCTTCGAGGAAAAATCGAAGAAAATGCAAACAACGGCAACGGTCTTACATGGGTCGCCGAATGTGTGGCAGAAATGATATCCTGCGTTTTCTCAATTATCGTTGCGATTGTTATGATTTCGGGTATGGTTTTCAGCAAATCGCCTGCACCGCTTACGGGATTTATGGCGTTTGTTGATTCACCCCTGCTCGGTATGTCGCTTGTTATTTTCTCCGCCGTTATGATTGCACTTTCGGTTAAGTATCACAGTCTGAGCGAGAAAAAGCAGTTCAATATTTTCAACAGAGTTGTGAAATTCAATCCGATTCTTGAATACTACAATCAGAAATATCTCAACGAAAACGAAAGCGGCAAGGATGTCAGAATTTTCAACGAAAAAGGTCTTATCAACGAAGAAATTACCGAAAAGATTTATAACCCTACCGCAAAGATGAGAAAGGATACTTTCAGAGTCTGGGCAACCATCGGTCAGGTAAGCACGGTTTCAACAAATCTGCTCGGCGGTCTTGTTTATATTTTCGTCGGACTCAAAGCACTTGCAGGTGCATTCGGTGCAGGTAAGGTTGTTGAATATTACGGTGCAATCACAAAGCTGATAACCGCTTGCACGGATATTGCAGGCAACGCAGGATATCTGCACGCAAACAACGCTCAGTTGAAGCAGGAGATTGAATATCTGAATCTCGTTTCCGATATGGAAAACGGCACAAAAACGGTTGACGGTATCGACCCGGCAAACTCTGTTTTTGAGTTTCGCAATGTTTCGTTTGCCTATCCCGAAACCGAGCCGATGATTCTGAAGAATTTCAGTATGAAGATAAAATCGGGTGAACGTCTTGCGGTTGTCGGTATGAACGGCAGCGGTAAATCAACGATGATAAAGCTCCTTTGCCGTCTTTATGACCCCACCGAAGGCACAATCACTCTCAACGGAATTGATATCCGTGAGTTTGACTATGCCGAATATTTAAAGCTTTTCGCAATCGTCTTTCAGGATTTCAAACTCCTTGCATTTCCCGTGGGTGAAAACGTTGCCTGCTCCGATGAATACGATGAAGAAAGGGTGTGGCAATGCCTTGAAATGGCAGGCGTAAAAGACAGAGTTGAAGAATTTCCGAAGAAGCTCAAACAGTCAATCTATAAACTCTATGAAAAAGACGGCATAGATCTTTCGGGCGGTGAAGAACAGAAAATCGCCATTGCGAGAGCACTCTATAAGGATGCACCGTTTGTTATTCTTGACGAACCCACCGCCGCACTCGACCCCATCGCCGAGAGCGAGATTTATTCAAGATTCAATGAAATCGCAGGCGGCAAAACAGCCGTTTATATTTCCCACAGACTCTCATCCTGCCGATTTTGCAGCAGAATTGTTGTTTTCGATAACGGCACGGTTATTCAGGAAGGCACCCACGAAGAACTTCTTGAAAATCCAAACGGCAAATACTCCGAACTCTGGAACGCACAGGCGCAGTATTATGCCGAAAACACAGAAAAAGTTGGTGAATAATATGATATTTGATGAAAAGAAAATAACTCTTAAAAACGGTCAGAATGCGATTCTGAAAACTCCTTGCATTGAAGATGCCGAAGTAATGCTCGATAACATCAAAACCGCTTGCGGAGAAACTGATTTTCTGACCCATTATGCCGAGTATTGGGATAATGTTTCTGTTGAAAATGAAGAAGAATGGATACGCAGTAAGCGTGAATCTGAAAATAACCTTGTGATTGCTTGTTACATTGACGGCAGACCTGTCGGCAGCTGTGATATTACTTTCTTCAACAACTGCAAAAATTTCCACCGTGCGGGATTGGGCATATCCATAACGAAAAAATATTGGAATCTCGGCATCGGCTCCGCAATGTTTGAGGCACTTATTGAAGCCGCTCGAAATCACGAAGGCACGGAAATCGTTGAGCTTGATTTTATTGAGGGCAACGACAGAGCAAAAGCGCTTTACGAAAAATTCGGTTTTAAAGTTGCTGCAGTCAAGCCCAACTACTGCAAGCTCAAAGACGGCACATATCAGAACTTGGTTTATATGCAGAAATATTTATAAAAAACTCACCTCAACCAAATCGGTTGGGGTTATGTTGCATACAGAAAATAAGTAGTGTATAATAAAAACAGATTTAAAGGGGTTGATACAATGAAATTACTTGTAATCCGTCACGGTGAATCCGAAGCAGATTTGCTCGATGTTCACGAAGGCAGAGCAGATTTTGCATTAACCGAAAGAGGTCACAGACAAGCCGAAGCAATGGCAAATTATGTTGCTGATAATTATAACATCTCCAAAATATATGCAAGCACATTGATAAGAGCAAAACAGACAGCACAGCATTTATCCGACAAAACCGGGATTTCTATTATTTTTGACGAGAACTTGATGGAGTTCAACAACGGACTTCTTGCGGGATTACCCCGAGCAGTAGTCAGAGAGAAATATCCCGAAGTTCCCGATTTGCCGATTGACAAAGCAGTTTACGGTCAGGAATCTCAGGTCGAGTTCAGACAAAGGGCAGAGAATGCACTTTCAAGAATTATGAATGAAGCTGAGAATGACGAAACCATTGCTGTTGTTTCGCACGGCGGAATGATTAATCAGCTTTACCGTTCATTCTTCAATATGCCCGTTGATTGCATGTATTTCTTCAATACCGCCGATACGGGTATTCATATATGGAGTCTAACAGACAGAGAAAGACGTGTTATCAAAGCTAATTATGACGAGCACACCAAAGGAATTTAAGGTGATATTATGAGCAGACAAAACATATTTGACAACGAAACATTTTTCAGTGGCTACAAGGCTCTTCGTGACAGCGATTGCAACGCCAATGATTTGATTGAGCAACCTGCAATGCGTAAACTTATGCCCGATTTGAACGGCAAATCCGTTCTTGATCTGGGCTGCGGTTACGGTCACAACTGCATTGATTTCATAAACAGAGGTGCGGCAAGGGTTGTCGGCATTGATATATCCGAAAAGATGCTTGCCGTTGCAAAAGAAGAATCCGCACACAGCAAAATTGAATACCGCAACATAAGTATGACGGATATTTCAAATCTTGACGAAAAGTTTGATTTTATTTACAGTTCCCTTGCTTTTCATTATGTTAAGGATTTTGATGCTTTCGCAAAGGATATGTATTCTGTTCTCAATGCAGGCGGTCAGCTTTTGTTTTCGCAGGAACATCCGATTATAACCTCAACCGTTGACGGCGCCGGTCATTTCAACAAAAATGAAAACGGTGAAAAAGTTTCTTATACTTTTTCAAACTACAACCAACCAGGCGAACGCAGAATCCATTGGTACGTTGACGGTGTTATAAAATACCACCGCACCTTCAGCAACATTATCAACGCACTTGCCAAAGCAGGATTTGTTATCGAAGAAATCTGCGAACCCACACCCGAAGAATGGGTAATCGAAAAAGTTCCTGCTTGGGTAAAAGAATATATCAAACCTAACTTCCTGATTGTTAAAGCGAAGAAAATATAATTCAGGTGACATTATGAGAGAGAACTTTCCCATTAAATATGAATACTTCAGAGAAAAGCTCATTAAAAAGGATTCAGTTTGCGAAATCAATTTCAACATAATCGGCGATGAAGATTATCAGGATATCTGGATGGGATATTGTGATGAACATAAATTATATTGGTTCAGCAAAATGAAAGGTGCTGAAGAAAACGGATATGATTTCGAAACAGCCGATGAACTGCTGAACGCAAAGGTTTTCAACGGTAAATCCATGACAGAGCTTTGGGATAAGGTTGAGTTCGATTCAATAAACTGTGTCAGCACACATACTTGGGCATGGCGCAGTTGCTGGAACAGCTACACCGCCCGTGAAAAGGATTATGAAAAAATCTCCCGTCTTGCCTGCGAACTTTGGCCTCATCACAGTTTGGATGAAATGTGCGATGAGATGAAGAAAATCATTGCAAGTGAAAATGATATGATTTTCACCTTGTATTGCTACAAAGAAATGGTCGGTTTTGCACATTGCTCAATTCGTAACGACTATGTTGAGGGTACTCACAGCAATCCCGTGGGATACCTCGAGGGCGTTTATGTCAAAGAGGAATGGCGTAATTTAGGCTTTGCAACAGAACTTGTTATCTGCTGTCAGAATTGGGCAAAATCAAAAGGCTGCAAAGAATTTGCAAGTGACTGCGAAATCACAAACGATGCAAGCATAAAATTCCATCAGAGTTTAGGCTTTGGTGTAGCATCAAAATTGATGCATTTTGCGAAGAAATTAGAGGATTAAAAAAACCGTATTGGAGTCATACCCACAACTCCAATACGGTTTTTGCTTTATTCTTAATGATATGTCAAAAAAAAGATTTATCCTATAAAATTATTTTCTAAATTATTATCTTAAATCAGATAATGGAGTATAATCTGTATTGTTTCGCAGATATTCTTCCATCTTACCACTGAGCAGTAATCTGACATAACTCATCGGCTCGTTATAAATGAGATAATCAAGTTCAGATGTTTCGTACATATTGTTTGCATATTCGTTTTCAACGGCGATGCAGTCGATTGACACCATTGAGCCGTCGGTGAGTTTAACTTCAACGCAGGCGGTATCGATGTTAAATTCACAAGAAATAATGTTATTAATCATAAATGAAAAACTCCTTTTATTAGTTTAAAAACGTAGGAAAAGTACATTCTGAAATCGTTGATATATAAGGGATTGAAAGTGCAGTAATCGAGGTGTACGTATAGTTTGACCTGTTACCCCGATTTTGCGTTTACTTTTTCCACATAATGAATTAAAATCAAGTAATAAAAAAGCACTTTCGTTACAGTTAAAATTTACCAAATAGAGCTTCTGAAACCGTTGTATATCAACGGTCTCAGAGTGCGGTAATTGAGGGGTGCGTATAGTTTGACCTGTAACCTCAATTTTGCGGTTCTATTGTTCCAATGGCTAAATTTCAAGTTGTAAAAAATCAGTCGATTTGCAACGGTGAAAAAAGTTTGACAAAAATTCGAAATAGGATTAAAATATAGATGAGTAAATGATCTTTCATAAGGAACCTCCTATCTGACAAAACTCAGAAAGGAGAACAAAACCAATTTCCGTGGCTGAAAACAATAAGCCGTCCGAAATGATTTCGGGCATATCGGAAGACGTAATGGATGCATTGGTGAGAATCTTGCTTCCGGACATAATCAGCTTCTGCGAAAGTGAAGAAGACAAAGCAATCTTCAAAAAGTGGAAGACTAAACAATCAGAATAAACCAACGTAAAATGAGGGTAGCCGATAAACCTACCCTCATTTTTCATTTTATAAACCGTTCAGAAAAAGAACAAATCCGAACCCTTCGCCGATTGGCATAAGGTTCGGATTTTCACTGTATGGCAAAGATGATATATTTTGATACAAAAAATATCCTGCACCCCACCACACAAGTCTGCTAAACTTGAATTAATAAAAACAGCAATTATTCGCTTGAAGAATGTAGAGATGTGTTGTATACTAATTTTGTATATGAGGTGCTCATATGAAAGAAACAATACTAAAAAATCAAATAAAAATATGGTTTTGTTATCATAGCTGCATTTTATTGAAATGGCAAATAAGATATGATATAATCAAAATGACAATTCTGCAAAGCAATGTAAATTAAAAAACCAGGCTGACTGCGTTTGTGAGGTAATGATATGAGAAATTATGATATAGCCGCCTTTATATGGCCGTCCTACACAGGTGACGAACCGAGAACCCGTATTTTCTGGCCCGAGGGCTATGGTGAATGGCAGACTGTTAAAGCAATGACCAACAGAGGCTATGAAGGTTGCCGTTGGCCCCGTATTCCCACCTGGGGATATGTTAACGAAGCTGACAGCAGGGTTATGGAAATGCAGATTAACTGCGCTGTTTCTTACGGCGTCAACGTTTTTATTTATGACTGGTATTGGTATGATAACAGACCTTTCCTGGAAAACTGTCTTAATGACGGATTCCTTAAAGCCCGCAATAACACTCAGATGAAGTTCATGCTCATGTGGGCAAATCACAATACAACTCATCTCTGGGATAAGAGAAATTCCGATACAGACCTTTCAACCGTTATCTGGAGCGGTGTTGTTACTCCCGAAATTTTTTCGGAGATATGCGACAGAACAATCGAAAAATATTTCAAGCGTGAAAATTATTATATGATTGACGGATGCCCCGTCTACATGGTTTTTGATATTGACAACTTCATCCGTACATTCGGCACAACTCAGGAATGCAAAAAAGGTCTTGAAGAATTCCGAAGAAAAACCGTTGAAGCAGGTTTCAAAGGTCTCCATTTTCAGGCTGTAAACTGGAAAGGACATACATATAACTGGCTTAATGACGGTGACGACTGCAAAGGCATGACAGTTTATGAGCTTTATGATTATCTCGGATTTGATTCTGTTACAAATTACAACTGGTTTTCCTGTGTTGACCCCGACGGCGACTATGCGCAGCAGACCGACGCTTATATTGAAAATCTTGAAGAAGAAACCAAGTTGATGAATGTGCCTTTCTATCCCAATATTTCAGTAGGCTGGGATAATAACGTGAGATTCAACAAGTTCATTCCCGGCGTTGTTAAAAACAACACTCCCGAAAATTTCAGAATCGCCTGCGAAAAGGTCAAGAAATATGCTGATGAGTCAATAGAAAAGGGTGTTATGAAAGCTCCGTTCATTACAGTTAACAGTTGGAATGAATGGACTGAAACAAGCTATCTCCAGCCTGATGACCTTTACGGTTACGGCTATCTGGAAGCAATCAAAGAGGTCTTTACCGGGGAATGAATATGACTGTTTTTAAAGATTTTTCTTATGGTACCCACGAAAGACAGAAAGCTGACATTTATATTCCTGAAAAACCTGTTTCCCAATCAGGACTGATACTTTTTATACATGGCGGCGGCTGGACTGAGGGTGATAAATCTTGTCACACTCCCGATGCAGAGTTTTTTTCAGGACTTGGATATATATGCGCCGCTATTAATTACCGATATGTTTCCAAAAGCATAAATGTCCATCATGTGCTTGATGATGTAACAAGCTCACTTAACACCATAAAGCAAAAATGCAGCGAATACGGTTACAATATAAATGAGCTTATTTTATCCGGCGGATCTGCAGGTTCACATATCGCACTTCTTTATGCTTACACGAAAAAGGAAGTTTCACCGATTAAGCCCTCGGCAGTCTGTTGCTACTGCCCGCCTACCGATTGCACAAGGGAAGATTTTCTTATGGGCATTAAAGGTGAATTTGAAAGTTGGAAATACGGACTCCTGTCACAGGTATGCAATGCAGATATATCAAAAGAAACTTTAAATAACGAAGCTTCACAAAAAGCTTTAAGTGAAATCTCACCTATAAACTACGTTGATGAAAACTGCATCCCTACCGCAATTTTTTACGGAAAAGAAGATGACCTTATTCCGGCAAAGCACATAGAGGATTTTGAGCGTAAGCTTGCCCGAAACGGTATTAAGCACGATTTCGTTCTTTACAAAAATTCAGGCCACTTACTCGATAAAGACCCCGATGCGGCAATCAAAGCCAGAAAGATTATCAAGCAATATGCAGAACTTTATTTCTGACTTTTAGCAAACGTAACAACCCTGCTTATATCGCTGTGCCCCATTATCTTCACAAAGAATGTTCAATTCTTATGCTCAACGGCAAACAGCCCTCCCGGGTTAATCCCGGAGGGCTGTTTAGTATTTGTCAACGTTAAGCTTTCACAGTTGTTCCTGTTTCTATCTGTAAATCGGCAGGCTCCAATTTTCTATCTCTTCTTTATCACCGTAGAACAGATATTTTGTTTCGCCGATTTGAGCAGAGAATGTGACTGAATCCACATCTGTGTACCATTTATTATTAAAATAGTCCCATACATCAGTCTTGCCTTCAAAGGTGACGGCTTTCTCCCCTGCAGTGACAGCGTGGAATACCACCATATTCTGATTTGCCATCAGCACATCCTCTGAATCGGAATAAACATGGATTCCGCAAGCACGTGCAATGGCTTTCAGATTGTTGACTGAAAGCAGCGAATCACCGTAATAAATAGTGGTATAGTCTTTCTGTCTGTTGATTGCAAAGCCGACAGAGCCGTCGGAATATTTACCGAGAGTCTCGGTCTGTCCGCCGACAACCTTCATAGCACGGGAGATAAGCGCAGTATGATTATCGCTGATCAGACCCGGAACGGCAGACTGCTTTGTCATTTTTATTCCGGTTTTGGATTTTAATTTATTTACCTCGAATTCCATACCCGTGAGTGCTTCAGCCTGCTGAGTGGTCATGCTTCCGAAATTATACATAAAGAGCGTTGTCTTGCCGTCTTTATGAAGTGCTGTCTGAAGCTGTTCTATCTGTACATCCGTCATATCAAACGCAGATGTGATGATATATAATTTTGCATCGTCAACACGTCCTGCAAGCACATCTTTAAGTTGAACATAGCAAGTTGAGAGTCCTGCGTGATAGAGGTTAAGCTGCATCTCGCCCAGCAGTTCATCACCCACAGGACCTTGATTTGCCATGCGGTGAAGCGAATATTCATCTACAACAAGTGCCACATCGAACTGAGATGCCTGACCGTACCCGTTCTGATATGCCTGATACAGATTCGACAGCTTTCCGATATTTTCCCATATTGCCGGATCATCCAGCCATCCTCTCGCCCATAAATCCATTGCCCACAAGCCGTTGCCGTGGATAATGGTATCGCCCAGCTCTCGCTTATGCACTTCAATAACGTCACTCAGGCTTCTTATGGGAGTTAAAAAAGTATCTTCATACGGCTCATCGGTGTGATTGATAAATGTCCGCTCATCACTTTCCTGAAACCATATTTTTCCGTTTCGCTGAATTGAGTCAACCGTTGACATATATGCGCCCGTAGCACCCACGGGTGAATTCGGAGCGTATGAACTTCCGTTGCGGTCTCTGTAACTGATCGGCCCTGCAAAGCCGTCGATATTTTTGTCAGAAAGCAGCCAATTCAGATTATGGTGTCCTGAAAGAGAGCTGTACAGTTCAAACTGATAACCGTAGAAAGAAATTACGATAGCGCGGTTTTCTGTCCGTTCTTTGACAATACGCGCGAGATTCGAAATGCGCGCTGCCGTAAGGTCACAGATATACTGATGATAATCAACATATTTCTGCGTTTTTGTTCCGTAAAAGAGAATATCTTTATACAGCTTGCCGTTGTCATAAATGTTGCCGGGGAGATTGTTCGGAACAGCAGCTGTGGAAAACTTCACAAAAGGATTTCCCCACGCTATCTGCA
This sequence comes from Clostridia bacterium, assembly GCA_017517665.1. GTDB lineage: Bacteria > Bacillota > Clostridia > Oscillospirales > Acutalibacteraceae > CAG-177. The sequence continues at coordinate 1,440 of JAFWYP010000015.1, read as the reverse complement.
AATCTCTGTCTGTCGGATATTTCACTTTCAGCCACCGGGCAAAATTTTCATTGTTTGCGTTTGAAAAGTCCTGTCCGTTTTCACGGTACAGATAATGAAACCATTCATTATTTTCAAGATGATATCCGATAATATGCTTCGACAGCTCACTGTTGGAGCTGACATAATCGACCAGATGAGCAAGCCTTCTGCTTGATTCTTCATTGAATAAATCCGACGCCATTGATACAACACCGGATTTTATGCTTTTATCTTTATACAGTATTATTTCGCTTTCGGGTATGGAGCCTGTGTCGGGCATTGTCACCTTGACACGAAGCAGGATTTTTGCATCCGGGTCTCCCTCTGTAATACTCTTAACGCTCTCGTGAAGATGAGAGTATAACTGTCTGTATTCCGCCTCGCTGATGCTGTCAAGGTCGGCATAATAATTGATGTTTTCAATAATAGAGTGAAGATGTATTCCCGCATCAGCGGCAAATACTGCCTGACTTGTTGTGACACCGTTGGGATTCGGAAAATCCGTATTGCCGAAAAAGAGGATGGGAGATGTAAGCTGACCGTTGATTGAAAGCCGTGATAATCCGTTAACCGAGATAACCTCTGATTCCGGCATATCCGCCGCAAAAACAGGCTTCGGTGTGTCAATCGCAACACTTTCATTTTCAGCGAATTCTGCTGTTACAGCAACAGCCTCTTTGCAGGTGTATTTCACCTTGCCGTTTGCGATCGGAAGAATTGAAAAAATGAAGGCAATAATGCCGGCAAAAAACCTTTTAAACATACATCATATCCTCCTGCTATTTTCACAATAATATCACAAAAGATTCAAAATCGAATTAAAACTTAATTAAAAATTATTTTAACAAATTACAACAATAATTACAAGAGCTGACAATAAAGGATAATTATCTGTTTGTTTCAGCAGCTTAAGTGGATTATATCAGGAGAAGGACATTCTGAAAATTGGATTGACGAAGATATTGTAGAAGTTATCCGTTTTATATTTGATAAATTCATCCATACTAATCGGTTTATCTCCTTCACAAAAGAAAGGAGAACAAAAATTAATTTCCGTGGCTGAAAACAATAAGCCGTCCGAAATGATTTCGGGCATATCGGAAGACGTAATGGATGCATTGGTGAGAACCTTGCTTCCGGACATAATCAGCTTCTGTGAAAGTGAAGAAGGCAAAGCAATCTTCGAAAAGTGGAAAGCTGAACAATCAGCGTAAACCAACAAAAATGAGGGTAGCCGATAAAACTACCCTCATTTTTCACTTTATAAACCGTTCAGAAAAATCAAAACCCCCGGCTGAGCCGGGGGTTTGCACTGCCCCTTCAAGGGGCGATTGCTGGCTTTGCCCCTGAAAGGGGCTTTGAAGGTTTAGCAGCGCATTACATTCACTGGCAGCCGCTCCCGAGCGGCTGTTTTATTTT
>JAFWYP010000014.1 GCA_017517665.1 Clostridia bacterium | reverse complement strand
TTTTACAAAGTGGTGTTTTCGTTGCTCTCTCTGAATTGCTCAATCGCTCTGCCGACTGCTTCGGATTGAAACGCAATTTTCAGAATTTCTTCAACCTGCTCGTCGGTCAGTTCGTTGGGACAACCGAGAAATTTTTCAAGCATTGCTCCACGGGTGCAGAGCCTGTGAGTGCGTTCTTTCCGTGTCAGCAAATTTATCTGCGAATCATAATATTTGCTTTTGTTATGTAATCGCTTCATTTCAGCTTCGCCCTTCGATAACATCTCACGAAGTTCGTCAATGGATTTATTTTTGAGATTTTGGTTTGACATTAATTATCACCTCTTTTCTGATTTAGGGTATAAGAAAACCGCTTCACTAAAAGTGAAACGGTTTGATTAAATTTTTTTGTAAAGATGTTTTATAGATGTAATGTTAGACACACTAGTTTTTTTGAAGACAGTAAATTTATGTTGATAATGCTATCTCACCAAGCTTGAGATAAGGTAAAATATTGTAACTGAAATACTTGCTGACGTTAATATAAACATGAATCTTTTTTGTTTGATATTTTCTTTATTTCCAACAATAAAGTTAATGGTTTCAAAAAATAAATATGTAGCAACAAACAACAACGCAATTAATAAGTAAGCCATAAACAATCTCCTGTTTTTGATATTGTTATGTCATTGTTTAAAAAGACAAAATCAATATTGACAAACAAAATACCATTTGATTTAAACAAATTTTATTTTTAATTAAAAGATAACAAAACATTAAAACAGACTGCCGTTATATTTTATTTGCACTTTTAAGAGATGCATAACACAAATAATCATACCTATAAAAAGCAATGCTGCACTAATTACAGACACAATTTTTATATGTGCAAACAAAGTTATAAATCCGTTTATACAAGCAGGAATACTCATAAACATAACAGCACTACCCATTTCTTTTGAGTAAGCGTCTATATCAGTAACATTTTTATAGTGATATGAATGCAGAATAGAAGCATTGCCTTTTCTTATTAAAATTCCGACAATCAATAATGCAATACCGACAACTGTTGAAATAACTGCAGAGATTATATTTTCGGTTTGTATTTGTGTTACCATTGAAACAAACAATTCTTTACCGATTATTATCAATACAGGAAGCAAAACAACTATGAGGATAGATATATATATTGCAACCTGAAGTTTTTGCTGCTTTTTGTTCTTTTGTGCTTGTTCAAAAACGGAAATCAAGTTTTCATCCGCAGTTTCTTTTATATTATCATCAGTCAATCGTTTACCTGATAAAAGCTCATTTACGCTAACATCAAAGTATTCACTTAAAGATACAAGCGAAGTAACATCAGGATAACCTTTACCCGTTTCCCATCTTGAAACAGCTTTATCAGAAACATTAATTCTCTCTGCAAGGTCCTTTTGTGTAAGTTCGTTTTCTTTTCGGAGTTCAGCGATAAAATCACCACATTCTTTTGCAGTCACATTAACACCACCTTTTACAAAATAATATCATATAACTGCTGAAATTATCAACCTATGAATCGTAGAGTCCTCGTTATTTAAGCTAAAACAAAAAAATATAATTTCTAAAATGATATGAAATCTTCTAATTATTATCTTTCGCTTTTATTCCGTGTTTTTTCGCAGATTCGCTTAATCTTTTTTTGCGTTCTTCCGAATACGGTGCGGTGAGTCTGAAACTCAATCTGCCTTTCTGAATTTCAAAAAGCAGTCCGCCGTGTTCGTCATCGTCTGTCATTTTGCAACAGTCTGGATATTGTTCGCTGAATTCTGAAAGTCTGTTTCTCAAATCCGTATTGTGTGTGCGTACATCAATGATGTCACTTTCTTCGTTAAAGCAGATAACAGTATCTTTCTGACGCTTTGTTAATCCTGTTTTCATAATTTCTCCTTTCTGCCGGATATCGGCTGATTTTTATAATTTTTTCTCAGGTCAAGAACCGTGAAAAGCACCGTGTTTTCCGATGCATTTTCTCAAAATGATGCGTTGGTCGTTTGGAACATTTCTATCGTCTCATTTCTGAAATCCTCCTTTCAGGCATCAAAAAACAGCCACGAAAATTAATCGTGACTGTCTTCGTCTGCTTTTTCAGTTTTCTTTGATTTTTTCTTTTTTGAATGGGTGTCGAGAAATTCTCCGTACTGCGTAGTGACAAATTGTTCGTATGCTGTTGCAATTTTCTGAATCCGTTTGTAAATTGCACTCGGTGTTTTGTAGCCGAAAAATGCTGCGATCTGTTCAAGTGTGCATCCGTCCATTCGCATCTGCAAAATCTGTTTATCCTTTTCATCAAGTGCCGATTTGAAAGTTTCAACTTTATCTTTTGCAAGAATCTTTGTTTCAAAATCTTCACGGGGCGCAGGCAAATGAATCAGCAATTCTTCGCTGATTTCTTCGTCTGACTTAATTGCTTCATCAAGAAAGATAGGCTTTTTATTATCGTTCCACGAGCAATACCACTTGTTGACGAAATCTCTTTTGTTGGTGCTTTTGCGTTCGCTGTAATCATCCATCTGACGGTTTTTCCACACTTCGTCAATCATCGGTTGCCAGTTCTGTTCCGCAACAATCATATCCGTGAGATTGCCAATGAGATTGCTGAACTGCTGATATGTAAGCCACGGAATTTCCATACTCGGTGGCATCGTAAACAGCTTTTGAAAGCTCCATTCCATTTCTGTTTCAAATTTGTTGCGGAAGTGATTTTGAATTGCGTAGCATAAACGCCACAGAGGGAAGTCACCTGAATAACTTGTCCACTTACCAGGAATATCGCCGTAACCGTTACTGCGTGGAACTTGAATAAACTGCCATACAGACCAATCATAACAATCCCAGACGAGTTCGAGAAACGCATCGTCATTGATGAGTTTTTCGTATTTATCCGTGCGTAAAACATCATACGGACTTCTCGGAATTTCAAGATACTGCTTGCGTTTTGAAACTAATTCTTTCGGCAAGGCATAAAAAAGCGGAAGCCACGCAAGATTGCTGTCCTGCGGAATCGTTATTATCTGATTCGGGAGCACAACGATAAAACTGTTTTTTGCGGTATCAGCCATAATCAATCACCACGTTTCGGAGAATTATTTCACCCCTTCACTTATATATGGAGTGAAATCGGTTGAATTTTTCCTGAATTTTGAAATTTTTTATTTTTTCATAAAAACATCGGTTTGTTTCAGAAAAAATTACCCTCTCACTTATATATGGAGCGAAGTCGGATAAATTTTTCCTGTTTTTTCAAAATATTAAGTTTACTCTTCGCTTGGTTGAGATGAAACATTTTGTAAAATCTTTTCGTCCCAAGAAAAACCGTTTACTTTCTCAACCAATTCATCTATGTCTTTGGCAAGTTTTTTACATAATTTATAATCAGAAGGTTTTATTAAACCTTGAGAGTTAATAGACTCAAAAACTCCGCTTATATCACTAGAAGCTGTAGCACTGCCTGAAACAAACTCATTTATTGCTACAACACCTTTGCAGATTTCTTCGTAGTCCTCAAAAGTCGTGATATCTTCTTTGGAATATTTACAATATCGATTCATTGACTGTTTTATAAAATATGAGTTGCTTAAACAATCAACAATATCAATAAAAATCTGTTTTATTAAGTTATAGTCGATGTTTTTTTCTTCAAGTGATTTTAAATACAACTCAACATTATCATCGATTTCTTTAAATTTCGCCATTAATTGACTGCACAAAAGGGAAATATAATCGCTTTCTTTTTCATCATCAAAGGCAAAATCTTCATCGGTCAGCAAACGTCGATCTATTTCAAATTTATCATTGCTAATCACAAGCTCATAACAATCAATGTTTTTGTCTTTACATATATCCCATAATAGCTGCTTGCATAATAAATCTATATCCACACCAAAAGTAATTGATTTGATATACGGAAAATCAATAAATAACGGTTTGTTAGGTTCTTGAGTTACATTTATTATGCGCCACTCTTCCTCGTATTTCCAACAAGTGTTTTTTGTTAATAAATACGAGAAAATTGAATCCATATTAGCATCGCCCGATACCAAGGTGCGAAGAGAATAGTCATAACCGGCAATACCCAAATCATGCAAAGTAACAGTTGGTCGCACTGTAGAATATGTAATCGGATAAAAGAATCCAAAAAAACTGTTTGCTTTTTCTAAATCGTATTCGACACAGATTCCTTTATAAGAATTCGCATAATGAGACCACATCAGCTGATTGTTCCAACCGCTAACAGAGAAACATGAGATTGTAATTGTTGATAAAAAGTGCTGAAGCAATGGAAAATATTTGTCTTTTTGAATTTCTTTTGCGGTATCAAGCAATGCGTCAAGATGGGTATCAATCTGCATGAAAGAAAGCAAGGCATCTTCATTAATATCTATATCTCCCATATTCGAAACAACAAAAGCCAAAGCCAAAAACACATCTATTGAAAACTTTGCCTTAATATCTTTGGGGGCTTTTGAATAAACAGTTCTATAGTTTTGAATAACGAATCTGTTCAATGTCAGGTGACATAAATGCATTTCTTTTTGCTTAGATAGTAAATATGTTTTTATCTTTTTTATGATAAGCAATACTTCGGCGAGTTGCCCAAAAGCTTTATGTTTTAGTAACACTTCGATAACAGTTCTGAAGTGTTGATTACCTATTTTTAATGCATCCAACACGATAGAAATACATTCTTCGAATATTTTTTCAGCAGAAAAACCTATCATCGAGTCAAATGGATCATTCATATTAAGTGGTGTTTGTGAATATACAACCCCATGTCGAATGTTTTCAATGTCATAAATCGTTTCGGCTGTTCTGCGACAAGGGCGGTACTGATAAAAGAGATTTCCTGCTTTTGAGATTGCTTTTTTCATTGATGGAAAATCTAATTTGATATTTTGATTCATTTTTCTTCTCCTCGCAAACAAACAAATGTTCGTAATGTATTTTAATTCATTTTTTCGATATTGTCAAGGGACTAAATTAACAAAGCAGGCAACAACGAAAAATGTTGCCTGCAATCGTACAACTCACACAAACAGAAACTTTTATGTATTAGTCATTAATCGACACATAAGGTTCTGTTATTTTTATAAATTCTTTCATTGCTTCATTATAATGTTTTTTACCACATTCATCACAGTCTTTAGCACCGCACATATTTTCACAGCCGTTAAACAAAAGACCTTTAGCTACGAGCAAATAGTATATTTTTTCTTTGCCGAAACCATTTCTTTCACAAGGTACAGTTAAACAAATATCCATTTTTATCTCCTTTCCTTCAACAGAAATATTTGTTGAAAAATATTATAAAAACCTCCATTGATTAAATTCTATCAGGTCTCGAAAATTGTAGTCACCCCCTTATCATCTTTAATATTACTAAATCTTTGATATGGAATGTCATACCCCTCTTGCACATTTTTTGCATTATTTTCCCTTATTGCTATCTCAAATATAAAGGTTTATAATTAAATTGAAAATTTTCCAAAAACTTTTGTTACATTTTGATTTTTTGTTGACTACATAATGAAGGCTGATGAAAGGAGTGAGGATAATGAGCGAAAAGAAATGTGCAAACGCATTACTGCAGGAATGCTATAACGAATACCGCATCAGACTTTTCAATTATTGTCTTTCACGCCTTGACGGTTCACGGGAGGCTGCAGACGACTGTGTGCAAGAGACCTTCATTGTTTTCTATAACAAACTTCTCGACGGAGAAGAATTTGAAAATCCGAGAGCGTTTCTCTATCGTACGGCAGACAACTTCGTCAAACGGCAAAAGCAAAAAGATGCTATTGAATCAAAGCGAAGTATACCTCTTGACGATGCGGCTGAAGTCGGAGTCACCGATGAATATTTATCACGGCTCGACCTGATTGACTATGAAGAAATAGCAAAAATTCTTCTGAATCTTCTGACCGATGAAGAAAAGCAAATTTACGATCTGCGGTACATACAAAAAATCGGTGTTGAGGAGATTTCGGACAAACTCGGAATTTCAAGACCTGCCGCATCGATGCGGTTAATGCGATTACGAAACAAAATAAAAGATATGGTTTACTCTTTTGATATTGAAAAGAAAGGAGGCTGACGAAATGATGACAATAAGCAGAGAAATACTTATGCACCCCGATTTTATAACGAATCTCGTCGACGAACTTTGCACTATGCTCGAAGCGGTTATCGATGCGGAATTCGATAAAGGCGATGACACAGATTTTGATTTCATTGACGAATGTGCAGATGCGATAAATGCCATCCGCTCGGGTGATGAATCACAGATTCTTCCACTTATTTCACGGAAGGATTTCTTGAAGAAAGTTGGCATAAAGACCGAAAGCAAATTCAAAGTTCTCGTTGTGGCTTGTGCGGCAATCGCAATTCTTTTCACTGCAGGTACACAGATTGAAGTTGAAGAAAACGTTTCAATCATTCAGGCGCTTTCGGGCATCGTTTCGGATTTCTTCACAAACACAAAACAGGCTGAAGAAATAACGACTCAGCCTGCAACAACTACCACGGAAAAGGAAGCAAGTTTAATTAATATCAGCGTTGAAACAACGCCCGAATTCAAGACGGAATATTATGTTGGCGAAAAGTTCAGCGACAAAGGAATCAAAGTTTTCGGCGAATACGATAACGGTGAAAAACAGCTTGTACGTATTAACGATTACACCGTTGAAGTTTCCGACAGCTTTGGAACAGAACCGAAATATGAACCGGTTAAAATCACAGTCGGTGATTTCACACAGACACTTGAAGTCAGAGTTATCGAAAGCCTCGAAACGAAAAAACTGACATCAATTTATGCAATATTCCCCGATGATTTTGATTTCACGGCAAATGATTTGAACAACATCGACCTTTCCGAAATGCGGGTTTATGCGGTTTACAGCAACGGCGACGAAACAGAGCTTTCCGCCGATGAATACGCACTGGATATTGAAATTGAAAAGAACTTGTTCAAAGAAGAAGCTTTTGTGACAATCAGCTATGAAGGATGTTCATGTTCATTTATGGTATTTAAGGAATAGCTTGATTATGAATTTATCATAAATCAAGGGAGGTTATTCTATGAAAAAACTTATTAAAAAATTATTGATAGTGACTGTTGTGGTGGCTATGGTTATTACTGCAATGCCGCTGACGGGTATAGATTTCAGTGATTTATTTACAGTTAAAACCGAAGCTGCAAGCGCAATTAACAGAGCAGGTGATTATGAAGTCCGAAGAGGTTCGAATTATGTTTATATCACCAAATATTACGGAAATGACGTTGACGTTGTTATACCGTCAGAATTAAAAGGTAAGCCTGTTGTAGGAATCCAGGAAGATTGTTTCAGCGGCAGTACAGCTGCCGCTGCCACACCTGAGCAACAGGCGTGCGCAAAAATAAAAAGTGTAACAATACCTGAAACTGTTGAAGATATAGGTGCAAGAGCGTTTAAGGGATGTGTTTCTCTTGAAAAAATCAATTTCAGCGAAGGTTTGTATGACATAAAAGCATCGGCTTTTGAAGGCTGTGAAAAGCTGACGGAAATTAATCTCCCTCAAAGCCTCAGCCATTTTAACGGTACGGCACTGAACGGCACGGCTGTTGAAGAACTTGTTTTGCCTTACTATGCAGACCACATTGCTTATAAGCAATATGCAAACACAAATGTAAAAAGAATTATTGCAAAAGGCAACGCAAGTGTTTCATATCTTAATTCCGTAAACAATGTTACGGAAGAAATCATTGTTGAAGGTTTTATGTATTTGAATGACTCCGTCAGCGATGAGGGTGTCAGAAACAATGCATTAAAGCGAATCGTCTGCAAAGGCGGCATGGAAATAGGCGCGCAGATGAGTATTGAGGCTTACGGACTTTATGCACATTTTAATGATGACGGTTCTGTTACTTATACAAGAACCTCCGATGAATATGCAGAAACCTTTATCAGCGGCGAATATAAATATGCTCTCAAAAACACAAACGAAGCGGTTATCACCCGATATATTGGAAGCAATTCCGATGTGGTTGTTCCCGAAACTATTGACGGCTACACAGTTACCGAAATTGCAGACTATGCATTCTCCGCACCACACAGCGAGTGTAAATTAAGAGGCAGTAACTGCAGCGTTATCGGCAGTGAGCAAATCAAATCAATCACTCTTCCCGTAACCGTAAAGAAAATTGGCGCATATGTTTTTGCATTCAACAAAGCTTTGGAAAGCGTTCAGATGAACTCCGAAATAGCCGAAATACCTTACGGCGCATTTGCTGGCGCGGAAGCCTTGAAAAACATAGATATTTCCTCTGTCACAAGAATTATGCCCCTGGCTTTTGATTGGTGTCTTTCTTTGGAAAATGTTAAATCAGGGGATATAAAAGAAATCGGAAGTCAGGCTTTTGATTCAACCGCTTTAACATCGTTCGATTTTGGCGATAGACTTGAAAAAATCGGTCACTACGCATTCGCAGATTGCAAAAACCTGCAGACGGCTATGCTTCCCGAAAGCCTGACTCAGCTTGGTATGGGTGCATTTTTGCAGTGTTCATCGCTTGAAATCGTAACCCTCGGCAGTGTTTCAAAAATACCCTATGAATGTTTTATAGGGTGTAAGATCAAAAATCTTGTTATTCCCGATTCGGTTACAGAAATCGGTGACGATGCGTTTAACGGTTGCGATTTTATAAGCCTTACTCTTTCTGCCAATCTGAGAAGAATCGGTTGGAATGCTTTCAGAGGCACTTCAAACGGTTGCGTAGAAAATCCAAACACTCTTATTATTCCCGATTCTGTTGAGTACATCGACGAAAGCGCTTTTATGAATTCAGGGTTTGATAAAATAATTATTAACGGAACAAATCTTGAAATCGATTCTTGGGCGTTCAGTAAAAGCAAATTTACCGAGCTTGAAATTGACGGTGGAGTTAAAAGCATCGGCATCAACACCTTTGCGGAAAATTACAATCTTAACAAGCTGACAATAGAAAACGGGGTTGAAAGAATTGATACAAGGGCTTTTTCATATTGCTATAATCTGAAGAAAATTGAAATCCCCGAAAGTGTTAATTATCTCGGAAAAGAGGCTTTTTATCCCTGCAATGGGGTAGATACGATTATTTTCAATGCTGTTGATTACATATGTGCTACACAGGATTATTCCTACGCACCGTTTGACGGACGCAATGTAACCGAGCTTGTAATCGGTGACGGGGTTAAAAAAATCTATGAAGGTACATTCTGTTATTTTGAAAAAATAACAGAGTTAACAATTCCCGATTCGGTTACGGAAATTGAAGATTTTGCTTTTTATACTTGCCCGAAGATTGAAAAGCTAATTTTGTCTGAAAATCTGCACACAATAGGTGCTTATGCATTTTTTGAATGCTTATCCCTTAAAGAGCTTGATTTGACCGAATCAGTTCAGGTCATCGAAAAAAATGCTTTTGATTGCTGTGAATCACTCGAAGAGCTCGTTTTGCCCGAATCAATTAAATCTATAGGTTATTATGCTTTTGGTGACGGTGCCTTCACTACCCTAACATTTCCTGAAGGCTTGCAAACACTCAGCGCTCGTGCTTTTGAGGGATGTAAAAATGTAACCGAGATTAATTTTTATTCTGCAAACTGTAAATTTACCGATTTAACCTCAAGCAATATTTCCGGTTTATATTATTCTCCGTTCTACGGTTTATCAAATCTTAAAACCATTAACCTCAGTGGAAACATAAAAGAGCTTCCTGCATATCTTTTCTGCGGAATTGATTCAATAGACGAAATTGTTCTTCCGTCAACGGTCACGGATGTTGGCGTATGGGCATTTGCATTCAGCAGTATCACAAGCTTCAAAGGTTCAGATAACCTTGAAAGCATTGAAGAGTTTGCGTTCTACGGCTGTAAAAATCTCGAATCGGTGGATATCGGAAACAACATTATGCTTATCGGTTCAGGAGCTTTCACAGGTTGCGATAAGCTGACTGAAATTTATATTCCGGATACGGTAACTAACATTGAAATGGATGCATTCAAGAATTGCTCCGCACTTCATACCGTTCGCATGTCACCGAATGTTGATTATATTCCACGTGAAGCATTCTACAACTGCAAAGAGCTTTCAACTTTCACTTGGGATGCAGAAAGCAAACTTGTCGGCAGACTTGCTTTCGGTAACTGTGTGAAGCTCACCGATTTCGATTTTATGAATGTTGAAAAGCTTTATGTTAACAGTTTCCTCGGAAGCGGTGTTAATGTTGTTCAGCTTGGCGAAACTGAAAACGAATCAAGCCGTACTCCGCTGACAACCGTTGAAGTGCAAAGCTTTATGGACTGCGATAACCTTGCAACCCTCGGAATCGGCGGTAATGTTACAACAATCAAAACTCAGGCATTTGCAAACTGCGAAAACCTCGAAACAGCAGTTATCGCAGACAGTGTTACTGAAATTGCCGATGATGCTTTTGACGGTTGCGACAAACTCACAATTTATTGCGCTGAAAACTCCTATGCACATTCATATGCACAGACACAAGGCATCAGAGTCAGCACTTTCGTTATTGCACCTATTCCCAATCAGACCTATACGGGATATGAAATCAAACCTGAAATTTCCGTTTCCGCTTCGGGTGACAAGCTTGCTGAAAATGTTGATTTCGGCGTAACCTATGCCAATAACATCAATGTAGGCAATGCCGATGTTACAGTTAAGGGCAAAGGCGATTTCAGAATGTTTGCAAGCAAGGCGAAGTTCACAATCGTAACAAAGAACATCTCTGCCGTAACAGTTGCTCCCATAGCAGACCAGCCTTACACAGGTACAGCTGTTACCCCCGAAATCACTGTTACTGACGGCATAAAAGTTCTCCGTGAAGGTACCGACTATACCGTAACCTATGCAAATAACGTTAATGAAGGTACGGCAACTGCAACAATAACGGGTATCGGCAACTATTCGGGCACCGCAACAACCAATTTCCAAATCTCAAAAGAAGCGGAAGAACCCGGATTCTTCGCAAAAATCTTTTCATCTATAAGCTCGTTCTTTGCAAGAGTCATTTCATTCTTCGTGTCAATATTTATGTAATTAAAGGAGGATTGCTATGAAAATAATAGAGAAAATTCTTACTGCCGCAGTAATTGCAACTGTTTCTGCTTTTGTAATCGGTTTTGTAATATGGGCGGCTCTTTCCTTTTTCGGCAATCCTCTTGACAGAAAAAATATCCGAAATGTCGCTGAGCAATACCTTGCCGAAAACTATTCTGAAATGAACCCCTCAATTGTTGATATTGATTATTTTGACACTCCCGTCGAAGGTCCTTATCATGTTGAGGTACATCTTGAAAAAACAGGCAGAACATTCTGGCTTCATTATTCTAAATCAGGTGATCTCGAATGGGATACATATGATTATTCTTTGTATGATGAAAAATACGGTGAAGAATACTTTGAAGAAGGTCTTTACTCGATAAGAGATAATATCGGCGTTCCAAAAAATGAAAAGCAGAAAGCAGTTATAGCGGTTATCAACTTTGATTTTGAAATTCAGAACGGCGGTTTAGCTCAGTATTTAATCAATGAAGAGAATGAGTATATTGAAAAAATCGTTGATTATCTCCGAATGCTCGGTGCAGAAGAACAAGCAACATTGCTTGAAACGTTCATGACAGAAAACGATATTGAATTCAAATCTGTTGAAACCAACAGCATTGAGGAGAGTATTGAGTTTGAAAAAAGCAAGCCTTTCAATGAATTCAACGATGCCTATATGGAGATTTACATTCCCGAAGGTGAATACGAACCTTATCTGAATTTTTTGGTAATCAATTATATTCAGGATAACATTGAGGATTTTTAAAATGAAGAAGATTAAATATGTTGTAACAGCAGTTGCTTTGTTAATGATTTCTCTTGTTTTCTCTTCGTGTTCAAACTGGACAGTTGAACGGTATATCTATGAATATCACCGTGAGAAATATGAAGCAGAGAATTTCTTGCCCACGGGTTTTGCAAGCTACGACAGTGTTTACTATGACTATGATAAAGATATATCTTTCATATTTGAAACAAATACAATGACGGTTAAAGCGAAATATGACGATTTCTATGTGGCGAAGAAACACGAGGTCGAGCAGACCTATAAATTCCTCACCGAACCTGTCGAAGCCGATATGCTTGAAGGACACTATACCATTCCCGTAACGGAATTTGAGTATAAAGGGTTTCAGATGAGAGTTGCCGACGGCGGCGAATATCCCAAAAAGTTCGGCATAGTTGGTTGGAATGATGAAACAAAAGAAATTGCGTATCTTTGGTTCAACGACGCCGATTTGGATTTCATTTCGGAACCCGACCAAGATAAAGAACAAGCAATGATTAAGTTTGTTGAAAATAATTTCAAATTATAAATGAGAAAAGCAGGCAACATCTTTGTACCAATAGAACACATAAAACAACACCTCACGCTACCAGTTGAGGTGTTGTTGCGTTATAGAAATAATTGATGTATAATAATAAAAAATGTCGAGGATGTGTAATTATGGGTAAAGATATAAAGTTTAGCTTTTCATTAGATGGCATAGGTCCTCATTATGATAAGAACAAAATTGATGATAGTTTCAATTCCTCTGCGCCTAGACTTGCAATTTATGCTGAAAACGGTACCGGTAAAACATTCTTCACAAGGATGTTTGCTCTATCCGAAAATGGAGCTAATATAGAAGACAACAATCGTCTGATATCAATAGACAAAAAAACAGGCACATTTAAATTTTCTATAAAATCTCCAGATATCGAATATACTTATTCTGTAGATTTAGAACACGGAAAGCCACCTTTTATCGAACAACAAGGAAAAAAGTATCTGTATCATGTTTTTAACAGTGACTATGTAAGTAATAATATAGTCTCAACTGATTTTTCACCTAGCGATGGAAATGTAACCGGTTACATTTTAGGAAAAGAAAATATAGATGTTTCAGAAGAAAAAGATCAACTGAAAACTTTAACCGAGCAAATTGAAACACAAAGAAACAACATCACCCAAAAGCTGTCTGATGCCAAAGCAGAGTTAGCTAGCAAGAAAATCAACCGTTCTCTAAATGAATTCAAAGAAATAAATTATGATAATATTTTTGGAGAAAAGAGCGCTAATGATACCGATGATTATTATACATTGTGTCAACAATTAAGTCTATTAAAAAACATTCCTGAAGAAATTCCTGTTATTGCCGAAAAACAAACAGACATTTCTTGTGATTTTCTACTAGAAACAGAAACTTTGTTAAAAACAAAATTTAACAAAGTTCATTTCGACGAAAAAGCAATGGAAAAAATAAAACAAGTCAGAAATCACACCTCTTTTTTTGAAAATGGTGTATCAATTTTTGAAAATCAGCAAGAAAAAATATGCCCGTTTTGTTCTCAAGAACTTAGTGAAATCGGTATATATTATATCAACCTTTACAAATATTATTTTGAGCAAGAAGAATCCAATGTGCTGTCTGATATAGAACAACATATTCGAAATGTTTCATACTTGATAAATATCATAGATAGCTTCGAAAAAAAATATTTTGTTATGTCAGAAAGGTTTTTGAGATATAGAATTTATATTCCCGAAATGAGTAACTTCTGTCCTGAAGTTTTGCCGAAACTTGATGATATAAAGAAAAATATTGAAAACATCAGTAAACAATTAGTGATAAAAAAACAGGACATAAGCAAAACTGATTTTAATATTAGTACAGATATAGAAGCAATAAAAAATTATATTTTAAAGTTAAATGATATTTCAAGTAAACTTTTATTAAACAGTAACAAGCTTCAGCGATTATTAGATGATAGTAATAATTCAAGACTTTCTCTTTGTAGAAAGATTTGTAATACTCGAAGAAATATTTTAATTAATGAATGCAAAATCTATATAAATAACATTAAAGAGTTAAATTCAAAGTGTGAAAAAATCAAAGCATCAATAAAAGAGAAAGAACGCAAGGCGAAAACTTCTAAAAGAGAAGTTGTTGTAGAAGCGCTTTCAATGTTTTTAGATTATTTTTTTCACCAAAAATATGTTTTTGACGAGAAAACATTTGGTATTAGTTTTAAAGGTAAATCATTAGATACAAAAGCAAAGGATGTTCTTAGTGATGGAGAAAAAAGTATAGTAGCGTTTTGCTATTATTTAGCTTCAACACATCTATTAATTAACAATGAATCGGATTACGAAGATATCTTTTTTATAATCGATGACCCTATATCAAGTATGGATTTCAATTATGTTTATGCAGTTTCAGATATTATTCGCCATTTAAGTAATTCATTTCCACAGATTGAAAAAATCAGATACATTATATTTACACACAACGCTGAATTTATGTCTATTCTTTATAGAAATAGAATTCCCAAATTAAGTATTAGTATGACAAAAGGAAAACTTGATAAAATGAATTCCGAACTGTTAATGCCATACGAATACCATTTAAATGACATTATCTGTGTTGCAAACGAAACACAAATCCCGACATACACTACACCCAATTCAATAAGACAAGTAATAGAAACAATAATGAGGTTCGAATCTCCCAAAGAAGATAGTACAGAAAAGTACATACTGAATAATCCTCTGCTCTGTAAGAATTCATATATTTATTCGCTTATGCAAGATGGATCACATGGTGCAGTAAGAAAGGCATTACCATTCAGTGCAGAAACCTTAAAGGAAGCTTGCAAGATTGTAGTTCAGTTCGTTAAAAGCAAATATCCTGCGCAAATTAATGAAAATTAATATAGCTACTCAAACAATTTGTTTTATTGAAAAAACATAAAATACAGCCATACTGTTAACTATGCAATAAACTGTATGGCTGTATTTTTGTGAGGTTATATCATATCGAATAACGGCATATAATCTTGCGATATTTCGCACATAATCTTCTATCTTGCCGCTGAGCAGTAATCTAACATAACTCATCAGCTCATTTTCGTGTTCAACCGCAATGCAGTCGATTGACACCATAGAATCGTTGGAGAGTTTGACTTCAACATAAGCGGTGTCGATATTAAATTCACGAGAAATAACGTTATTAATCATAAATCAAAAACTCCTTTTAATAGTTCGAAAAACGTAGAAAAAGTAGAATTTGAAGCCGTTGATACATAAGGAATTTAAAGTTTAGTAATCGAGGGGTGTGTATAGTTTGACCTATTGCCCCAATTTTGCATTTACTTTTTCCACATAACATATTTTTTGTTGTAAAAAACAAGAAATATAAATCACTTCCGTTACTGTAAAAAATTAACCAAATAGAGGTTCTGAAACCCTTGTATATCAACGGTTTCAGAGTACGGTAATTGAGGGGTGCGTATAGTTTGACCTGTAACCCTGATTTTGCGTTTTATTCGTTACAAAGGCGATATTTCAAGATGTAGAAAAATAAAAACACGAGAAAAGAAGCTATGCTTCAATTTCTCGTGTTCTACTTTTTACCAACCCTGTCAGACAGATGCTCTAAATAACAATTTTTTAAATTACTGTTTTATGAGCACCCAGCTAAGACGGAACGTGGTTTTTGTTTACAATTCATCTTCTACCATTGCATAAAGCCAATAATCATTTGAACAATCAAGCCCATTTGTTATATCAGAATAATACATCATTTTATATAATGTTACACGGTGATTTCCATTACCATCAACATAATAGAATCCATCTTTTGCCTTTATAAGCCTAATTGCTAAATGTTTGTTTTTGATAGTCTTTTTTAAACCAGTAAAATATTTCTTTTTTGTTACATCTCCGTTTTTAATATAACGAGAAGCCCTTTTTAACATTGCAAATGTCTCAATCCATGTTTTTTGTGCGTAAATGTCATAAGAAGAGCCTTTAATCATATTCAGAGAAACCTTCATCTGTTTAGATTCACTAAAAGTTTTTCCTTTTTTATCGTAATAAATACATGGTTCAAAAAAAGCATCAGGTATAGCACTTGTAGCTACCCCTAAAGATTCAAGGAAAAGTTTCTTAATTCTCTTCTGATCATCGATGCTGATTGCATCAGTATCTTGTTCAGAGAAAACCATTTCATTAAAAGTCAATCTTAAAACCCCTTTTGATTTGTTTTAGCCGCTATTCTCTTGCAGGTAACAACGATTTTTTTACGATGCAGTTGAAACCACATTTGCTGGTATAATCACTTGTTGTTGCCAAAGAACTTTCGTTTTTTATATAAGGACTGATTAACACTTCGCACAAACTGGCGTATTGAGATTCGACTGTAACATCAATATAAGGTACTACTATGCCGTTTTGAGACCTAAACCTTACTTCATACAATTCGTTTTCCAAGTCCTTTGGCTTGTTGTATGGTTGAAATAAAACAAATCTGTATTCCTGTTCAGATTTATAGCACTCATGCTTAAATTTAAACTGAAAAGACTTTAAAGCATAGTTTATAAATTTTTGAGAGTTGTCTACTCTTTTCTCGTCATCATCCTTTGAATTTATATATGCCATATATGTATCCAAAATTATATTTTCAAGGATTTCTTTCTTTTCTGCATCATCATAAATTACTCTATATGAGTGTATACAACAAAACTTTGCGTTTTGATTAAAATCGGAATAGGAATATCTTTTTTGTCCATCGAAAATATTATACAAAAATTTCAATCCGTATCCACCATTGTTTTTCGAATAATATCGCCACATATCAAGGGAATCTTCTTTTAATGAGAAACTGCAAATATATGCGTCGCAAGGCACGCAATCCATTATGCTGTTACTAACACAATCATCTTTAGGAGTAATTGGAAAGTGCACAAATTGATGCGCGGAAATTTCAGAATTAATAATACAATCGTAAAATGTTTTATTAATCTTATCTTGAGCAAGCATTTCTTTGCATGATGCTTGAAACATACTCAAAACATGATTGCCTTCAGAGGTATCGTTGAGGCAATCACTCCTTGTGAACCAAAAGTGTAGTTTTTTATGCTCGTTGGGTTTGTCTCTAATAATCCCCATAAAGCCATCAACACTCGTATAATGCCATAATGTAAATATACCATTTGAATCATTATCTTCAAAATGATATTTTTTATGCAAATCCAAAAAATTAAATTTATCTATTTTTATCATCCTTTCAAAAAATAGTAAACAGTTACTAACATATCATCAAATAATGTCGTTTTGGTCTTTGCTTTCAGAACCCTAACAACGTCAAACGTTCATCCGACCGTTCACTTACGTATTAACATCGGGTATTTCATCTTACAACACCAATATATCCTCATAAGTCACAAGTGTCACATTACCAAGCTCAGCGGCTTTGTCGATACAGCCTTTGGTGAAGCCTATTTTTGCGAAGAGATAATAGTGCTTGTTGGGATGGTTGAAGAGTGTGCTTTTCTGAACAAGCGATTCGAGAACGCCAAGGTCAACTTTTTCGTTTGTCCATTTGCATTCCGCAAAGAGGGCAGTGTTTTTATCGGCTGTTCCGACAATGTCTATCTCAACCTGCTGTCTTGTTTTTGCATTTATTCCCCACCATCTTCCGATATCCGTGAAATCAACTGCTGATTTTCCGCTCAGAAGAAGATTCCAGAGATGCTGTTTGCATATTTCTTCGAAAACTGCTCCCATATAGTCCGAAAGATGAGGGGCAATTCGGTTGTAAGCAATCTCAACCGCACCACGGGCGATTACGGATGCGTTTTCGGGGACAAATCTGAACCAGAAGCGGAACATATTGTCCTCAATGGAATAGATGGTTTTCTTTGCCGTGCTTTCACCGAAAGGCATTTCCTTTTTAACGATTCCGAGCGCAACAAGGTTCTTGATATATATTGAGCAAGTGCTTGTATCTTCGCCGACCTTAGTGCAAATTTCCGAGAGCTTTGAAGCTCCCGTTGCAATTGCGGTTATTATTGCATTGTAAATTGCAGGCTCACGGACTTCCTGCTTGAGAAGGTTGTTTGGCTCTTCATATATGGAAGAAACGGGATTGAGGTAAATGTTTTTGATATTATCCTCAACGGAAATACCGTCATTTATCTGTAACAGATACTGCGGTGTACCGCCGATGATTCCGTATGCGAGTGCTTTGTCTTCTGCGGAAAACTTCGGGAAATACTTGCAGGCTTCCTTGAATTCAAAGGGAACGATTTTAAACTGCGCCGTTCTTCTGCCATAAAGAGGGGCTTTATATGCAAGCACATGGTCTTCCATATATGACATAGAAGAGCCGCAGAGAATGAGAAACAGTTTGCTTGTATCTTTGTATTTATCAATCAGAAGCTGTAGCGTTGATGCAAGGCTCTTGGATGCTCTTGCAACATAGGGATACTCGTCTATGCAAAGAACAACCCTTCTGTTTTCGGAAAGCTTAAAAACATATTCCAGAGCCGCCTGAAACGATGCAAATGATGTGTCCGCATCAATACCCGATGTAAACTCAAAAATGCATTTGCTGAAATTTTCAAGATTCTGTTTTGCGTTTGTTTCAACACCGGTGAAAAATATCGAATCCTTGTCTTTTATAAATTCGTTTATCAATGCAGTTTTGCCGACACGACGACGACCGTATATAACGGCAAACTCAAATTTGCCGGAGTTATACAGTGTGTTCAACTGCGCTAATTCTTTTTCTCTGCCAATAAACATGGTATCACCTCAAGTTAGTGCAACACGATTTACTTTATTGTAATTTACTTTTATTCGAAAGTCAATATTTTTTTATAATATTCTCATAAATCTCTTCCGAGATGGTCAAAATGACCGATTCGGAGGAGATTCTTTTATTTTTGCTTATCTTTTGAAATATATAATGTAATTAATTCTTTTCCTTATATATAGTCTTACATACTTTGTATGATACAGACGAGGCAACAGGAGTTTTGTCTGAGAAATCGTCAAGGGAGATTTCTCGGATGATAAGTAATAACCTTGCCTTTTTATCGAATTGTATCATCTACAAACTGAATATAAGAGGAGGAATATTTATTGAGTTGAAGTATCTTGTTGCGAAGGGATGGTGGATTGTACTGTAACCCCGCCCTGAAGCGACCGCTCAAACCTGTAAAGCGAGCAGCATACCAATACGTCCTTATAATTCACCACGCAGTGCTGTATTTTGTTTATCAAAAAATTTAGCGTAGCAACAGCGGTCCCTTGACGCTGTTGAGATGCAATAAGCTGTTGTCTATGTTTGTCTGATTCGTCTACCTCCTATTGACTGTTAAGATCTGCATCGGGAACAGCATTTCCCTGTCTTGTTTCAGCGGGCAAGACAGGGAATTACGTAACTTGTACTGCTTTAGTATTTGTCGTAGTACGATTTGTAAAATTAAAAATTTAAATTATCAGGAGGAATAACACAATGTTAACCAAAGCAATTACTGTTTCAACCAAAGGCGAAAAAGCCACATTTTCAATTAAGTTATCCGACAAAGGTCATAATTCGTTGGACTTTTTCTGCAATTCTTGTCATTCTGGTAAACCGGTGGTTTCTCTGCTCGATTCCGAAATTTGTTTTCTCTTTTTCAAGCGAACCGAAGACGGTTTTGAACTGAAGAAGAAAGAATATCCGCCGGAAGAAAAATGGACATACGACGGTGGACGATACATAATCGAACCCGGTGCGTACGATGACCAGACAGAACTTCGTATGCCTAACGGCAAAATTTTCATATTCAGAAACGACTATTATCAGGATATTAAATCTGACGGTGTTACGGTCGGATTTTTTGACGGAAAATCAACCCGACTTTTCATTCGCTGCTATATCAATGATGGCATGTTGATGATAGAGTTTGCGTAAGGAGGAGTCGGAATGTCACTGAAAAACATGTTCATGATGAACCAGAAGGCTTGTTACTTCGCTCACGCTTTGCCCGAAGATAACGAAATACGCTTCTTCAGATTTAACGGTGTGAAATCCGTAGTCGCATCAATCACGGATACAGAACAATCGGGATTGTTGTTTTGCGAAACGGACGGTCAGAGCGAAATTGTTGCAAGGCTCATCAAAGACCCTGAAAGAAAGTTCAACGGCAGTTTGTCAAACGATGACACGCACATCGAGGTCTTCGGCGGATACGACAACAGAATGCTGATTCTGCAAAACCCCGAATATGGGGAAGGTATTATTACAGATGCCCTTCTGCTCTTTATCGATCAGTCTTGCGAAGCAAAGATTCTTGCTCATGTATTTGTTGACTTCGACGGCAGGCTTGTTTTCGACTTTGATTATGCGGAGGAGGAATAAATATTAAGATATTGTCAATTATTATTTCACTCATTATTACGCTGGTATCTGTTGCGTCGGAACCTTTCGACGAAATCACAACCGCAGAACCCGTCTGTTCTTCAACAGAATGCTCTGTGAGCTCTTCCGGCAATGTTCACAGCAAAGATGCTGCCGAACTTTTCGAGCTCTGTAATCGGGCGAGAGAGGACGCAGGATTGGACAAGCTTGTATACATCAGTGAAATCTCGCGGCTTGCTTATATACGGGCCTGTGAGCAACTTTCTGCCCAAGGTCACCTGAGACCCGATTCTTCAAGATTCTATACTGTCTTTGAAGAAAACGGTATGGTTTATGATGCTTACGGCGAGAATATCGTCATCATACGTTCTAAAAAGACCTTTTCTTCGTCATATGCGTTAAGTCTCTGGTTATCCTCAGAAACTCACAAAAAAATTCTTTTGGGCAAGTGGACTTATTCAGGAATATGCGTTTTAGAATCCGACGAAGGATATTTTTATGCAGTCCAATTATTTGCAAGGTAGAACAAAAACACAAAATAATTAATCCGATTGCAGGCATACCGCTGATGCTTGCAACGGTATTATAGGTAATTCATTTAATTAATTACCATCTTTATGCTCATACAAACAGAATGGTGCTCCGCAAGGTATTTGCGGGGCATTATTTTTTGCTTGAAAAAAATTTAATTTTCATGAAACTTGACCAATAAAACCTACTTAAACTTCGTAAAACCTTGTTTTTTATCCACAAAGAAATTCCCTGTTTGTGGCAATTTTTCGCCAAAACATGTCAACTTTTTGTCGTTTTTTCAAAAACTCTTGTTCAGAAACACGGGACGAGAAGGCTTTCTTACATTCTTTTTGTGAAAGTTGCACAAATTACGCCCAAAAACACAGAAGGAGACATGTCATGAGCAAAGAGTTTATCAAAGAGCTGGAACGGCCTTTTCCAACCGAAGTTTTTGTTGACACAATCAAAGCTTGCCACCCGGCGGAAGAAATTCTTCCTGTCAAAGGAACATGGCTTTGGGATAACAAACGCAAATACCATTACATAGGCGATATACCTTTTCTCGATGCGACCGCAAAGTTCATTTACAAGAAGCTGAAGGACAAGCCCTACGATAATGTGTTTATCGAGTTTTCGGTTCCGAAGGTCCTTTACAACAATAACATAACGGGTTTTCTGTATAAGGACAGAAATATTCTGAAATATGAAGCCAAGGATATTTTAACCTGCTACAACATCAACGTTGACCTTGCGGCGAACCCGATTTATTTTGATGTTTTCGATGTAAGGAGAATCGATCACAGCTTTTCATTTCGTATCAACGGTATAGAAGAACAGGAAGAATTCTGCCGACTGTTCCAGAATATGTACTTTAAATATTTGAAGCCCGGTCGTTCGGGCAGCAAGACCTATGATTATGACATTGACGGTTACTGTTTTACTTCAAAGAAATTGGATATCGTTCTTTATGATAAAGCGAAAGAGCAGAATGAAGCGAAAGAGCAGGATAAAGCGAAGGAAGACCAAAATAAAATAGAAAACACCCTGAGGCTTGAAATGAGATGCAAGGAGCCGTTCAGTGCTTATGACGGTAAGGTGTTCGGCAGTGTTGAAAAGATGTTCAGGAAAGCCAACAACCGTTTCGCTTATCTTCTTACCTCTCGGAATCTGATTTACGATTTCGTTCCAAAGAATGAATATGAAAAGCTAATAACCGATTGCTACAACGCCAAGAAGGCTGAATACAGCACAAACCCCAAAGGCGAGAAGCCTTCATATCTGAAGTTTAAGCTTGACCACCTTCTTGCAAATATGATGCAGATAAACGAAGAAGGCTGTCACTCGTTTCATTCACAGAAGGGCAACCGTGTTATTTACAATGCTTGCCTTAATCTTGCACAGGATGCAGAGATAAGCATTCTCTACACAAAGCTTAATTACAGAATAAGCTTTATTGATAATGTTTGTCACCGTTCAGATTCCGAATATGTCGAAGAAGAAACAGTTGCTGCAACTACTGAAGCCGCTGAAATCATTGAACCTTCAGAGCCTGTTGTACTCGTTAAACGTGATGAACCGATTAAGAAGCTTGATGCTTCGTTTGTTAAGTACAATACATGCTCCGGTTTCACAAACAGAGCAACAGAGATTATCAACTGCAGATGTTCCGATTATAACGGTAAGAAGAAGGCAAGACCAATATGTCCCGATTATCGTTTCTCTACACTTAAGAGTGTTATTGTAAGACCTCCTCTCTACCATAGAAGGATTTAGTTTTTTACAAAAAGGCGAGTAAAACTGTACTATAGGCAACCGACACAATTTTTTATAAATATTTTTGTATAACGAAAGGAATTATTAATTATGAAAACTACACCTACATATATGTCAATCAACGATGCAGCAAAGACAAGCGGCATGAGTGCCCATTACATCAGAGACCTTGTAAAGGCTAACAAAATCAAACACGTCAAGTCAGGCATGAAGTATCTTATCAATTATCCGAAAATGATGGATTACTTTGAGTCTCTTGAAAACAACGCAGCATAAGATGCCTGTAAAAACAAAATATCATCTGCCCCTTCCTATGCAGAAGGGGCAGGCAAATCAATAAAAACCGAAAGGATGAAAATTTAATGGCAAGTGCAACACCTATGTATAATAAAAATGAAGAATTAACGGGATACAGAATAAAGGTATCAAGAGGCTATGACGCCAACGGCAAGCAAATCACTCCCTATTCCACAGTTTGGAAACTGCCCGAAGACTGGGATAAGTGGGCTAAAAAGCGTCAGCAAAAAGAGCTTGATATTGCAAAAGCTAATTTTCAGGTTGCTTGCGACAGAGGCGAAGTTAAAACGAAAGCTGAAAAATCAGCTGAGAAAAAAGCAATAGCAAAACAACTCGCTGAAGAAGAACTGAAAAAGATGAGCTTTGCAGATGCTTTTGATTTATACATGTACGAAACCAAGGAAGATAAAAAGATCAACACAATAACCAGTATCAATACAACTATGAAAAGGGCATTGAAAGTGTTTGGCAAAAGAAAAGTTGAAGATATAAGTGAGAGCGACTGTCGGGAATATCTTAATGTTTTAAAAGAGGATGATCTCAAAACATCAACTGTCCGCAAACATTATGAAACACTGCACGCTTTTCTGAACTGGTGCCTTAAGAAAAAAATCATCTCACATCATCCGATGGATAATATCAATAAGCCAGTTATCCAAAAAGGTTCTGAAGCAGTAGCCGTGTATTCTCTTGAAGAACTCAAAAGAATTATCGATTGCTCAAAGAACGAGCCTTTGATGTGGCAGGTAATGACACTTCTTCTTGCCGATTCAGGAATGCGTCGAGGAGAAGCATGTGCTTTGCGCTGGTCAGATATAGATCTTTCAACGGGAAGCGTTCATATCGTTAACAATGCTCAATACACCGAAGGTGAAGGTACATACGACACCAGTACAAAATCGGAAAAAGACAGATACCTATATCTGAATGATCAGGTTATCAAAATTCTTTCGGAATGGAAGTCACTTCAGAAAGAAGTGATCGAGGGGTTTGGGAAAAAAGCTCCCAAGCATGTTTTCACTCATCTCGATTCGGGAGACAGAATAAATCCTCAGGCCCCTACCGCTTATTTCAGAAAGTTCGGAGAAAAGTACGGTATTGAGGATTGCCACCCTCATAAGTTCAGACATACCATGGCAACATTTATGATTCGCAATGGTGTTGACGTTAAGACCGTATCCGAAAAGCTCGGACATTCAAGCGTTGAAATAACACTTAAGTTATATGTACACATCGACGATGATGCGCAAAAAGCCGCAAACAAAAAATTCGCTTCACTTGTGTGGAACGGATAAAGACTGTTTGAGCAAAGAAAACACAGATTCGGCGATTAAACCGAATCTGTGTTTTGCTTAATTTTAATATTGATTTTAGTTTATATCTGCGATTTTTATTGTTACCCTCCGGCACGATAATATCATCTGAAATCA
>JAFWYP010000002.1 GCA_017517665.1 Clostridia bacterium | reverse complement strand
CCTATCTGTCGTGGGCGCAGGATATTTGAGGAGAGCTGTCCTTAGTACGAGAGGACCGGGACGGACGCACCGCTGGTGCACCGGTTGTTACGCCAGTAGCACAGCCGGGCAGCTAAGTGCGGAACGGATAAACGCTGAAAGCATCTAAGCGTGAAGCCGCCTCCAAGATAAGATATCCCATGGCGTAAGCCAGTAAGACCCCTCATGGACTATGAGGTTGATAGGTTGCATGTGTAAGCGTGGTGACACGTTCAGCTTGGCAATACTAATAGGTCGAGGGCTTGACCATATTAATCTAGTTTCTTCCTTTTTTCCTTTACTTATCTTCTTCCTTTGTTCAGTTTTCAGGGTGTATGCAAAGTGATTTTAACCGTCTCGTTGAGACGGTTTTTTTGTTTATATTATCCAAATAAAGAGAAGATTTCTGTGCAAATAAACGATTTATTTGTTTTTTATTGTAAAAATATGTCGTATTGATGTATATTAATAGAAATTGATTATATACTTATGAGGTTTCAATATGAAAAGAGTTATTTCTGTTTTTGGAGTTTTAATTATAATATACATAAATATTTTTTCAGCATTTTCATTTACCATTGACGGAGTAGATTCGGGTACAGAATGGGATGGTTCTTCTGTTTATAAACTTGTTGACGGTGAAAGCAATTGCGGTGTTGATTTCGGTCTGGTTAAAGTTAAATTTGATTACGAAACGGACGCTCTTAATTTTTGCTTTCTTTTTTCAGACCCAAATTTTTCTTCAGATAATATTTTTGCCGGAATTTCGTTATCAGTCAACGGTAATTCTCCGTATGAAATAACTTCAGCAGAAGGTACAAGTTATAAAAATTTTGAACCCCATAGTTATTACGGTTCTATATGTGTTAATGATACAAAAGGTGCTACTTGTGAAATCAGGGTAGGTTTTAAGTCCGGAATTCCGAAATTAACTGAATGTGGTGTCCGTTATATAGATTCTTATGGTGCATATTCCAATTATTATTATTTTAAAGTTATTAATGAGAGTTATGATGAAGAAGAAATACTTACAGTCAGTCCTACTGCAGATAACAGAGATCCGGCATATAATCCTGATATTCTTAAATCGAATTATTATAAAACTTCCAAACCTAAAACGATCAATCAAAGAACTGTAAAAGAAAAAACTTCACGGGGTAAAACAACAATTAAAGATGATTATACAATTAAAACTTCGCCCCCTTACAGTTATACAGGGCGTACAAAGAAACCTACATCTCAAAAAATAAGCGAAACTACTTCAGTTCTGACATCGGAACCTATAAAAACTACAAAAAACAAAAAGGAAACGGTTAAAGTATATTATTACGAAAAGGAAGTGTATATTTCCAAGGTTTATATTTCAGAAACAGATACAGCCCTTTTTATACCTAGCTCAACAATTATTTCTGCTGTTTCTGATACTGTTCAAGCAGCAGAGAAATATTCGCATGAGCCAAGTGAGAAGATTTCATTATCAAAGGGAACAAAATATAAAAAAGCGGTTACCTGCGTCGGATTGGTTTCGTTTCTCACACTTGCCTTTATCGGTGTTTATTCCGCAAAAAAAGGTATTAAAAGCAACGATAAATAAATTCTGATAGTTTATATGATTAAGGAGGTTGTTATGGGAAAGATTTTTAAAATTAACTCTTCTTGGAAGTTTCATATGGGTGATGCAGTCGGAGCTGATTACATGGGATGTGATGACAATGCATGGAGAAACATAAATCTGCCTCACGATTGGTCTGTTGAGCATATTTTTGATAAATCGAATGCAAGCGGAACGGGATATCTTCCAGGCGGTTCGGCTTGGTACAGAAAGCATTTTGTTTTGCCTCATGATATTGTCGGAAAAAGAGTCAGAATCACATTCGGCGGCATTTATAAACATTCCCGAGTCTGGATTAACAGTAATTATCTCGGCGGCAGGGCATACGGTTATTCAACTTTTTCTTTCGATATTTCAGATTTTATTCGTGCGGGAGAGAATGTAATAAGTGTTAGTGTTGAGCATGATGAAGTTGCAGATTCCAGATGGTTTACGGGCAGCGGAATTTACAGAGATGTAACTCTTGAAATCTGCGATATGAACTGTTTTGAAAAGAACGGTGTATTTATATCAACTTCCGAAATTTCGGATAAAAATGCACAGATTAACATTGAATATAAAACAATCAGTTGTGACGGTGCTGAGTTCATTGTTGAAGATAATAACGGAAAAGCTGTTGCAAACGGTAAGTCAGACGGTAAAAACAGTGAGATAAAAGTTGATATTCCGAATGCAAAACTATGGTCACCTGACAGTCCTTATATGTACAATCTTCGTTGTTATTCATATAAAGACGGAAAAATCAGTGATGAAATAAATATTCCGTTTGGAATAAGAACCGCTGTTTTTGACGCAGATAAAGGTTTCTTCCTCAACGGAGTGAACATGAAGCTTAAGGGCGTTTGCGTTCATCATGATGCAGGTGCACTCGGTGCTGCTGTACCGACAAGTGTATGGGAACGCAGACTTAAAAAGTTTAAGGCATTAGGATGTAATGCACTCAGAACCGCACACAATCCTCCTTCATCGGATTTGCTTGATTTGTGTGACAAAATCGGTCTGCTTGTTATGGATGAAGCGTTCGATGAATGGGAAGGTGCCAAAAACAAATGGTGGCAGGGTCATAACGTTTATCCGCCAAAGCGCTTCGGATATGCCGAGGATTTCCCGATGTGGCATAAGGCAGACCTTGAGGCAATGGTGCTTCGTGACAGAAATCATCCGAGTATAATTCTTTGGTCAATCGGAAATGAAATAGATTATCCGAATGACCCGTATGTAACACCTCTTTTTGATGAAGTTCTGGGCAATAACGATGCCAATAAACCTGCGCAGGAAAGAAGATATGATGATAAAAAGCCTGACGCAAGACGTCTGACAACGGTTGCAAAGTCACTTGTCGATATTGTTCATTCTGTTGACAGCACACGTCCTGTTCTTTCAGCGCTTTCATTCCCCGAATTATCAACAAGAACGGGTTTCTTTGATGTTCTTGATGTTGCAGGCTATAATTACCGAGAGCATTTTTATGAGCAGGACCACAAACGATTCCCCGATAAAGTGATATTCGGAAGCGAAAACGGGCATTCTCCCGAAGCGTGGTATGCCGTCAGAGATAATGAATATATCTGCGGACAGTTTTTATGGACGGGAATTGATTTTCTCGGCGAATGCAGAGGCTGGCCCGTCAGAATTTCTCAGGCAGGTATGCTTGACCTTTGCGGAAATGAAAAACCACTTTATTATCAGCGAAAAGCGTTATGGACAGATGAAACATTTGTTAAAATTGCAGTTTCGGTAGGCTCAAAAGACAAAACAAGCGTATGGACTGACAATTTTGTATATTCTGCAAGTGAAGGCGAAACGGTTTCCGTAAGCTGTTACACAAACGCCGGTAAAGCAGAGCTTTTCATAAACGGAAAATCGCTCGGCGAAAAGACATTGACTGATGCCGATGGTTGCAGAGTCACATGGGAATTTCCTTATGAATCGGGTGTTCTTACCGCGAAAGCAGGGGATGCCGAGGATATTCTTTGCACTCCCGAAAATGCAGAAAAAATCAGTTTTTGTGTTTATAAAAATTCGGGCAATTGCATTCAAATTGAGGTTGTAATTCTTGACAAAAACGGCAATATTGCATCGGCGTATGACAAGGTTATTTATTATCAGCTTATCGGAGACGGAGAAATTCTCGGAATTGAAAACGGAAAACCCGATGATTTGACCTGCTATGCAGAAAACTACCGTTCAACCTATAACGGCAGAGCGATAGTTTATGTGAGAAAGAATTCAGAAAAAATCCGCCTTTATGCTTTCACAAAAGACGGTTTGAATGCTGAAATAGAATTATAAAAAATTAACGGTGCAGAAAACTGCACCGTTTTTGCTTATATTTTGATTTTAAAAACAGCCTTTTTGATTGTATCGCTGTTCATTTTTATGCCGGGTTTATGGGTGTCCTGAGGAGCGAGAAAAGCGAAGGTGCCTTCGGAAAGAGCAATTCTTGCAGCTTCTTCGGTCTGACCCTTGAAAAATTCAATGTCGGGGTTGTATCCTGTTGATTCCGTTACAAACTCAATGGGTAAAACATCAATATATTCGCCGCCACTGATTGCATACTGCAAATCGTTAAACTCTCTGTGAGCTTCAAAATCGCCGCCGTTTCCGGGCTGATATTCGTCAATGCCGACTTTGATTCCCTCTGCAACTTCATAGCTGCCGCATTCGAGAGCTTTCATGTCGTTTTCTTCAATAAACTTTGCAATTGCATCAAAAGCGGGATTGAATGCGGAATAATTCTTAAGGTTTTTTATTGTGTCATAAATCATTGTTTATTCTCCTTTTTATGGAATAGATAGGACCCGATAACGGGGATTATAACCATTATAATCGTTATCGCCATAAAAATCCATACCATTTTCAAAAAAGATAAAGCAATTATTAAAAGACCGCCGATAACCCATGTTTTTCCTGCAAGTCGGTGGGTATAGTTCCAGTTTTCTTCGCTTTCAAGTGCCCACGGAACTTTTACACCGATGGAATAATTCTGTTTGCATTTGGGCATAAAGTTTCCGATAACAATAAAAAACAGACCGAAGAAAACCGGGAAGATTGTGTTGATATTAAGTTCGTGACCGAGAGCAAACGAATAAATAATTCCGCTGACAAATACCGAGAGGACAGGAGTAATCCATAAAACAAGGTTAATATTTTTTGAAGTGATGTTCTTGCTTTTGGGGTCAAGAGAAGTGACAAATACGCATATCCAATGAATTGCAAGCATGAAAAGGGGCAAGGCAAAAACCGCAACACCTTTTCCGCCCCATCCGTCGGCAATGCCTTCGGCATTGAAATGAATGGGAATTTCATCGGGAAGCTTGTTCCACAGAATCAATCCTGCGATAATCGGCAGAAGAATAATAACAGTTGTTATCAGCAACATTTTTAAGTTTTTCTTAATCATTTTGATTTTCTCCTTTCAGGTCAGTAATCCAGAGCATGATTTCCTCCAGAACCGATGCATTGAGTTCATAATAAATATATTTTCCGTCACGCTTATCTCTTATAAGTTCGGCATCCTTGAGAACAGAAAGATGTCTTGAAACGGCGGCAAAGCTTACGGAAAACTTTTCTGAAATTTCACCTGCCGACATTGACCCTTTTTTAAGGAGATTGAGAATTTCACGCCTGGTAGGGTCTGCAAGGGCTTTAAGAGTGTTTTGTAAACCCATATAATCACCTCGGTTATTTAACATTTAACTTAATTGTTAAATGAATTATAGCATGGGAAATATAAATTGTCAAGTGTTTTGCTTCAAAATAATACTTGAATATATTTACTTTATACATTAAAATATAGATGATTGGAGTGATTACATGATAATAAAATATCTGTGTATAATTCTTGCTTTTTTGCAGATGGCAACTTTTTCTGTTTTCACAAATAAAAGAACTCAGACAATCGGTGTCAATAAATATGAAACACATCAGACCTTTGAAACTTTCGGCACAAGCTCATGCTGGTGGTCACAAACGATAGCCGATGAAGAAACCGCAAGGGAGATTGCAAGGCTTCTTTATGACGATGAAACGGGTTTGGGTCTTGATATTTACCGCTATAACATCGGCGGAGGTGAAGCTGATAATCCCGATTGCCGTATATGGGATGTTAACCGACGAACCGAGAGCTTTTATGTTCTTAATGCTGAAACAAGGGAATATGAATACGATTTCACGCGTGATGCAAACGCAAGAAGAATGCTCGATATGGCTGTTGAATACGGTGCGGAGGAGGTTATTCTTTTCTGCAACAGTCCTCATTTTTCAATGACTGCAAGCGGTCATGCTTCAGGCGGACTTACCGATTATGCATCAAATCTCCCCAAGGAAAACTATGACGATTTTGTTGATTATGTGCTCACCATTGCGGATTGGTTTGTTGCCGAGGGATATCCCGTAACGGCGATATCGCCCATAAATGAACCGCAATGGTCGTGGGGCGGTGAATGGGTCGGTCAGGAGGGATGCCATTATACGGCAGACGAAGCTGTTGAGCTTCTTGAATTATTTGCAGTTACAATGCAGGAGAGAAAATCACCCTATAAACTCAGCGGACCAGAAAGTGGTGAGCTTTCTCCGGGTTATTATGAATATATAGACAAGTTTTTTGCAAGCGAAATTCTCAATGAATTCTGCGACACATATTCGGGACACAGCTACTGGATTGATAATAAGCTTGACCTCAAAACCATGGCGGGCGACAAATTCAGAAATGAATATCCCGATAAGAAGCTTGAAATGAGTGAATGGTGCGAATTGCCCATGACCCTTGATTCAACAACGATTGAAAGCGGTCTTTATATGGCAAATATCATCATACAGGACCTCAATCTTCTCGGCGCTGTTTCGTGGCAGAGCTGGACAGCGGTTAACGGCGACGGTGTTCTGGACATCGTAAACGGAGAGCTTGTCAAATATAACAGATATTATGCATACAAACATTTTTCGCAGTTCATCAAAGAGGGTATGACTCGTGTTACAGTTATGGACAGCCTCGAGGATGAAAGCAAAATTGCTTCCACTGCATTCAGAGGCGACGGCGAAACCGTTATGGTTTTAGTGAACAATGCGGAAGAGTCAAAAGATATCCGGCTTTACGGCTTTTACGATTCAATGGATATCTACCGCACCGATTCGGAAACAAATTGCGAAAAAATATATTCCGATAAATTTGAAAGAGGTCTTACGCTTCCCTCAAAAAGTATATCAACAATTGTTCTGGAGGAAAAATGATGAACACGATTATAAAATTTTTTGCTTATGTGCTTTCTCTTATAATTGCCTTGCCAGGTATAGTTTTTTCGGGCGGAAAAACAATAAATGACTATGAATTCAGCATTGATGCATCTCAGCAGGGCGAGATTTTGCCCAATGCCGTGAGCAATATCAATATCTGGAATGCTTATGAAACAACCGATTTCACAAATCCGAATTTAAACGGAAAATACGACGTAACGGAATTTGTTGAGTACGTTCAGCTTATGCAATGCACGGGCGGAAATGCATCAAGAGATTTGTTTGTTGACCCGTATAATTATGACGTTCTTGATGACTATGATTTTTCAAAGCTTATTGCCAACTGCAGAGGTATTGTCTCTATGGGTATGAAGCCTCATCTGAAGCTCGGAAGTGTTCCTCTCAAATATTCGGCGAAAGCAAATATCGGCGAGGATTTCGGCACAAACATCTATCCACCCGATGATTATGATGTTTACTATAATTATATGTATGCAATGGCGCAGGCACTTGTTGATGAATTCGGTGCGGATGAGGTTCTGAAATGGCGTTTCGGAGTTATGACAGAATATGAAAACACCCAGTGGTTTATATCTGTTGACGGGTCTCCCGAAACTTCAGCAGAGGAATACTGTAAGCTTTATGATTACAGCGTTGATGCACTTCAGAAAGCTATCGGCGAAGAAGTTTTTGTGGGTGCACATTCAATGACCGTTACGGAAGGATTGTGGGATGAAAAAATCTTTATCGAGCATTGCGCAAAGGGCATGAATTATAAAACGGGCAAAACGGGAACAAGAATATGCTTCCTTTCAGGTTCGTTTTATGACTCAAGACCCGGTGAATTCACAAGCGGAAAAACTCTCCCCGAGACAATCGGATATCTTAAGGAATGCGCTGAAAATGCAGGACTCAAAAACCTTATTTTCGGCATTGATGAGGGCAGGATACTCAGCGGTATAAATTCAGGTAAAAATGACAGCCAGCTTCTCACAAGAACGGTCGGTTATACCTATCAGGCGGCATATGATGCAAGGCTTTATAAACAGCTTTTTGATGCCAAAGGTGATTATTTCTCTGCGTGGAGCTATCTTTCGGGCGGCCTTTTCAGCGGATATCCGACGGTCAGCTATCATGTTGCAAAGAATATTTCACTCTTCAAAGGTCTTAAACGACTTCACACAGAAAATATCAAAAACGGAGTTCTTTATAACACGGAGGTTGATGTTGTTTCGGCATATGATGAAGCAAATCAAACAGTCCGTATCATGGCATATAACTTTAAAAATAATGTTGATTATGACGAAACCGCAGATATCAGACTGAGTATCAATCTTCCGCAATTCAACGGAAAGAATGTTAAGGTTACTGCATATGTGATTGACGACAGCTGCAACTATTTTGATGAGTGGATTGCGGACAGAAAAACATATAATATCGGTGATGACTGCTTCAGCTGGTCACCCGACGACCCTCAGATTGAGTCAACCGTTACTCTTGAAAACGAGGAAGCAAGAAATGTTTATTTCACGCAGCTTCGTGACAAATACGAGGAGTGTTCACGCCTTCTTCCCTCGGAAAAAACTTATTCCGTTACAGATTCAACTCTCGTTCTTGAAACAGAACTTTCCCCCAATGGTGTTGTATTTTATGAAATAATACCTTGCTGAAAAAACAAGCGGCTTGCATTGCAAGCCGCTTGTTTTCAGTTCTGAACATATAAATAAATATTATTTGTATAAGCAATATCCATCGTTTTCAGTATCTGGTTGTAGGCTATGAAAACGCCGTAGGTTTTATCCCCGATTTCTTTAACAAGGTCATAGGAAATAACTGTGCAGCCGTCGGTGACGCTTGTCGTGCTTTTACCTGCAAATTCGGCATTTACAAGGTCATTAACATAATTTTCAAGGTCTTCTTCGGTTACTCCGACGAACGCATTTTCAAAACCGAAGTCCCATGCCCATGACTGTGCGTTGAGCGAGCCGATGAATTCATTGTCAAGTCTGTTTTTATTTTCGTCATATTCATTGTAAAGTCCCGAGTTCTTGGTGTAACCGTTGAATTTCGGGAAAATGCTTGTCAGGACCATCGGGAAGTTATCTTTGCATTCGGCAATGTCAATAAGAAGAGTGAGCGAGCCGTCTTCACCGTATTGGCTTGCGGCAACACGGATGTAATTTTTGCCGTTTTGCCAGAAACCGTTGAATCCCGGGCGGAAATATGTTGTGGGTGCTCCGATTTTTTTAGCGCCGCCGATATATCCCGCTTTTAAAAGGTCGTTTGTGAATCTGTATATTTCGTTTTCGGGGCAGGTAAACTGTATTCTGACCCAGTCGGAAGCATATTCTTCGTTTGCTTCACCCTGCTCGTATTCGAAGTTATATGCCCCTGCGGGAGGCACGGGGAAATCCTCGGGAAGTGAATCAATTCCCCATTCATTTATATATTCAACATTGCTGTTTTTGGTGGTATCAGAAGCGTTTGTTGAGGAGCTTGTTGTCTGTTCAGCCGTTGTGGTTTCATTACCGTTGTTTTTATCGGTACACGAACAGAGAAACAATGTTGATGCGGCAAGCAGAATTGCAATTGTTTTTTTCATAGAAACACTCCAAATGATTTATCAAAGTTATTTTATCATGATAATAAATTTTTGTAAAGAAAAAATGCATTGATTAATACCGATACTGTACATACATGTAAAAACATGATATAATATCACAGAATAGGAGGGGGAGAATGCCCAGAAACATAGATTATACTGTAACTGCGGAATATGACGGACATAAGGTTATCCATTTTCTCAGGGGATACTGCGGCTTTTCGTCCCGACTTATGAGAAAAGTTAAATACGCGCTTATGCTTAACGGTGAGCAAACCCGTACAATCGACAGAATAAAGTGCGGCGATATTATCAGCGTGTGTATTCCCGATGATGATGCTTTGCCGGAAATAACCGAAGCGGAAATTGATGTTGTTTATGAGGATGAGGATATTCTTGTTATAAACAAATCGCCGTTCATGGCAATGCATCCGACCCATAACCATCAGGGCGATACACTTGCCAATGCGGTAACTGCATATCTCACAAAAAAGGGAAAAAGCGTAGCTTTCAGAGCAGTCGGAAGGCTTGACAAAGGCACTTCGGGACTTGTTGTGTGTGCAATCAATCCTCTTTCGGCGTGCAAGCTTTCGGGCAAAATCGAAAAAGAATATGCAGCGCTTGTGAAGGGCGAGCTTAAGGGTGAGGGGAGAGTAAATGTTCCGATTTACCGACCCGACCCCATGAAAACGCTGCGTGCGTGCTCTTATGAACTCGGCGTTGAAGAAGCGGTAACAAATTGGTATGCCGAAAAAACATTTGACGGTGCAACACTTCTTCGCTTAAGACTCGAAACAGGAAGAACGCATCAGATAAGGGTACACATGGCGTTTACGGGTCATCCGCTTGCAGGTGACACCATGTACGGCAACTTCATGCCTGAAATCGGACACCAGCTTCTGCACTGCCGCAGATGCTTTTTTGAACATCCCGTAACGGGAGAAAAAATGGAGTTTGAAGCGGATTTTCCCGAGGATTTCCGAAAAGTATTGAACAATTTATCCGAGATTGAATAATTATTCGTTTGGATACTTGTGTTTTATTATAAAAATACAAAATTGCTTTACTTTTTATAATAATAATGTTATAATATCAGCATCCTAAAACAATGGAGGTATAATTATGAAAAAGCTCATTAAAATTCTCGCAGTTGTAATGGTTGTTGTTCTTTCGGCAACAATGCTTTATGCCTGCGGCGGTAACGAAAACACTCCGAATGAAGAAAAAACACAGGCTGTAAAGGTTATTGATATTGACCTTACTCAGGAAGAATATGCGTTCGGCGTTGACAAAACACAGCCCGAACTTCTTGCTGCGGTAAACGAATTTATCGCTGAAATCAAAGCAGACGGCACTCTGGAAGAAATCTGCAACAAGTATTTCGGCGACGGCACTCCCACTGCTGTTAAGTCAGCAGCTCTCGACCCCAGCAAGGATCAGCTTGTTGTTGCAACAAACGCAGCATTTGAACCTTTTGAATACACGGTAGGCGAAGATTTCTACGGCGTTGACATGGAAATCGCTGCTCTTCTTGCAGAAAAGCTCGGCAAAGAACTTGTTGTTAATCACATGGATTTCGATGCTGTTTGCCTTTCGGTAGGTCAGCAGAAGTGCGACATCGCTATGGCAGGTCTCACAATCAAGCCCGACAGAGAAGAATATGTTAATTTCTCAGATTCATATTATTCAGCATCACAGAGAATTATCGTTAAGGGTGATGACACAACATTTGATGCTTGCACAGATGCAGCTTCGGTTGAAGCAATTCTCAATACATATGATGCATCAACAAAAATCGGCGTTCAGACCGGCACAACAGGTCAGTTTTATGTTGAAGGCGATGAAAGCTGGGGCTTCACAGGCTTCGCAGTAACCTGCACAGGCTATAAGAACGGCTCGCTTGCAGTTCAGGATCTTATCAACGGCGGTGTTAACTATGTTATTATCGATTCAGCACCTGCCGATTGCATCACAGAGGCAATCAACGCAGTTCAGTAATCAAACAAAAAAATATAAAGCAGTAACCTCACCTCAAGGGTGAGGTTACTGTCTGCAAAGGGATTTTGCTTATGAATTTTGAAGCGAAAATAAATAAATTTTTAGAAATTCTTATTGACTACAAAGGCTATGTCAAGGTTATTGAAGGCCTTGAGAACACATTGAAAATAGCCATTCTCGGTCTTCTTATCGGTATTGTAATCGGCACACTGATTGCCACGGTAAGAGTTATTCCCAAGTATAAGCGCCTTCCGAGAATTCTCAACAGCATCTGCACGTTTTATGTAGGTTTTTTCCGAGGAACTCCTATGGTGGTTCAGCTTTTGCTGTTCTATTATGTTGCACTCCCTCTTATGGGATTCAATCTGCCCTCGGTAAGCGTTGCAATTGCTGTTTTCGGACTCAACAGCGGTGCTTACATATCGGAAATTATGCGAAGCGGTATTCAGTCTGTTGATTACGGTCAGACGGAAGGCGGACGCTCTGTCGGTCTCAGCTTTTCAACAACAATGATGAAGATTGTTATTCCGCAGGCTGTCAA
Source organism: Clostridia bacterium (assembly GCA_017517665.1). Taxonomy (GTDB): domain Bacteria; phylum Bacillota; class Clostridia; order Oscillospirales; family Acutalibacteraceae; genus CAG-177. Next base: position 53,462 of record JAFWYP010000002.1, on the reverse strand, counting down.
GAATATTCTTCCGACTCTCGGCAACGAATTCATCGTTCTTATAAAGGAAACCTCAATTGTTTCATTTATCGGTGCGGCAGATCTTTATGTTGCGTTCAACTCCATCGGCACAAACAGCTACGAATTTATGGTGCCTTATCTTGCAATGGCAATCATTTATATCGTAATCGTATGCATTATCACAGTGCTTATTAAACTTATGGAAAGGAGCCTGAACAAGAGTGATAGACGTAGTTGACCTCAAAAAGAGCTTCGGTAAAAACGAAGTTCTTAAAGGCATAGATATCAAGATCAATAAAGGTGAGGTTGTTGTTGTTATCGGTCCCTCAGGTTCGGGCAAGTCAACTTTCCTTCGCTGTCTCAACTGCATGGAAGACCCGACGGGCGGTCAGATTATTTTCAACGGCGTAGACATTGCAGACCCTAAGGTGGATATTAATATTCATCGCCGCCGAATAGGTATGGTTTTTCAGCATTTCAATCTGTTTAATAACAAAACCGTTATTCAGAATATCATGCTTTCTCCCGTTCTTTGTGCTAAATCAGACAGAAGAAAGGCTATTATTCACAACCTTTTCTCAAAAGAAAAGCTTCCCGTAAAATCCGTTAACGAGATAAAAAAGGCCGAAAGAGAAAACGCAATGAAGCTTCTCGAAAGAATCGGTCTTGAAGAAAAAGCGGATGTTTATCCCTCAACTCTTTCGGGCGGACAGAAACAGAGAGTTGCAATTGTCCGTTCTCTTGCAATGAATCCCGATGTTATTCTTTTTGACGAACCCACTTCTGCTCTTGATCCCGAAATGGTAGGAGAGGTTCTTGAACTCATGAAAGAACTTGCACAAGCGGGTATGACAATGGTTGTTGTTACTCACGAAATGGGTTTCGCAAAGGAAGTGGGAACAAGAGTTGTTTTCATTGACGAAGGTGTTATCAAGGAAGAAAACAACCCCAAAGAATTCTTTGCAAATCCGCAGAATCCCAGACTCAAGGAATTCCTTTCAAAAGTGCTTATATAAAATATAATAACAAGGCGGTGAAAACATGGCGGATAAATTAAAGAGCTTTACACAGCGTTGGAAATACGAAGCTGCTATATTTTTATTAACCATGATTCCCGTCATTTTTAACAGCAACAAGTTGACCCACGTTCACCCCATGTATGTGCCCTATTATCTTTTCGATTTTTCCATGGGCATCAATTCCAGAATGTGGGTTGGTTCTGTTGTTAATCTTCTCAATCCGCATCCGAGTGAAGAATGGCTTAAAATCTTTGCCTTGATAATTCTTATTCTCGGAATGCTGCTTACAGCAATTGCACTTGGCGCTGTTGTGAAAAAAGCAAAAATCGAAAACAGATTGACTGTCTTTGTTTTTATCCTGTTTTTTGTTACGGGTGCATACACAATCTCTCTTTTTTCGCGTTTTTTTGCCATGCTCGATATACATATGTATATTCTTGCTCTGGTATCGGTTCTTTTTTTAACAAATAAATATCTCCGTTGGTTTGTGCCGGTGCTTTGTGTAATCGGCGTGTTCGTAAACTATGTGTTTGTGATGTCGTATTTTCCTTTTGTGTTGCTTGCACTTCTTTACTTTGCAGATAAAAGTGAGAAAAAAGGCGGAATGATTTTTCTCTTTATCATAACCGTTGTTTCCGTTATGATTCCCACGATTTACTGCGTGCTTGAAGCTACGGACCATATGTTTATTACTTTTGAGGAAGCGCTCAAAATAATGGAAGACAAAATCGGTCATACACTCACAGGTGAGCAGAATGAATATGCACTTGGTTATCTTTTCGGTTCCAATGATTTTATTGAAGAAACATATAACTTGAAAATTTCGGAGCTTTCGCCCGTTCAATTTATTTATTATTTCATTAAATATATTCTGGAAAACAGAGTGAACGGATACGGCGCTTTGGTTCTTTTGATTTCTGCGCTTCCTGTTCTGGCGGTGTTCTGCACAATCTGGGTTATGTGTATCAGAAGAAGCGAAAAGAAGAGCCGCAGGTTTGTTTATATATGCAATATTCTTTCGATTGTCTGTATTCCCGTTTGCTGCATTCTTTCAACAGATTTTGCCCGTTGGATTGCATCGGGAGTAATGTGCCAGTTTGCAATGTGTTTTCTGATGTTTTACTGTGCAGACGAAGCGTTTGATAAAACAATTGAAAAAATAAGAGAATTTTTCTCGAAAAACAAACTGGTTCTTATTCTGATGTTCTTTGTTTATATTTCAATTTCATATCTTGATTTAACGACATAAAAAGAGCTTGTACAGACAAATATCCGTACAAGCTTTTTGTTATGATATAACTTCAACATCATCTTTATATGATTTGCTGCCCATCTTGCCGTACCATACAACTCTTTTTCCGAATTCTTCCCAGTTGGTAACGGTGTTGCTGTCCTTGAAAACAGTTTTGAAATTTCCTTTTTCGAGAGGCAGATATTTACCGATATAAATGCTGCTGAAATAATCGTGGAAATTATATTCCGTAATGCATTCCGATTCGGATTCGTTTGGCTTTCTGATGATTGATTTCTGATATGCCGTAAGCTGAGAGAGAATGTTCTTATCCGTAATAACCGAGCATAAATAAGGCATTATTTCATCGTAGAATTTATCAAAGCTTCCGCTGATATGAAGGAACATATATTCATAATGGTCCCAAACGAGGTTGCCGACAAAAGGAACAAAGAATCTGGGGTTTTCTCCTTTTGAAAGGCTTTCAAAGGATGATTTTACGGTGTTGTAAAGCGTTTCAAAGAACGGTGCGTTACCGTTTTCAACGTACTGCATAAGACCTTCATAGAAGCTTCTGTAGCTTATTCCAAGCTCATTGAACGCGTAGATTGCAAAGCATCGGAGCAGACCGCATGCATGCATTGCCTGAGTGAGTGCGGTGAAAAGCGAACTTTTCTGCCACATCTCGCATGGCATGGTGTTTGTTTCGGTTATTATATTTGTTTTTTCGGGAATATAATATGCATCTGCCGTGCAATGGAAACGTACTATTTCGGTGCGGGATGTTTTGATTCCGTGTTTTTCGATATAGTCTTTTTGACCGAGCTGTGAATTGGGGAGCACTATGCAATGATAAACCTCAAAAATGAAGTGCTGACCCATTTCAAAAAGTTTGCATATTCCGTCAACAAAGCTGTCATAGGTTTCGCCCGGAAGTCCGAGAATGAGCTCTGAATAAACCTGAAGCTTTTCTTCGTGATAAACGCTGAAATGTTCTTTGAATTTTTCAAAGGACATATTTTTTCTGCCGATATTTTCAAGAACAACAGGGGAAAGACTCTGAAGAGAAATGGTTGCGCCTTCTCTGTCAATGCCTTTGCGGTTGAAACGGCGCACGATTTCGCGGACTCTTTCGGAATTACCCTTTGAATAATTGATTCTGACTCTTTCGGGGTATCCGTATTTTTCTTTTGCAGCAACAAGCGCATCGGCAATTTCAAGGTCGTTTTTTCCTATGCCGAAGTTTGCATCCGCGCCCCATACAAAACCGATTTTGTGAGTGGCAATCCATTCAATTTCCGCAAGCACCTTTTCAAGGGGGAAAAATCTTGTTTTTTCTTTCAAAGGCCCCCAATCGCAGTAGGCGCAGGAATTGGGGCATCCTCTGCTTGTTTCAAGAATTGTGTTGAATTCGTAATCGGGATATTTTTCGGAAAAGTCATCAAACCAACCGTCAAGGTAGGGTGAAGCGTAATCAGTTTTGCAGATTGATTTCTTTTCGTTAAGAACAAAACCGCTTTTGTCCCTGTATGCTATGTTTGCAACATCTGTAATGCTTCCGGAAGCCAACGCTTCAAGCAGATTGCCGAAAGTTACCTCGCCTTCACCGAAGCAAAGGCAGTCAACCTGAGGATTTTCTTCAAGAAAAGAAGTGTCCTGAGGAATATTGTGACCGCCGAAAACGGTTATGCATTCGGGGAAAGCTTTTTTGATTTCAGATGCAAGTGCAAGGTGATATTCCGTATTCCAGCAGTAATTTGAAAATCCCACAACAGCAGGGTTTTCCATTTCGGATATAACTTCTTCTATATTTTTTCTTATAAAAATGAAGTCTTTAAAATTATACGATTCTTTGACAACGGGATTTTTGAAAGCATTTGCTATTATAACCCCTGAGGTATAGGGGAGATAAACAACTTTTGAATTTTTGCCCGAAGAAACGTCAACCTGAACAAAATAAACGTTTTTAACGTTATTCAAAAATTCCAACTCCTTTATACTTCGGATGTTTTCTTTGCTTTGCTTATTCTGGAAATAATATTTTTATAAGCGGATTGCGCATATCTGCCCGAATCCAGTTCATTGTCCAGAAGGGCGAGCAAAAGCATAAATGCCGCGAAAACTCCGCCGGCGGCAACGCTGTATTCACAAAGCTGAGTGAGAGGCATTGTTGCAACCGCAACAAGATAACCGATAACCTCAACCAAAGGCTTCTTGTTCTTTATTGAAAGAACGGCAAATATTACAAAACAGGCTGCAAGAATAAGGCAGGGGATTATGTATTCGATGTTTGACATAAATGTGATGAGTGCGATAGTGGTTTGTCTGTAGTAAATCATAATGCCGAGAGAGATGAATAATATGATTTCACTTATCGCAAAAATAATCTTTTCTTTTTTATAATCGGGAGCAGATGTAAGGTTTTCTGCTTTTTTTGCCTTCTTCTTTGAAACAGCTTTTTGTTTTTTGAATATATATGAGAAGCAAACCATCGAAAGGCAGATTGCAGCGGGAACAGACATTGTAGCCGAATATCCGAATTTGAACGAGGCTATGAGATTGATAATTGCAGCAACGGGAAGAGTATAGATATTTCCGCAAAGCAGAAGAGAAAGAGAAACGATTCCCACGGTGATAAGAAGGTCATATCTCATAACGCCGTTACGAAGAATTACCAAGAAGGTATATCCCAAAGTAACAATCGCCGCAATATCAACAGCTTTTATGTTTTTTCTGAAGTTTTCGGAAAGACGGGAAGTGATATAGACAGCAAACGGCAAGGAAGCAATGAGCATATAAAAAACGTTTCTTGCAACAAATCTGGTAGTCAGCATAAATGAAAAAAGAGATGCAAAATTGAATGCCGCAAATATGATTATTCCCGTGATAATCAGTTCTTTTGAAATTTCAGGACGCTTTGATAACATAATTAATCCCACTTTCTTAACAGTATTTTATTTCCGGTTTATAGCAGTCGGAAGTGTAAAGTGCGGCGGACTGATTACGTCCGTACCATATCACCTTACAGGCATATTCATATAAATCCTTGCAGGGAATACCGTCGCTGACCGATATAATGTTTTTCTTTTCTTCAAGAGGAGAATATTCGCCCCTGTAAATTCTGCTGAAGTAACCGTAAAAATCATAGCTGCATATTATTTCACGACGGCAGCCGTTACCGCATCTTTTCAGCGTTCCGCGCTGATAATCAAAGAGAGCTTCGATTTTATTGTCATAAGTGAAATTATCTTTTACGAAAATTTCAAGCTCATCATATATTTTATCCGCGTTTTCAAGGCACTTGAGAAAATATATTTCATCAAACTGCCAGCAGATATCTCCGAGACCTTCGCACGGTATCGCCCACGGATTTTTGCCTTCCGTCATTCCGAAGGCAAAATCTTTTACAAGCGAAAAAACCGAGTGACATCCTCTGTTTTCGGGATTTTGCGAAAACTCGGCAATTTTTGAGTAAATATCATAATAGCTTATTCCGAGTTCATGGCGAACATAAATTGCAACCGCCCTGAAAAATCCGATATTATGGAATGCCTGAATAAGGCAGGCGAAAACGACGCAGTAAACCCAGTCATCCGTGCAGAGAGAATCGGTTTTTATAACCGTTGTGTTATATTCCTGAATCTCATGCTTTTCATTTGCATTGCAATGCGCCTGAGAGAAAGGTGTTTTAACCGTTTCTATGCCGAACTTTTCAATAAATTCGGGCAACCCCATTTCGGAATTGGGAAGCAAATCGCAGGTGTAAACCTGAATTGCCTTGTGCTGTCCGTATTCAAGCAGGTCGCATAAGCCTTTGGTGAAACTTTCTTTTGTTTCGCCGGGCAGACCGAGAATGAGCTCGGAAGAGGTCGAAATACCCAAACGGCTGTATTCGTTCATCAGTTCACGGAAATGGTCGAGAGAAATGTTTTTTCTGCCGATGTTTTCGAGAACGACCGGAGAAACGCTCTGAAACGAAAGGGTCTGAGCTTTGTCAAGACCGTATTTGTTGAACCTCATGCAGATTTTTTTTACAAATTCCGTTCTGTTTTTTGTAAAACAAACCCTGAAATTCTTCGGGTATCCTGTTTTTTCTTTCAGCGAAATAATATATTCGGCGATTTCTTCGTCGCGGTCAACTATTCCGAAGTTTCCGTCTGCGCAGTAAACATATTCGATTTTATGCTCTGCAATCCAGTCAAGCTCGGCTTTGATTCTTTCCATGGGGAAAAGCCTTACTCTGCTTCCGAGAGTTCCCCAGTCGCAGAAAGAGCATCTGAAAGGACAGCCTCGGTTTGTTTCAAGTATCGCAGAAAAGCTTATGCCGTCATTTGCAATCGAATCGAATATTCCGCTGAGATACGGTGAGGGATATTCGCTGAGACAAAAGGCTTTTTCTTCGGTTTTTATATATTTTCCATTTGATTTGAAAGCGATGTTGGCAATGCCCGATAAATCTTTACCGTCAAGAAGTGCAAGCAGAATTTCTCTGAAAGCTTCTTCACCTTCTCGATAAATCAGAATATCAACTGCGGAGCATTCTTCAAAAGTGCCGAAATCTCTCAGCACATTATGTCCGCCGAAAACAATAACGGCTTCAGGATATGCTTTCTTGATTTCCTTTGCCAGAGCTTTGTTATATTCGTAATTCCATACGGAGCAGGAAAAAGCAACAACGAAAGGATTTCTTATCTTTTCAAGAGCATCTTTTATCGGCTCATGAGTATAAATAAAACCTGCAAGAGAGCAGTTTTTCTTGATTTTTTCATCATCAAAAGCATATGCGGCAATGCAGCCGGATGCGTAGGGGATATAAACGGAGCGGCGGTCATTGCCGTAAACATTATTTGCCTGAATAAAATAAATGTTTTTCATCGCCGCACACCTCCCCACAATAATATTACTATTATAATACCTTAATATAGGAATGTCAAATGTTTTGGTATGGCAAATATTCGGAGCGTTGTTGACTATCAGAAAGAAATGTGGTAAAGTAAACCAATAAGGAAGTGAAACTTATGCTCAATATACTCGTTACGGGCGGCGCAGGATATATAGGTTCGGTGCTTGTACCTCTGCTTTTGTCAAAGGGATGCAAGGTTACGGTGCTTGATAACCTTTTCTACAATCAGAGCCCTTTGCTTGAATGCTGCGCCAACCCGAATTTTGAAATGATTAATGCCGATGCACGCAACGAAAAAGAGGTTGCCGCCGCAATGAAGGGCAAGGATTATATAATCCCGCTTGCCGCACTTGCAGGTTTTCCGATTTGTGATAAAGAAGCTTGTTCGGCTTATTCGATTAACTATGATGCAATCAAAATGATTCTCCGCCTGAGAGATAAATCGCAGAGAATTATTTTTCCTTGCACAAACAGCGGCTACGGTCTCGGCGAGGGTGAAAAATTCTGCACGGAGAATTCGCCTATAAGACCTATTTCTATTTACGGAAAAAGCAAGGTTGAGGCGGAAGCGGCAGTTCTTTCCGAAAGCAACACAACGGCATTCCGTTTTGCAACTCTTTTCGGCGCATCTCCGAGAATGAGAACAGACCTTCTTGTTAATGACTTTGTTTACAGAGCTGTTTTTGACCGCACAATCGTTATTTTTGAGGGCAATTTCAAAAGAAATTATCTTCATGTGCGAGATGCGGCAAATGCATTCTGGTTTGCAATTGAAAACTTTGAAAAGATGGAAGGCAACACTCATAACTGCGGTCTTTCCGATTCCAATCTTTCCAAAATCGAGCTTTGCGAAAAAATCAAACTGATTCTTCCGAAGTTTGTATATATAGAAGCTCCCGTGGGCGAGGATCCCGACAAGAGAAACTACATTGTTTCCAATGAAAGAATCGAAAGCCTCGGCTGGAAACCCGAATATTCTCTTGATGACGGCATAAAAGAGCTTGTCAAGGCTTATCAGATTATCAAGAACAACAAATTTTCCAATATATAAAAAAGACTCTCTCACGTTTTGTGAGGGAGTCTTTGAGCTTATTTGAGTATTTTGCTTTTCGACATAAATCTTACCCGAAAAGCCACTTTGAGATATGAAAGAAGCTGCAGAGTTGAGTTGCTGGATTTTCCCTGTTTGCGCGAATGGCAGTCTGTGGGAAGTTCTATGAATTTTGTGCCGAGCCTTAGTGGTTTGAGCACCATCTCAAGAAGCAACGCAAAATTTGTTACCTCAAATCTTATTGAACGGTAAAGCTCGGTAGGGGCAATCTGCATTGGAATGGTGAAATCTGTGAGATTGCTTGAATACAGAACAGAAAGGAATTTCTGCGAAAGAAAGTTAACTGTGTTTTTGATTTTACCGTAGCCTTCAAATTTGTTTCCGCCCAGCCACCTCGATGCCGAAAAAATGGTGTCGGGTTCTTTTTTTGCCCCTTCTATCATCTGCGGAATAAGAGTGATGTCAAGAGCAAGGTCGGAATCAATCGTTATGCAATGCGAACCTTTTGCTTTTTCAATCATTTCAACAATAAAGGACATAAACGGAAATGTCTGCTCAAATGAAATAACGGGAACATCGCCGTTTCGGGATGTCAGTTCATTGATAACGGCAAGGCATTCGGGGGTAACTCTGTCGGGATAGCAAATCATAATTTCCGCAAGGTCATCGTGGCTGCATAAGCCGAGAACGGTATCGACCGTTTTTCTCAGCGATTCCGTTTCCGTTACGGCACCTATTAAAATTGAAACATTTTTAAATTCCGACAATGAGAACACGCTTTCTTAAATCAGATATCTTCGTAAGTTATGCCGCGATTGAATGTTACACCGTTTTTGCCGAACCACACGGATTCAACAGCATAGTCTTTCCAATTATCACGGTGAACCGAGTTGTTTATATTTGCTCTTATGCGTTTTTTCTTGAGAGGAGAATACTTATCATTAAGAGTGTGCAGAAAATAATCCTTCCAGTCATAATTGAAATCAACGCTGAAATTGTTTTTGTAAGGCAGCTTGAGTATGGATTTTTGAAGAAGAACAAGCTCTTCAAGCATTTCATCATCCTCAAACATTTCCGATAAAACAGGTCTTATTTCATCATAAAATTCATTAATGCGGTAAATTGTTTCGAGGTGGGCAACCTTTTTGGGAACCCATGTCAGATCACCGAAAAGCTCGTTTGTGTAGAGCTTCGGAGATTCGCTTCGCGCTATTGCCGCATAAAACTCATAGAGCTTGGCATATGCCTGACCTGCTATGGACTCGGGATTGCTTTTTGCAAAATCTATGATGCGGTTATAGAAATCCTCATAGGGTATTTTATGCTCGTGGAAAAGGAAAATTGAAATAAGCATGAGTATACCGAGATGATGGTATGATTCAGTCATGGTTGAAAAGATATTGGTATCAATCCATTCGGAAACGCTCATTGTGTTTGAGCCTATAACATAAGTTGTTTTTTCTGTTATTTCATCATCTTCGGCGGTATGTGCAAGCAGAGAATCAATTTCTGCGGTTATGATTCCATGCTTTTTCATATATTCGGGGTCAGCCATGGGAGAATTCGGAAGCAGTTCACAGTTATAAACCGTGATAAGTCTGTGCTGACCTGCGGCGAGCAATGTGCCAAAGCCTTTACAGAAGCTTTCGTACGTTTCGCCGGGCAGACCGAGAATCAGCTCGGAATAGGTGGTTATACCCTCCGCTTTATAAAGACCGTTAAGCTCTGTGAATTTTTCCATGCTCATGTTTCGTCTTCCGATATTTTCAAGCACGGTCGGGTCGAGACTCTGGAATGAGAGGGTTGCACCTTCCTTGCTCAGTCCGTATTTTTCAAGCTTTCTGCTGATATCAAGAACTCTCTGAGGGTCTTTCATGGAATAATTGATTCGCAGTCTCTCGGGACATCCCGTTTTTTCTCTGACGTTTATAAAATAGTCAACAATTTCCATGTCACGGTCATATGCACCGAAGTTTGCATCAGCACCCCAGATAAATTTAACATTATGCTCTGCCATCCAATCTATTTCTGCGAATATTCTCTCAATGGGATAGAGCTTGACTTTCTGGCTGTTGCATCCCCAGTCGCAATAAGCGCAGCTTCTCGGGCAGCCTCTGCTTGTTTCGAGAATTGCATCGAGCTGCATATCGGGGTTTTCTTCAAATATCTTATCAAAAAATCCCGTGAGATAGGGTGAGGGATAGTCTGTTTTTGAAAGAGTTTCCGTGGGGTTTTTAATGCATTCCGAGTTGCTTGTGCGGTAGGAAATGTTATTTATTTTGGAATAATCGGGATTTTCATTAAGAAGTTCAATTAAAAGAGAACGGTAAGCCTCTTCTCCCTCTGCATGAACAAGAAAATCAATAAAGGGGTATTTTTCGAGGAATGAGTTATCGGGAGGAACATTGTGACCGCCGAAAATGATAACGCAATCGGGATATTCTGATTTTATTTTTTCTGCAAGAACAAGGTTGTAGCGTGTGTTCCAGATATAGTTGGAAAAACCGACAACCGAAGGATTATCGAGACTTTCAACCGCATTGTCAGTTATTTCTCGGGTGAAAATAAAACGCTTGAAATCGTAATTCTCTTTAATTCTTTCGTCGGTAAAAGCATAAGCAACCAGCAAACCTACAGCATACGGAAGATAGGCTGCTTTGAAACCGTTGCCTGTGTAGGTGTTTGAAGCCTGCACCATATAAATATTCTTTTTCATTTTCTCTCTCCTGAAGACAAAACCTGAATGTTTGCCGTTTTAAGGGGGTATTTGTTTGAGTTTATTTTACCATAAAAGAATATATGTTGTCTATATTATTTTCTAAAAATGAATAACAACGGGCTTGCCTGTATGATTTTAAGTGTAGAAAATTTCTGTTTTTTCTCTTGAATTGGTACAAAGCGTTGCACTGCGCCTTTTACCGAACCAGATAATCTCTCTTGCATAGTCAGCCCAATTGTCTATTTTCTTTTCAAGAGTGATGTGAAGTCTGGTTGTTTTCTTTTCAAGAGGTGAATAACGGTCGTCATAGATATTTTCAAAATATGTGTAGAAATCATATGCCGACTCAACTTCAACGATATCGGTATTGGGCAGACGAAGAATTTTTTTCTGATATTCAAGAAGCTCGTTATAGATTTCTTCTTTTATTCCAAGCGACTTTGTAAAATCTTCAATATCATTCCAGAATTTATCCCTGTTATAAATCAAATCGAGGAAAATTCCTTCTTCAAAATACCAACCGACCTTGCTGAATATATCTTTCTGATAACACCAGTCAGAAACATCGGTGTGCTCTGTTTTCCAACGGATTTCTTCAAAAAGCTCATAGATATATTTTGTTTTATCGCTGAAAATATAGTCGAGAAGTCTGTTATAGAAATCGTAATAGCTTATGCCGAGTTCATGTCTTGCATAAAGGGCAAAGCAGCGGAGAAGACCAAGATGGTGGAAGCTCTGAAGGCAGACAGAGAACATATTTGCTTTTACCCACATTTCCTTTGTCATATCCTTGGTTTCGACAACAACGTCGTAGTATTCCTGAACGCCATTGAAGTTAGCGGGATAATGAATGCCGTGAAGAGGCTGACGCTCCCATCGGATGTTATATTTTCCGACGAACTCCTTGCTTGCGATAGGTGAATTGCAATAAACCTGACAGGTATAAACCGTCATTGAGTTATGCTGTCCGTTTTCAAGCAGACGGCAAAGACCCTCGCAGAAGCTTTCATATGTTTCGCCCGGCAGACCGAGAATAAGCTCTGTGTAAGTCGGGATTTTTTCTTCGGCATATTTTGCCGTCAAATCCGAATAATGTTCAAGAGTCAGATTCTTTCTGCCGATGTTTTCAAGAGTTTTGGGGTTGAGCGACTGATAAGCCAGGGTTACTCCTTTATCAATCCCGCTGTGATTGAGAATTTTTCCTATTTCAAAAACGGTTTCATCGCTGTTTTTGGCATAGCAGGGTTTAAATACCTGAGGATAACCGTTTTTATTTTTCATTTCAAGAACGTAGTTCGCTGTTTCAATATCCCTTTTTTCTATACCGAAATTCGCATCTGCACAGTAACAATAAGGGATTTTATGTTCTGATATCCATTTGATATCGCCCTTTACCCTTTCCATGGGGAACAATCGGATTTTCTTTGTGAAACACCAGTCACAAAAAGCGCAGGAGTAAGGGCAGCCTCTGTTTGTTTCAAGTGTAGCATGAAAATTGAAGGTGGGATATTCTTCAAGCATACGGTCAAAAAGACCTGCCGTATACGGTGAAGGATAGTTTGTTATATCGTAAACACGCTTTTTTTCGGTTGTAACGATTTCGTTCTTATCTCTGTAAGAAATATCGGGGATTAAGGAGAAATCTGTGCTGTTTTTCAGGGCTTTAAGCAGTAATGTGAAGGGCTCTTCACCCTCAGAATGCATAAGCACATCTATAAAATCGTGTTTTTCGAGCAGCAAGGTGTTATCGGGAACGTTATGACCGCCAAAAACAATTATGCAATCCGGATATTTTTCTTTAATCATTTTCGCAAGGCGAAGATTATATTCCATGTTCCAGACATAACATGAGAATCCCACAACAGCGGGATTTGTGATTTTTGCCATCGACTCTTCAAGTGTAAGTCGCATATACAGAATATCCGAAAGCTCAAAGCTTTCTTTGATTTCGCTGTCATTCCATGCATATGCGGCGATACAGCCTGCGGCATACGGAAGATAGGCGATAAAATCGTGATAGGTTACGTTAACCTGAACCAGATAAACCTTGTTACTGAACATTTTCTGAATTACTCCGTTTCAAATATGCTTGTCTTGTTTACACTTGCTGCCCTTATATAGGTGCTGAAGCTGTCTTTTCTGCCGTACCAGGCAACGACTCTCGCAAATGATGCCCATGAGTCAAAAGGCTTTGCTTCAATTTCTATGCTGTTTTTTTCTTTTCTGATGGTTGCTTCTTTTCCGTCGATAAGCCTCATGAAATAATCGGCGAAATCATAGGAAGAAGAGATACTGATGTGTTTATCAAAAGGCCTTTTAATGATGATTCTCTGGAATTTAAGAAGCTCGGAATATACTTCTTTTTCAATTCCGAAATGGTCAAGAAATTTCGTGATTTCATTATAAAATCTTTCGTTTTCGTAAATCATGCAGAGATATGCGTATTCCTCAAAAGGCCATTGAACCTTGCCGAATCTTTCGTCTGAGATGCAAAGAGTGCCTTTTTCTTCCGTTACCTTGTTGAGAAGTTCACCGATTTCGGTAAAAACAGAGCCGATAACCGTATCGGGATTTAAAAGCGCAAAATCAAGAAGAGAGGAATAGAATTCTTTATATGAACAGATTCCTTCATTGTAAAGATAAAGCGCAAAGAATTGAAGAAGTCCCATGTGATGGCACGAATGAACGATGGCGGAAAAAAGATTCATCTTTTTCCAATCATCGGGAGTCATCGAATAGGTTGACGTTACAACAAAGGATTCTTCGGGTATTTCATTCGCATCGTCAGTTTCTCTGTGAGGCTGATGCAGAGGAATGCGGGAGGTCTTTATTTTATATTTTTCAACATAGTCTTTCTGTCCCATGATTGAGCAGGGAAGCCATTCGCAGTTGTGAAAATAAATTGAATTGTGCTGGCCGAGTCTGAGAAGCTCGTCAACGCCGTCTGCAAGGCTTTCGTATGTTTCGCCGGGAAGACCCATGATAAGCTCGGTATATGTAGCTACACCGGCATCGTTATACAGTTTCATCAGCTCCGAATAGTATTCAATGCTGATGTTTTCTCTGCCGATATTTTTAAGAGCTTCTTTGCTCATGGATTGAAATGAAAGGGTGATTCCCTTGTTCATTCCGCTTTTTTCAAGCATCATACCTATATCAAAAACGGTTCTTGTGCTGTTTTTGGCATAAGAAGTCTGAAACTTAACGGGATACCCCGTTTTTTCTTTTACTTCAATGATTTTCTGAGTTATTTCTTTATCGCGTGCAAACATTCCGAAATTGGAATCCGCACCGCCGAGACCGTAAACCTTGTTCTTACCCAGCCATTCTATTTCGCCGTAAATTCTTTCAATCGGGAATTTGCGGATTTTTGATTTCATGTTGCTCCAGTCGCAGTATGCGCAGGAGTTGGGGCAGCCTCTTGATGTTTCAATAAGCGCCATGAATTCGGTATCGGGATTTTCTGCAAGAATTTTATCGAAATATCCGTTGAGATACGGGGAGGGGAAATTACATTCCTCGGAAATCATCTGCGGATTTGAGAGAATGCCGTTCTCTGTTCTCATTGAAATGCCGGGGATTTCTTCAGTCTTTTCAAGTCCGATTAAAGAACGAAGAAGTCTGCGGAATATGATTTCGCCTTCGCCGTGAAGAAGATAGTCGATATAGGGACAATCATTCAGCATATCTCCGCCCGGTGCAACATGATGACCGCCGAAGATAACAATGCAATCAGGATATTTTTCTTTTATTCTTCTGGCAACTTCTTTGTTAAAATTGCTGTTCCATATATAAGTTGAAAATGCCGCAACAGACGGATTTGCAATTTTTTTGAGAATATCATCAACAGATTCGCGCAGGAAAAATATATTTTCAAGGCGGTAATTTCCTGCAACATCATTATCTGCAAAGGCATATGCGGAAATCTGAGCCGCAGTATAAGGCAGATGTGCGGATTTACCGTAAGGATAATTCACTTGAAAAAAATAAAGATTTCTTTTCAAAGAGTCACGAACCTTTCGTCGGGATGATTAAACAGTGAGTGTTGTTAGTGTAAAGTGTTGCGCCTTTGCGGCGGCCGTACCAGACGGTTTCTTTCGCGAAGTCAACCCAGTTATCATATTCTTTCGGTGCAATGAAGACATAATTCAAATTTTGCTTTTCAAGCGTTGCACCGTCACTTGAACCTACGGTGCGGAAATATTCGCCGAAATTATAACCGCATTCAAATTTCTTGCTGCTTTCAAACGGAAGCTTGATTGCATTGAGCTGGAATTTGCAAAGCTCGGTATAAATATCATCGTTTATGCCGAGAGGCTTTACATAGCTTTCGATAATTTTCTTCAGTTCATCGAAATTGTAGAGAAGTTCAAGATACAGACCCTCTTCAAAAAACCATGTGATGTTTCCGAAAACGGGGTTGCTGTGATTCCAGTCACCCTCAAGAGAGCCGTCAAGCTTTTCTTTTATTTCACGGAAAAGTCTGCCAGTCAGACCGCTGTCATTGAGGCAGAAATCAAGCAGACCTTTATAAAAATCATAGTAGTCAATGCCGAGTTCATAATATGAATATATTGCAAAATAACGAAGAAGACCAAGGCTGTGGAAGCATTGCAGACAAATTGAGAAAAGATTTGCATATACCCAGCCGTCACGGGGCATTGTGCTTGTTGAACGCACGAGATATGAGTATTCGGGAATGCCGTCTTTCTTTCCGCTTGCGGAATGAATATGATTGAACTGAACCTTCATGGGTTCGATTTTGTATTTTTCCATGTATTCGGGTCTGCACATTGGGGCGTTGGGAAGCAGTTCACAGTAATAAACGCTGATTGAATTGTGCTGACCTGCTCTCAAAAGCTTGCAAAGACCCTGACAGAAGCTTTCGGTTGTTTCGCCCGGCAGACCGAGAATGAGTTCCGAATAAGTGGGAATGTTTGCTTTGGTGTAATCTGCCATAAGACCCGAAAAATGTTCCATGGTAAGATTTTTTCGGTTGATATTTTTTAGTGCATCGTCGCAGAGTGTCTGATATGCCATGGTTGCGCCTTTATCAAGACCTCTTGAATTGAGAGCTTTTGAAATGTTGAAAACTCTTTCTGCGCTGTTTTTTTCGTAGCAAGGTCTGAAAACCTTCGGGAATCCTGTCTTTTTGTTGAGTTCAACGATATATTCCGCGATTTCAATATCACGGTCAAACATGCCGAAATTTGAGTCTGCACAGAAGCAGTATTCGATTTTGTGTTCGGAGAGCCACTTTATCTCGCCCTTAACCTTTTCCATGGGGAAGAGTCTGAGCTTTTTATGGTTGCTCCAGTCGCAGTATGCGCAGTTATAGGGGCAGCCTCGGTTGGTTTCGATTATGGTGTCAAACATGGTGTCGGGATTCTTTTCGATGATTGAATCAAAAACACCTGTCAGATAAGGCGAAGGATAATTTTCAACCGATTCGGGACAATGCGGATCGGTAAGAATGTTATTACCGTTTTTATCTCTGTAAGCAATACCGTTGCAAGAGCCTAAATTTTCGCCGTTTTTCAGTGCACGGAGAAGATTTGCGGTGACTTCTTCGCCCTCGCCGAGAGTCAGAATGTCGATATAGTCTTTTGCAAGGAATTCCATTCGCTCGGAAACGCTGTGACCGCCGAAAATAATTATGCAATCGGGATATTTTTCTTTAACCGCTTTTGCAAGTGCTTTGTTGAATTCAACATTCCAGACATAGGTTGAAAACGCAACGATATAAGGGGATTCCATTCCGTCAACGATAATGTTTATGTCATCTCTGCGGAAGATAATCTCCTTGAAATCATATTCAGCTGCGATATCGGGAAGGCTTTTGCAATATGCAACGATTGTGCCGGTTGCATAGGGGAGATAGACGGATTTGTCAAAAGCAAAGCCTGCCTGAACGAAATAAATGTTTTTCAAACTATAACACCTGCTTAAATTTATGTGAAAAATCGTAAAGATTGCCATAATGAGCTGAAGCAATTGCGGCTGCTTCGGGTTCATCGTTTCCGATGAGAATATTCTGACCGGTGCCTGCGTTTATGCCTGCAAGAATATCGGATTTTCTGTTACCGACGGTAAAAGAATTTTTGAGGTCGATTTCTATTCCGATATCGGAAAAATCTGAAACCGCTTTGAGAATAAGTCCCGCATTCGGTTTTCTGCAATCGCATTCTTTTTTTAATTCCTCAACAACCGCATCGGGATGATGAGGGCAGTAATAATATGCATCAGCGGTAACACCGCGGTTTTCATAAAGAAGAGAATCTATGTATGAATGAAGGATATCAACATCTTCGGCGGTATAAAGACCCTTTGCGATTCCAGCCTGATTTGTTATGACTATTGCAAGATATCCTTTGCTTTTTATTTCTGCAATTGCTTTGTCGGCATTTTCAAGAAAGCGGAAATCCTCCGTGCGGTAAAGATGACCCGTGTCGTAATTAATTGTGCCGTCACGGTCAAGAAAAACGGCTTTTCTTGTTCTTTTTGAGAAAAGCTTTTCTTTTTCTCTTTCAGCCTTTTTGTAGTTTTCGGGGATACCGATATCTATAAAATATCCGTTACTTTCATAAACCGCAACGGGACAGTAAGCCGCTTCAAGTATCTGCATTTCAAAAGAAAATTTCTCATCTGCAAAGCCGTCAAGCGCGTCTTTATTGATGAAATAAATTCCGCCGTTTATAAGACCTGCTGACATGATTCCTTTTTCGTGAAATCCGCACAGCATGCCGTCTTCGTGTTGCAGTAGACCCGAGTTTTCGGCGTTTTCAATCCATTTTGCGGCAATAGAAATTCCGCATCCCGAAGCATCGTGAAATTTCTTCATTTCGGGCAGATTTACGTCAAAGTAAGTGTCGCCGTTTATAACAACGGCACAGCTTTCTCTGCACATACCGAGAGCCTTTTTTATTGCGCCGCCCGTACCGAGTGGAGACTCTTCGCGGCAGTATTCAACCGTCATTCCTCTGTGCGACTTTCCGATGAATTCTTCAACCGTTTCTGCTTTGTAGCCCGTTGAAATTATCGCTCTGTGAACGCCGTTTACATAGAGATAATCAAGCAGATAGCGCAGAAAAGGCTTGCCGTCAATCGGCGCAAGAGGTTTGGGCAGGTTTTCAACGCACGGTTTGAGGCGTGTGCCCAGACCACCTGCGAGAATTATTGCTTCCATTATGCATCTGCCTCCGCAATGATATCCTTTGTGCCGTCGGGCAGCTCTACTCCTTTGTCGTAAAACGCAACAAGAACGGAATCTTCGTGATATATGAATCTGTGAATAACGTTCGGGTTAATGATAAACATATCGCCTTTTCCGAAATCATATGTTTCTTTTTTGCTGTCAAGCTTTGCTTCAACGGTAAAAGCGCCTTCGATAACATAAAAACCCTCACGGTTAAGCCTGTGAAAATGATTTCCGCGCTCAAAGCCTGCTTTTGAAACAGCAACATTTATTTGCTTCCAGCCTTCGTGAACAAGCTGAACAAGTGCGCCGCGTTCATCTTCAAAAACAAAATCGGGTTTGATTATTTCTATCATTATGTTACCTCATCAGTAGTTACAGATTATCTTTGTTCCTTCGTTTTCAAATTCAAAATCGACCTCATATAAATCGGAAAGAGCCGAACGCACGGCAGTCTGTTTTTCTTTCGGAACATAGAACAGAAGGCAACCGCCTCCGCCTGCTCCGAGAAGCTTTCCGCCGAGTGCGCCTGCACCGAGAGCTTTTGCGTAAATATCATCAATCATGCTGTTTGATATTTCTGTGCTTATGCTTCTTTTGAGCATCCATGTTTCGTTGAGCATCAGTCCGAAATCGTCAAGAGAACATTGAGGGTCAACGAGAATTTTTTCGGCATCGTCAACCATTCGAAGAATTTCAAGAAGCTCCTGAGTTCTTTTACTGAGCATGCTTTTTGTTGCTTTCTGAACCTGAAAAGAATAGCGTGAAAGTCCCGTAAAAAACACCATGAGATTATCATTAAGAAGCTGTTTTCTTTCGGGAGTTATGTTAATTGGAGTGACAGTGTATCCTTCCGAGGTGAAATCAATGCGGTTGAATCCGCCGTATGACGCCGCAATCTGGTCCTGAATTCCGCCGTCCTCATTGCAGAGGGTGCGCTCAAGATAAATCGCGTCGTCGGCAATCTCACGCTTTGTTTTGTTTATACCCTGCATGGTGTAGAATGCATTGAGCATTCCTACGGAAAATGCACTGCTTGTTCCAAGGCCTGTTTTTGCGGGAATATCGGCATCATAGTTGAGAAATATTCTTTCAAGTCCGAGCCATTTCATTGCATTTCTGATGGCGGGATGTTTTATGTCATCAACGGAAGCAACCTCTTCAATCTGCGCATACATCAGCTTTGTTTTATATTCAAAAAGCTTCGGCGGAAGAGGTCTTACAATGACGTGGCAGTATTTGTTGAAGGTGGTTGATATGACGGCGCCCGAATATTCGTTAAAAAACTCGGGGAAATCCGTTCCGCCGCCGAAGAATGACATTCTGACGGGCGTTTGCGAAATAATCATTTTTCAACCTCCTTTACATAAATTATTCTATATTATAGCATATAGTTATTATTATATCAATAGCTAATAAACTAAATTAATGGGTGAGCCGTTCAGATAGGCGAGAACATTCTTTTTGCAGATTTTCATAAGTCTTTCGCGTGTTTCGAAACCTGCCCATGCGATGTGAGGAGTAATAAAACAATTTTTTATGCCGAGAAGAGGAGAGTCTGGCGAGGGTGGTTCTGTATGAAGAACATCAAGTCCCGCACCTGCAATATTGCCGTTTTTGAGAGCATCTGCAAGGGCTTTTTCGTCAACGACCTGACCTCTTGAGGTGTTGATAAGAACAGCGGTTTTCTTCATTTTTGAAATGAATTCCGCATTGACCATACCCTCTGTTGCAGGGGTTAACGGACAGTGAATGCTGACGAAATCGCTCTTTGAAAGAAGCTCGTCAACGCTTGTAAATTCAACGTTTTCAAAGGATGAAGGATGGTTTGTATTGGCAAGAATTTTCATCCCGAATGAAGCTGCAATTTTTGCAACAGCCTTGCCGATTTTTCCGAATCCGATTATGCCGAGAGTTTTGCCGTCGAGCTCTGTGAGAGGAGTTTTCCAATAGCAGAAATCCTTGTACGCAGACCATTCTCCGCCATGCACGGAGTCGCTGTGTACCGCAACCGAGTTTGTATGTTCAAGAATAAGCGCAAAAACAAGCTGTGCAACGGCAGAGGTGCTGTAAGACGGGATGTTGCATACGGGAATGCCTTTTTCCTTGCAGTATTCCCAATCTACAATGTTGAAGCCTGTGCTCAGCAGACCGATATATTTAAGATTTGTGAGTGTTTCAAGAAGTCCTCTGCGAAGCGGAGTTTTGTTTGTGATAACGATATCGCAACCTTCACATCTTTCTGCAATAAGATTTGCCGGAGTGCGGTCATAAACGGTGCAGTCGCCGCATTCATAAAGCCATTCCCATGAGAGGTCGCCTGGGTTTGTTGTGAAGCCGTCAAGAACGCATATTTTCATAGAGTAATCCCCTTTAAATAATAATACGCTATAATTATATCATATTCTGCGCAAAATAAAATACCAAAATATTAATTTTGGTTATTGACCGAACCGGAAATATATTATAAAATAAATTGTTAGAATAAAGTTGGAATGCGGTGAGCTTTTGAAAAAAAGAAAAAAGCAAAAAAAGATTCTGCTTTTCGGCGGACTGATACTTATATTGCTTTCGTTTGCGGTTGCTGCGCTTATGGTATCGCTTCAGTATGATGAACTGTGGCGTTGGTATGCTGTAACCCGTCAGAATCTTGAAAGGCTTGAAGAATATATTTTGCATATAGATATTACATGGCAGTTTTTATTTGCAGTAATGCTGCTTTTTGCAGTAAAAAGCTTTTTCCCGATTTATCCTACATCAACGGTCTGCTTTTTGTCGGGAATCGTTCTTCCGATGTATTATGCCATTCCCGTGAATATCATCGGATTTGTTGTGCTTGTAACAATAAGATATTTCTGGGGCAAAAGATTCGGCGCAGGAAGTGCGTGGCGGCTGATATCAAAAACAGACGTGCTTCGCAGAGTTATTCAGCAGGACGGAAAAGGAAATCCCGCCCTTCTGATTGCACTAAGACTTATTCCTGCAATGCCGATTAACAGCATTTCGGGAATTTACGGCTCGTTTGAATTCGGATATTGGAAATTCGTGCTTCTTTCGGTTATAGGCTTTATGCCGAAACTGATATCGTTTACTCTTGTGGGCCGAAATCTTTACGACCCGCTTTCACCCGGTTTCCTTGTACCAATAATGATTCTTATGTTTTTATCGGGAATTTCCCTTCTTTCCGTAAACGGAATCTGGACATCGGTTGAAAAAATAATTGAACATGCAAAGAAAAAGAAATCAAATAAAGAGAAAGGAATTGTGAACGATGGTTAAAACTTCCGAGCTTAAAAATCTGCTTGCAGGTGCGGAATATGATGAGGTGCTTGCGAAAAACTATAAAAAAGAGGATATAGAATTCCAGAAAGAAAGATATACAAAGCTTGCCGAAAAATTTGAAGAATATTTCGGAAGTGGCAGAGAGGTTGAGGTTTACAGTGCACCCGGAAGAACCGAGGTCTGCGGAAACCATACCGACCACAACCACGGCTGCGTTCTTGCGGCAAGCGTTAACCTTGATGCGGTTGCTGTTGTTTCAAAGAACAGCGATAACATCGTAAGAGTCAAGTCCGAAGGATACAAAATTGATGCCGTTGACCTTGCGGAACTCGGTGTTATGCCTTCTGAAAGAGGCAAATCCGAAGCTCTTATCAGAGGCGTATGTGCCGCATTCAAAAACAGAGGCTACGGCACAGGCGGTTTTGATGCCGCAACCGTTTCCGATGTTCTTTCGGGTTCGGGACTTTCATCATCAGCCGCTTTTGAAGTTCTTATTGGTACAATTCTCAATCATCTTTATAATGACGGCAAAATCAGCGCAGTTGAAATCGCACAGATTGCACAGTTTGCGGAAAATGAATATTTCGGCAAACCCTGCGGACTCATGGATCAGATGGCTTGCTCCGTCGGCGGTTTTGTTATGATAGACTTCAACGACCCCTCAAAGCCCGTTATCGAAAAGCTTGACTTTGATTTTGGTGCCTGCGGTCATGCACTCTGCATCGTTGACACAGGCGGAGACCATTCCGACCTCACTGATGAATATGCCGCAGTAAGAGGTGAAATGGAAGCTGTTGCCGCAAAATTCGGAAAGAGTGTTCTCCGTGACGTTGACAGAGCTGAATTTGAAAAGAATATCTCCGTTATCCGTGATGTTGCAGGTGACAGAGCCGTTCTCCGTGCCATGCATTTCTATAACGAAAATGTAAGAGTTGAAAAGCAGGCGAAGGCTCTTAAAGCAGGCGATTTTGAAGCTTTCAAGGCTCTTGTTGTTGAAAGCGGTTTTTCGTCATATATGTATAACCAGAATGTTTATACATGCCGTGCATCGGCAAATCAGCCCGTCAGCGTTGCTCTTGCAATCTGCCAGGATGTTCTTAACGGCAAGGGCGCATGGAGAGTTCACGGCGGCGGTTTTGCAGGCACAATCCAGGCATTTGTTCCTGCAGACCTTCTTGATGAATTCAAATCAAGAATCTGTGCTGTTTTTGGCGAAAAATCCTGCTATGTTCTTAATATCCGTCCCGAAGGCGGTATAAAAGTTATATAAAAAATCAAAGGGGCGCACTATGTGTGCCCCTGAATTGCAGAAGGTGCAAATATGGAAAGATTTACGGAAGTTTCCGCTTTGCTCGAAAAGCTTTGCTCTGCAAAGGGTGTTTCGGGTGCGGAAAACGAAGCGGCAAAGGTTGCTTCGGATTTGCTTGAAAAATATATGCCCGCAAAAACCGATGTCCTCGGAAGCGTAACGGGAACAACGGGTGAGGGCGATATTCATATTCTTCTTGATGCCCACCTTGACCAGATAGGTCTTGTTGTTACGGCGATAGACGAATACGGATTTCTCAAGGTTACAAAATGCGGCGGCGCGGATATCAGAGTGCTTGCTGCTGCGGAAGTTACGGTTCACGGCAAAAAGCCGCTTTACGGCGTTATAACCTCAACTCCGCCCCATCTTTCAAAGCCCGATGATGCCGATAAGGCAAAGGGTTTTGATGATATTGCCGTTGATATCGGCATGACTGCCGAAGAGGCAAAAAAGTTTGTTTCATCAGGCGACAGAATAACCTTTAACGGTGAATATACAAAGCTTCTCGGTAACAGAGTTTCTTCTCCGTCGATTGACGACAGAGCAGGTGTTGCCGCAGTTCTTCGCTGCCTTGAACTTCTTGAAGGCAAGAATCACGGCTGCAAAATCAGCGTTCTTTTTTCCGTTCAGGAAGAAACGGGAGGAAGCGGTGCGCAGACGGGTGCATTTTCGATTAAACCCGATGAAGCAATCGCTGTTGATGTCAGTTTTGCAACGGCTCCCGGCATCAGTTCCGAAAAATATGCTTCTCTCGGCGGCGGAACAATGATAGGCTATGCTCCTCTGCTTGACTATGATATGAGCAGAAAGCTTACCGAAATCGCAGAGAAAAACGGCATTCCCAATCAGACAGAGGTTATGGGAAGAAACACGGGCACAAACTGCGATGAAATTCAGGTTGCGGGCAAAGGTGTTAAGACTGCACTTCTTTCAATTCCTTTGAGAAATATGCATACTGCAATTGAAGTCTGTGACCTTGAAGATATTGAAAACACCGCAAGACTCATGGCTGATTATATCATCGAAAGGGGAGAGAAAAATGCTTGAACTTATTAAAGAGCTTTGTATGCTTCCCGGAATTTCGGGCAGAGAAAATGCGGTTCGTGATTATATAATCGCACAGATAAAAGATTATGCCGAATACAGCATTGACCCTCTCGGTAATCTTCTTGTTTTCAAAAAAGGCATAAACTCTGCCAAAAACAAGGTAATGCTTGACGCTCATATGGACGAGGTCGGACTTATTGTTACAGGAATCACCTCCGAGGGATTTCTTCGTTTCACCAAGGTCGGCGGTATAGACAGCCGTGTTATTCTCGGAAGAACCGTTAAAGTGGGCGACAAGGCAGTTAACGGCGTTATCGGTATAAAGCCCGTTCACCTTGTTGATAAAAAAGCGGAAGCTGATATTCCGAAAGCTGACGACCTTTATATTGACATCGGTGCCAAATCCAAGGAAGAAGCTGCGGAATATGTGCGCCTTGGTGATTCTGTGTGGTTTGACAGCGATTTTGTTGAGTTTGGTGAGGGATATGTCAAGTCAAAAGCTCTCGATGACAGAGCAGGCTGTGCGATTCTCATTGAAATGATAAAAAGCGAGCTTGAATACGATATGTGGTTCTCGTTCAGCGTTCAGGAGGAAATCGGAACAAGAGGCGCACAGACTGCCGCTTTCACTATTGCACCCGATTATGCGGTTGCTGTCGAAACAACAACAGCTGCAGATATTTCGGGTGTCAAAGACGAAAAAAGAGTCTGTATCTGCGGCAAGGGCGGCACGGTTTCGTTTATGGACAGAAGCACTCTTTACAGCAAGGAGCTTTTTGACAAAGCATTTGAAATTGCCGAAAGAGAAAATATACCCTGTCAACCTAAAACAATGGTTGCAGGCGGCAACGATTCGGGTGCGATTCATAAAAGCAGAGGCGGTGTCAGGGTGTTGACGGTATCAATTCCGTGCAGATATCTTCACTCACCCTCATGTGTTATAAAGCTTGACGATGCAAAAGAGTCTCTGCGACTCATAAAGGCACTTGCGGAGGATTTTGCAAAATGCTGACCCTCTGCAAAAAACACGAACAGCTCGGATTTCTTCCTGCCGATCCTTATGCGGCAAGGATAACCGCGCTGTTTAAAACATACGGCGCAAACTATGATTTTGCGCTTTTCTGGGTGCAGGAAACTGACGGTGTTCCGTGCGCCGCAATAAGCAGAGTTGACGGCAACCTGACCCTTTGCACAAACGGGAATGCGGATTTTGAAGAGCTTTTGCATTTTATGAATGCGGTTGGATTTCAGACCCTTACCTGTTCATATGACGATATGAAAAAGCTCGGCTTTGAGCCTTCTGATTCATCATTCACCGTTAAATACAAAGGCGGAAAAAGCATTGAAAAAATCAATTCCGTGAGAGATTACGACAAGCGTAAAATCTTTGATTTGCTTTGTGATTGCGGCTTTGAACTCGGAGATTACGGTGCGTTTCTTTCCGATGTCTGCCTGCGTCTCAACAAAGGAACGGCATCAATGATTGCAGCGGAAGAAAACGGTGATTTGCGCGCTTGTGCATTCGCTCTTTTTGAGGGCAAAAAAAGCGTTTTGCTCGGTGCTGTTGCAACCTCACCCGAAGCAAGGGGCAGGGGATTTGCCTCTGCGATAGTCAGTGAAATTGCAAACGAGAAATCCGAAAAGAATGTTTTCCTTTTCTGCAGGAATGACGGTCTTGAAGCCTTTTATTCAAAAATCGGTTTTGAAACCGTCGGCAAATGGACTGTTTTAAGGAGGGATTAATGTGTCACCGATGTGTTATGTTTTGTCGGTTATAACCGTTGTGTTTGCGTTCGGATGTGTTTCTTTTCGCAGAAAAGGTAAAGCGTTTGAAGGCATGATGTGTAAATTCATGGCAAGCTTCGGATTTATTTCTGTTGCCGTTGTCGGATACTGCATGAATCCCCATAATACATATTACTTCTGTCTTGTCTGTTTTGCACTGATGTTCGGTTTTTTCGGAGATGTGCTTCTCGGCATCAAAGAAGTTGCACCCACATTCAGAGGCAAGCTTATCCCTCTCGGAACGCTCTATTTCCTTATAGGACATATATTTGCACTTTCGGCATTTATTTCAATCGGCGGATTTGAAATTATACCTCTGATAATCGGTGCTGTCGGAATACCTGCCGCCGCAGCGGTAATGAAAGTATTTAAAATGAAAATTGACAAGAAGCTCGCTCCTGTTATGGCGGTTTATTATGGCGCACTTATTTACAAAGTTGCATCTTCCGCTTTTCTTGTAATCGGAGAAAAAAACCTTGCCATGTGGCTTGCTTTTGCAGGCTCATGTCTTTTCCTTATCAGCGATACTTGTCTCGGATTTCTTTATTTCACACCGGTTAAAAGAAAAAATGTTCTGGTTACGATTGAACTTTCAACCTATTATCCCGCACAGATTCTGCTTGCAATGTCGGTTGCATTAATGCAATAAGAGGAGGAAACAAAAAATGACAATATTAACAAAAATTTCCGCAATGTTTTTTGCAATGTTTATGCCCTTGATTGCTACATTCAACGGTATATCAATTTCGCTTCCGTTTGTTAATGATACTGCAGTTATCGAATATGATTTTTTTAACGATAAAGCAGGTTCAGCCGCAGGCGAAATCACCGTTACTGCTTCAATTGACGGCGATTATGATATCTATTGGGGTAACGAAAACGGCGAAAAGCTTTTTGTTGAAGTCGGAGAAACAAAGGCTTATTACAGCGAGCTTGCAAAGGTTGATGTTGACGGCGGCGAAGGAAAATATGAGGTTCAGTCATTCACCGCAATTCCCGAGGGCGCAGAAACTTTGCTTGCTTACAGATGCGGAATTCTTTCCGGCAAAGCTGAAATCCCCGAAGAAAAGCTTGCCGATTATGGCGAGAAAGCCTATTCTTTCGGCGCACTCAGCGATGTTCATTTCAACAGATACAACGGTTCGCTTTCAGGCGACGATGCGTGTCTCACTTTCCCAAATGCACTTAAGTTCATTGAATACTTTGATGTTGAGCTTGTAGGAATTTCAGGCGATATTTCTGCAGACGGTGAAAGAGATGCGTTTGAAAAATACAATACCATCACTTCAAATTATGATTTCCCTGTTTATACCTGTACGGGCAACCACGATGTGAGCGATTATTATACCCTCGCAAATTGGCAGGAGCTTATGAATACTGGCGTTTACGGCGAAAACAAAAAAGACGGTGTTAAGGATGTTGCGGCAAACGGTCTTGATTTTGTTTATGCTCCCGAAAGTACCGACGGAGATGTGTTTATTTTCCTTTCACAGTATCAGTGGGACTATAACCGCCCCGAAAGCCGTATTCTGACCGATGAGCAGCTTGACTGGCTTGAAGTGCAGTTTGAAAACTATAAAGATTCAACGGTTTATCTTTTCTTCCACACCTTCCTCAACAACCCTGTTGAAGGCGAAAATCCTCATATGGGCGAAGGCAATATTGAGAACAACGTCGGCAGACACTATGACCTTGCCTTCACAAGCGGCTGTGCCGATGAAGTGCGTTTCAGAGAAATGATGGATAAATACGAAAATGTCGTTTATTTCAACGGACATTCACATTGGGCATATGATATGCAGAAGTTCAATCCCAATCTCAACATTGCGGATTACAACGGCGAATATGCAACCATGGTTCATATTTCAAGCGTATCTTCACCCAGAAGAACAACCGCAAATGTTGATGATTCCTCCGAGCATTTCATGCGTTCATCCGAGGGTATGATTGTTACGGTTTATGAGGATAAGATTGTATTTAATGCGGTTGATTTCCTCAGAGGCGAAATGCTCGCATATGCAACTTATGTGATTGAAAAATAATCACACCCTATTATTATCTTTAATTCTTTTAATAGCGCCTTTCTCAAGCCTTGAAACCTGTGCTTGAGAAATACCTATTTCATCAGCAACCTCCATCTGTGTTTTGCCGAGCATAAAGCGCAGATGGAGGATTTTTTTCTCTCTGTCGCTGAGCGACTTGATTGCCTGCTTCAAAAGGATTTCCTCAAGCCAGCTTTCATCCGTTTCTGTGTCGCCTATCTGGTCCATAACGTAAATCGTGTCGCCGCCGTCGGAATAAACGGGCTCGCTGAGCGAAACAGGTTCAACAATTGCATCCAGGGCGATAACAACGCTCTCTTTGTCTGTACCGAGTTCTTTTGCGATTTCCTCGGGAGTCGGGTCCCGTTCAAGCTCATTTATCAGCCTTTCCCTCACCTGCATGGCATGATATGCCGTATCCCTTACGGAACGGCTGACTCTTATCGGGTTGTTGTCACGCAGATGGCGTCTTACTTCGCCTATTATCATCGGGCAGGCATAGGTACTGAATCTCACATCAAGGCTGAGGTCGAAATTGTCAATAGCTTTTATAAGACCTATGCACCCCACCTGAAAAAGGTCGTCGGGATTTTCTCCTCTGTTTGCAAAACGCTGAATAACGCTTAAAACGAGCCTTAAGTTTCCCGTCACAAGCTCATCTCTGGCTTTTTTATCGCCTGCCCTTGCTTTCCTGAGAAGTTCGATTTTTTCACTTTCCTTAAGGACTCTTAATTTTGCCGTATTCACTCCGCAGATTTCAACTTTGTTGAATTGCAAATAATTACCCCCAAAAATATTCTTTCAAGAGAAGTATTGCCACTTTATCGGGGGGTTATTTACCTTGATTTTATTAAAATTTTTATCAAACAAAAAAGTTAGTAAAGCAGAGTAAAAACGAGTATTCAAGAGTAAATCGAAGAAAAATATTTGCAGGCTTTGAGCCGTTGCGGATTTATCGTGAATTTCTCAAAAAAATTGTTGACATTTGCGGATTTTTGCACTATATTTTATATTAACATAATATCACTATTATTGGCCGCTTCGCCGTTATATCCGGCAAAGGCAGAGAGGGGCTGCATAATTGGAAAAAAATGCAATAATTGATTTGAAAAATATTTCCGTAACCTTCGGGAATAATCAGGTGCTTAAAAATCTCAACCTCTACATTCGTGACAAGGAGTTTATAACATTTCTCGGTCCTTCGGGCTGCGGTAAAACCACCACGCTCAGGATTATTGCGGGATTTATCGAACCCGACGAAGGTGAGGTTATTTTTGAAGGCAAAAAGATTAATGGTGTTCCTCCTCACAAAAGGCAGGTTAACACTATTTTTCAGCGTTATGCACTTTTTCCGCACCTTAATGTTTATGAAAACGTTGCTTTCGGTTTAAGAATAAAGAAAGTTCCCGAAAAGCAGATTAAAGAAACAGTTGAAGAAATGCTCGCTTTGGTTAACCTTACGGGCTTTAATAAACGCAATATAAATTCGCTTTCAGGCGGTCAGCAGCAGAGAGTTGCAATTGCAAGAGCTCTTGCGGTAAAACCCAGAGTTCTTCTTCTTGACGAACCTCTCGGTGCACTTGACCTGAAGCTTCGCAAGGATATGCAGGTTGAACTCAAAAATATTCAGCAGAGACTCGGCATAACCTTCATTTACGTTACCCATGACCAGGAGGAAGCACTTTCGATGTCCGACACAATCGTTGTTATGGACGGCGGCGTTATCCAGCAGATAGGAACTCCTCTTGATATTTATAATGAACCCAAGAATGCTTTTGTTGCCGACTTTATCGGCGAAAGTAACATTCTTGACGGTGTTATGATTGATGACTGCCTTGTTGATTTCTCGGGACACCGTTTTGAGTGTCTTGATAAAGGATTCGGCAAGAATGAGGCGGTTGATGTTGTTGTACGTCCCGAGGACGTTGATGTTGTTGAACCCGAAAAGGGAATGCTCTGCGGTGTTGTAACATCCGTAACCTTCAAGGGCGTTCATTTTGAAATTATTGTTGATATCGGCGGCTTCAAGTGGATGATTCAGACAACCGATTATCAGCCGGAAGGCGCAAAAATCGGACTCTTTATTGAGCCCGACGCAATACATATCATGAAAAAATCCGAGTATTCGGGTATATACGGAGACTACAGCTCCTTCAGCGAGGAGTTTGATGAGCTTTCCAATGCCGAGGAGGAGGTGGAGGAATGAACAGCCGTTCTTCACTCAGAACAAAGCTTATTGCCTCTCCTTATATCGTATGGTCGGTTCTGTTTATAGTTGCTCCGCTGATTTTTGTTGTATATTATTCATTTACCGATGCTTCGGGTGCATTTACCTTTGAAAACATTGAGGCTCTCGGAAAATACACACCCACCTTTCTTCGTTCCATATGGTTCGGTATTGAGGCAACGATAATCTGCCTTATCATAGCGTTTCCGCTTGCGTATATCATTTCGCAGAAAACAGAGAAGGTTCAGCGCACGCTTGTTATGCTTGTTATGCTTCCGATGTGGATGAGCTTCCTTATAAGGACATATTCATGGATGGCTCTTTTGCAGGATACGGGTATCATCAACAGCTTTCTCGGCAAGTTCGGCATTGACCCGATACATATGATTAATACAGAGGGCGCGGTTATTCTGGGCATGGTTTATAATTTCCTGCCCTATATGATTATGCCGATTTATTCCGTTATGGCAAAGCTTGACCACAGCATGGTTGAAGCCTGTCAGGACCTCGGAGGCAACAGACTCACCGTTATCAGAAAATGCATCATTCCCATGAGCATGCCCGGTATCGTTTCGGGTATCACAATGGTTTTTGTTCCATCCGTCAGCACTTTCTATATTTCACAGAAGCTCGGCGGCGGTTCGTTTGACCTTATCGGCGATGTTATCGAAAGACAGTTCCAGCAGTCGTATAATTATAACCTCGGTGCATCACTTTCGCTTGTTCTCATGGTGCTTATTCTTATCTGCATGGCGGTTATGAACCGCTTTTCAGGTGATGAGGAGGGCATGGTTATATGAAAATCGCATCAAAGGCATATGCTGCCCTCGTGTTCATTTTCCTTTATGCTCCGATTATTGTAATGATTGTTTTTTCATTCAATTCATCGAGCAGCACAAGCGTATTGTCGGGTTTCTCTCTTCAATGGTATAAAGTCCTTCTTGAGGACGAAGCAACCCTCAGAGCGCTTTATAACACGCTTATTCTTGCGGTAAGCTCATCTGTTATCGCAACCGTTCTCGGAACTGCCGCGGCGGTGGGAATAGATAAATTCAAAAAGGGCATACCCCGTTCGGGAATCATGGCAGTTACCAATATTCCCATGATGAATCCCGAAATCGTAACGGGTATCTCGATGATGCTTCTTTTTGTTTTTGTCGGCAGACTTGTTAATATTGACGCAGTGCTCGGATTCGGAACTCTGCTTATTGCTCATGTCACATTCAATCTGCCTTATGTTATTCTTACCGTTCTTCCCAAGCTCCGCCAGACGGACAGAAATCTTGCTGAAGCCGCACAGGACCTCGGCTGCAAGCCTGCATCGGCTTTCTTTAAGGTTGTTCTTCCGTCAATCATGCCCGGTATCATTACAGGCATGATTATGGCGTTCACTCTTTCGCTGGATGATTTCATAATCAGTTATTTCACCGGCGGTCCGGGTTTCCAGACTCTTCCCATTGCCATTTTCTCAATGACAAAGAAGAGAGTCAAGCCCGATATGTATGCACTTTCCGCTTTGATATTTGTAAGCATTCTTCTGCTTCTTATTCTTTATAATATTGCACAGCAGAAGAGCGAAGAAAAATCAAAGAAAAAGTAATCGGTATTACTCAAAGGAGTGATAGAATTGAAAAACAGAATAGTTTCCGCGCTTCTTGCGCTGATAATTGCTTTTGTTCCGTGCGCATTTGCTTTTGCTGCGGAGCAGAGTGAGATAGATGCCCTCAAAGGCACAACCCTCTATGTTTATAACTGGGGCGAATATATTTCTGACGGCGTTGACGATTCGCTCAACGTAAATGCGGCATTTGAAGAAAAATACGGCATTAACGTTGTTTATGAAACCTACGATAACAATGAGGTTATGTATTCAAAGCTCAAGGGCGGCGGAGTTTCATACGACATCGTTATTCCTTCTGACTACATGATTCAGCGAATGATAACGGAGGATATGCTCCAGCCTCTTGATTTTTCAAATATCCCGAATTATAAATATATCCCCGAAAAATATAAAAATCTTGCTCATGACCCCGAAAACATTTATTCCGTACCTTATACAGTCGGCATGGTAGGTCTTATTTATAACACGGCGATGGTTGAAGAGGCTCCCACAAGCTGGACTTCACTCTGGGATGAAAATTATTCAAACAGTATTCTCATGTTCAACAATCCCCGTGATGCCTTTGCAATTGCACAGAGCATTCTCGGAATGGACTATAACAACGAATCTCCCGCTTCGTGGAGAATTGCCGCAGAGCTTCTCAAAGAGCAGAAGAATATTTCTCCCGCATATGTAAATGATGAAGTATTTCTTAAAATGGAAGCAGGCGAAGCTGCTTTTGCACCCTATTATGCAGGCGACTTCCTTTCAATGCAGGAAAACAATCCCGACCTTGCTTTTGTTTATCCCGAAGAAGGTGTTAACTTCTTTGTTGACGGTGCCTGTATTCTCAAAGGCTCAAAGAATAAGCTTGCTGCAGAGCTTTATATCAACTTTCTTCTCGAACCCGAGGTTGCTCTTGCCAATGCGGAATATATCTGCTATGCAAGTCCTCATACAGAGGTTTATTCCAATCCGGAATATTCGTATTATGAAAACGATATCCTTTATCCCGCAGACGGACAGTTTAAAACTCAGCTTTTCCTCAATCTCAAACCCGAAATTCTTGCTCTTATGAGTACACTCTGGGATGATGTCAAGAATCATGTGCCTTCGGGAACGGGTAATTCGGCGCTGTTCTTCGGCGGCGATGATGCCGATGTTGCGGATGACGGTGAAAAAATGACTCCCGAAGCGCAGAAATATGCGCTTTATATCGGAATTTTTGCATTAATCTGCATTGCATATATCGTTTTCAGATATGCAAGAAAAAAGTACAGAGAGAATATATAAGACATGAAAAATCCCCCTGAAAAAATCAGGGGGATTAATTGTTGTTTAGAACGGATTGATGAGTCTGTCAAATGTTATCGGATTGTAACCGAGGCCGAAATATTTGAATATCCAGATAAACGGATTCAGTCTGAAGAATGCAACGTCAACAACTGTTACAAGACCTCTGAGGAAGGTCGAGATATCATGTGTTTCGGGAACTTCAACCTTTTCAAATTCCTCACCCTCAACGTTGAGAACAAGCGGCTGTGAATAGCAAATGCCGTTGTCGCCCGAGAGATAGAATCTTACATACATATAAGGCTCTGCAAGGAATTCATCGTTGTGAAGGTCGAGAGTTGCGCTGCCGTCTTCAATGCTTTCTCTCTTGATAACTTCGCCGTTTGAAACCCATGTGATGATGTTTGCGTTAATGCCTTCAACGGTGATTGTGTCTGCATCCTGGTCAACATTCATTCTCTTGACCTGAGGAGTGTTATCAAGCCAATAAGCTTTTGTATCATAAACATTCTGTTCAACAAAACCGGGCATTTCTTCCATGCCGTTAAGTTCAACGCCGTTGGAGAAGTGAGAAATTGAGAAGAACTGACCTTTTTCAAGGCAGCGGCGGAATGCTTCAAGTGAAAGCTCGGGCATCCAGCTCATTGTGTAGGCATCGTTTATTGATGTTTCGCTGTGAGAATCCGCAAAGGTGTTGCCCCAGGGAACAACGCCGTAGGGAATTGTCTTCTGAAGAATCTGGTCATAGAGTATACGGTCGCAGCGTGTATGAGCATCAGTTGCGCTGTTGATGCCCGTACCGAGAGATGAGCCTGCATTGTCAATGAAAATCTTTGCAAATTTGTTGACGTAGTATTCGTCAACCTTCTGACCGACATATTTTTCGGAGTCTTTATCAATGTAAACATATTCGCCGACGTGGGAAAGGAAAGAAATTCCATTTGCTTCCTTAACGCCCTTTGAGGGAGTTTCGTAATCGCCGAAAACGCCTGCAAGACCCTGACCGTATTCTGCCCAGTAGCCTGTAA
This sequence comes from Clostridia bacterium, assembly GCA_017517665.1. GTDB lineage: Bacteria > Bacillota > Clostridia > Oscillospirales > Acutalibacteraceae > CAG-177. The sequence goes on along the minus strand of JAFWYP010000002.1, from coordinate 19,731 downwards.
GATGGCAGTCTGCAAAGGGTGTTGCCATATTAAGCTCAATTCCGAGAGGAACATCAAGCATGCCGTTGGTGGTTGTTCTTGTAAGAGTATCACCTGCAGAGGTAACAAAGGATCTGTTGGGGTTTGTTCCGTTGATATATGACTGATATTCCTCTTCAGGGATAGGAATGATATCTGCCATTTTGGTGCGTTCTTTCTTTATAAAACGCATAAGAGGAACTGTTTCGGGTTCAACATTCCAGCCTCTGTTGAGTGTGCCGTGGTCTGTGAGAGCAACGATTTCAAAGTCGAGAGCATAATGCATTTTGCAGAACTCATCAATGGTAAGAAAACCGTCGCTTGCGGTGGTGTGGCAATGAAGTTGGGTCTTGTAGTCATCCCACTTATCCCAATCAATTCCTTCATAAGGGTTGTCAATGATATAGTTTTTTTGTGATTGGGCGGGTGAGGAGTTATTTGCAAAAACAGGTGAGGCACAGAAAATCATTGTTCCCGCAAGGAGGAGTGAAATGATTTTTTTTGCGATTTTCATGGTATCATCTCCCTTAAAATAATATAGCAATTATATCATAAAAGCAAAGCTCTTTTCAATTGTTTAAATTATAAAAAAGAAAGGGCAAGAATTTGTTGTTCTTGCCCAATTTTATTTTACTGTTTTGCACCTTCATCGAACATTTCAAGCATCTTAACGCTTGCTGCGAAGCAGTTTGCAATACCTGCTTCGTTCATGTTGGTGTATGTATCAAGTCTTGTGTGGTAATAGCGTTCAAGCTTGTGGTTAAGACCTGTAACACCTGCTGCTTTGAATCCGCCCTGAGCAAAGCCTGCTGAATCCGTTGCACCGCCGAGGGGAGGCACACCGCCCTTTTTGCAGGGAACACCAACAGCTTTGGCAGCTTCCATGAACAGGTCGCAAGCATCTTTATCGGATCTTACGGTGCCGTTAAGGTCATAGTAGTTTGACATAAGATATTTGGGGTCATTGATTGTATCATAAGCATAGATGAATGTGGGAACATCCTGGAATTCACCCTTGTGAGCCTCTGCCCATGCCTTTGAACCTCTGAGACCGATTTCTTCCGAGCCTGTGAGAACAACGCCGATTTCGGTGTTTTCAAGTTCAATGCCTGCATCTTTGAGATATTTGAGAATTGCGATGCCCATGTAGCAACCTGTGAGGTTGTCATTTGCACCGTCAACAACTCTGCGGTAGTTTACCATGAAGTAAAGACCGATTGAGAAGGGGAGAGTTATAAGACCCCAGAGGCCTGCTTTGACAAGAGGGTCGGAAACATCGGGCATGCCGAAGGTGATGCCGTTCTTTATAACATATATAATTGAAAGAACAAGATAGAATACAGCTGCACCGATAACGATGATTGCATGGCCTTCAAAGCCTACACCGCCGAGAGCATAGTTAACGGGCCATTCCCATGTAGCGTCGGGGTGGCCGTTGAAGATAATTCTTCTCTTGACTTCGCCTGTGCAATTTTTGATGGCGGTAACATTGTGGCTTGTCTTTTTGGGGAAGATAGGGTCGAGAACTTTTTTGTAAAGACCAAACTGAAGAAGAACAATTGCAAAGCCTGCAATGATAAGCGGAATTGAGATGATGGGTGCAAACGGGAAGACAACTGCGCCGAGAATAGCAAGAGTTACGGTGAAATAAATCCATCCGTAGAAAGCGCGGGGTGCAACTTCGTAGCTTTCAAGCTTAACGTTTTCGCATCCGCAGTCTTTTTCGAGAACCTTTGCCATATATTCGCAGGATTTCTTTTCACCCTCCGAACCGGGGTCTCTTTTACCGCATTTTTTGATAACATGAGTAATTTCTTTTACCATGTATTTCGCGGCGCTGTCTTTCTGGTCAATGATTTTCTGTAAATTCACAAAAAAATCCCCTTTCGCATATTATAACAAAATTTTAGCATTGCTTAAAATAATTGTCAATAAACAAAAGAGGAAGTGTTACACTTTTGGAATTATGTTTAAATTCGTCACACCAATTCTATGTCTGCATATGCGGCATAGTGGTCTGAATAATACTGTCCGTCAATCATCTTATCAATAACCTTGAATTTAACGGGCTTAACGGTTGCTTCATCAACAAAAACAAAGTCAATGATTGCCTTGATTTCGTCGGGTCTGAATCCGTGGTATGTAAGGCAGTTATCCGTTTCGGGAGCAAGTTTTCTTGCATCTTTCATGTTTGCGGAAACCATTGTGTTGTAGCAGTCGGAATCCTGATAAACATTGAAGTCGCCCGTGCAGACAACGGGTACACCGCCGAAGGAAGCGGCTTTTTCCTGAATCATTTTTGCACCGTTAATCTGTGCCTGTCTGCCGACGTGGTCAAGATGTGTGTTGAAGTGGACATAGGATTTGCCTGTTTCCTTATCGGTAAGCTTGACATAAGAAGCAACTCTTATGCAGGCGGCATCCCAACCCTTTGAAGGTTTGTCGGGAGTTTCGGAAAGCCAGAAATTTCCGCTGTCGCTTGCGATGAATTTGTCTTTCTTATAGAATACTGCCGAAAATTCGCCCTTTTTCTTTCCGTCATCTCTACCCACACCGACATAAGCGTATTCGGGAAGATTTTTTGCAAGTTTTTTCATCCATGACCAGTGTGCTTCCTGAACGCCGAATGAATCGGGATTTGTTTCGCGGATGATTTTGTAAACAAGAGGAGCTCTTTTCTGCCATTTTCTGTGTTTTCTGCCTGCACAAAGCAGGTTGAATGTTAATACCCTGTACATTTAATTACCTCCGTTAAAAAGTGTAAGCTCAACAATTATGGGGAAATGGTCCGAAGGATAAATAAGGTCGATTGCGCTTGAGTCAACAATGCTTGATTTCACTGATGAGCAGTAAGCGTTGGTAAAAATACAATCAATGGGTTTTGTGTTGAAAACAAAAGGATTGTAGTCATGATAGGTTGCGCAGTCGTCATGTTTTTCAGCCATAAATTTTGTGTCTTTCAGACCGCACGAAATGAGTTTATTATATATTTCCGAGCCTTCCCTTGTGTTGAAATCGCCCGTTAGTACAACGGGAATATCGGGTGCGATCGCGGCAATTCTCGAAGCCAGGAGAGGTACCGATTCCGATTGCGCAACCTTGCCTACATGGTCAAAGTGAGTGTTGAAATGTGCATAAACGAAACCGCTTTCCTTGCATCTGAGGATTGCATATGTAGCGATTCTCGGGCAAGCGGTGTCCCAACCCCATGAGGGAGTGTCGGGAGTTTCGGAAAGCCAGAAATCGCCCGAATCAATGAGCTCATATTTATCCTTGAGATAGAAGATTGAACAGGATTCACCGAGTGAAATGCCGTCATCTCTGTATGTACCGACTCTTGCATATTGAGGGAGAGCTTCTTCAAGAGAATCGGTCCACCATTTATCCGCCTCCTGAACACCAAATGAGTCGGGAAAATGCTTTTCAATCATTTTAACGGAACGAGGGAGTCTTAAATCATTTGCCTGTAATCCTTCGCCGCTGATTTTGAGGTTGAATGACATTGTTTTGATGTTCTGAAATGATACTGCTTCGGCAACGGGATTGGGGTTGATGTTTATACCTACGGGTTCTGTGGGTGCAGGCTCTTGCAACGGTGTGAAAACAGATGCAATTGCAAGGCAGACGGTAACGAAAATCTGACAGATTTTAAAAAGCATGGCTATTCTCCTTATCCGTTAATAAGTGTAAGTTCTGAAATTACGGGATGATGGTCGGAGGAATAAATACCGTTGAGCTTTTCGGAGTCAACTTTATAACTTATTACTTCCGACACAAAACCGTTGACAAAGATGTAGTCGATGGGTTTATCTTTTTCTACAAGGTCGGAATATCCGTGATATGTGCTGCCGCCCTCTGATGTTGCAGCAATATATTTCGTATCTTTAAATCCGCTTTCAAGTACTCTGTTGTATGCATCTCCGCCTTCTTCATCGTTGAAGTCGCCCGAGAAAACAACAGGTATGTTCGTTGCGATTTCGGCGATTTTCTTTGAAACAACGGCAACGGATTCGTTTCTTGCTATAACGCCCATATGGTCAAAATGAGCGTTGAAATGAGCATATGTAAATCCTGTTTCTTTGTTTTTGAGAATCGCATATGTGCAGACTCTCTTGAACATTGCATCCCAGCTTCTTGAAGCTTTTTCGGGAGTCTTTGAAAGCCAGAATGTACCCGAGTCAAGAAGTTCATACTTGTCTTTTTTATAGAAAACGGGACTTGCTTCACCGCCGCCTTCGTTTGAATTTCTGCCTATGCCCACATAAGCATATTCGGAAAGCTCTGCGGGGAGTCTTTCCATCCAGCCTTCGTCGGCTTCCTGCAGGCCGAAAGAATCGGGATTGTATTTTCTTATTTTTGAAACTATTTCGTCGGTTCTGTTTTCGGGAGATTTTTCACCGGAACCGCCAATCCATACGTTGTAGCTCATAATCGTAACAGCCTGAGCTTTTGTTGCTTCGGGAATTGTTGCAGGATTAACCTGAGTAACAGGTGTAGGTGTGTAGAAAAGTGAAAGTATTGCTGTGACAACAGCAAAAAATGCACCGATGATTTTATCAATCATAATTATTTTCTCCTTATCCTATATAATTTGTCAACGCCGAGATGTCAAGTATATCAAGATTTTCGGCAGTTGAAATAACGCTGTAAATATCCTTTGCCATCTTAATGATGCCGCCGTTTTCATCGCTCTCCGCATTGAGAACGATTATCGGGTCATGAACGCTCAGACGAAGTAAAAACCAACCGTTACCGCTGTCTTTATCGGCATTGATTCTGATACCCTCGTGATTGTCGGGTGCTGCGGTCCATTTCTCGGTTTCTTCTGCGGCTTTTGTGAAAAGAGAAATTATCTTTTCACCCTCGGGTCTGAAATCATCACAGAGAATTCTGAAACGCATTTCTTTTTCTTCTGCGGGTTCACGGAGATTTGCAATCAAATCATTGAGAGTTTTGCCTTCTTTTGTAAGCGAAGCCGCTTCGATAATAAGTTTTGTTATGAGATATGCACCGTCATCAAGATAATAGTTTTCGGCAAATGCCGCATGACCCGAGGTTTCCATTGCAAGGGGGCATCTGATTCCGTTTTCTTCAAGCTCAATCTGCTTGTTTATAACGTTTCTGTAACCCCGCTTGAATCGGAGATGCATGCCGCCGTTTTCGGCAATAAACTCCGCAAGACCGTCGGAGGTAACGCTGTCGGTAACGATTGTGCCGCCTTTGCATGAATCCAGAGCAACCTTTGAAGCGAGAGCAACCAGTCTGTTTCGGTTTATTTCAAAGCCGCCCTTACCCACACAGCCTGCTCTGTCAACATCGGTATCGAATATAATACCGAAATCTGCATTTGAATCTTTCACTGCATTTGAAATGCTTTCCATGGTCTCTGCGTTTTCCGGATTGGGTGCATGATTGGGAAAATTACCGTCGGGGTCAAGAAAAACGCTTCCCTCAATATCCGCACCGAGAGGTGCAAGAACATCATGAGCGTAGAAACCGCCCACACCGTTTCCTGCATCAACAACGATTTTCATTCCGTCAAGAGGTTTGTCGCCGTTGTCAACACCGTTTATTATCATTTCACGGAGAATTTCGGAATATCGCTTCATAAATCTGCAGGTGTTGTATTTACCGCTTGAATCTCCGAGGGGATTATCTGTTTTGCCGGCAATGTCAAGAATTTCTGAAATATCTTTACCGTCAAGACCGCCGTCACGGGTAAAAAACTTAAGACCGTTTCTGTCTTTGGGGTGATGACTTGCGGTAATCTGAACTGCGCCGTCGCATTCAATTTCAACGGTTGTCATGAACATTGCCGGAGTTGATGCAAGTGCACAGTCAATAACCTCTGCACCGTTTGTGATAAGTGTTTTTATAACCGCATTTTTTATTCTTTCTGCCGAAAGACGGCTGTCGTGACCGACTGAAATGCGCGGATTTTCCTTGCCGGTTCTGTTTTTCAGCCATGCAAGAAAACCGCAGCTTGCTCTCATAACCATTTCATCGCTCATAAAGAGGGGATTGGTTTCATCGCCGAGAGCATAGCCTCTGATGTCACTTCCGCTTTTGAATTTTGAATAGTCCACGGTCATTCCTCCTTGGAATAATATTCATCGGAAACGCTGAGCAAAAATTTATACATAGGGGTATATGCCTGAAAATATCCCCTGATAATTTCTATGATTCTTTCATCTTTCAGGTCATCAAGGTCACCTGAAAACGAAATGAAACCAACGTCTTTTGCGTTATAATATTCTTCAAGACCTTCGGGACAGCTGGGGAAAGGTCTTTTATATTTTCTGTTAAAGAAAACAGAGCCGCATTTCACACATTTATCCGCTGCTTTTCTGAATTCCTCGGGTCTTTCGCGGAGATTTTTTCTGAATGTTTCGAGCAGACCGGGTTCATCACCGTAAAAGCCTATGCCCATTGAATATTCACGCGGAGTAACCTCAAACCAGAAGCAGGGATATCCGTGCCAGTCGTGTTTCGGTCTCATGAACATTATCCACATATTTTCGCGGTAAAGGGATTTATCCTTGGTGTATCTCGTATCTCTTCTGACTCTTGAAACCATTTTGGTCGGAATTGTGTTCATAAGAGGGTCAACGGAAGAAAGCTCTTCGCCGATAATTCCCGCAATCTGACGCATAGGAACGGTAACACCGATTTTAATTGCTTCTTTATGCTCTTCGTAATATGCTTTTGAGTCCCTGAAACGGTTGTCCGCAAGAAGAAAGAGCGACTTACGGGTTATTCCGTCATATTTCATTTGAGCAGTCCTCCCTGATAAAGTCTTTCAGCCGCAAGCATTATTGCTGTTTTTGCCGAATGGAAGTTTATTCCACCCTGCATCCACACCGCAAATGGCTCACGCAGAGGGGCATCAGCGGAAAGCTCGATTGATGAACCGAGAATAAATGCACCTGCCGCCATGATAACCTTGCTGTCATAGCCTGGCATATCCCACGGTTCGGGTGAAACATAGGAGTCAACGGGCGCACCGCTCTGAATACCGCGGCAGAATTCAACAAGTCTGTCCGAATTTTCAAGGCAGAGAGCCTGAATGATATCATGTCTGCTCTCGTCGCTTGACGGAGTGACATTAAAACCGAAATTTTCAAAGAGTGCCGCCGCATAAACCGCCGCCTTGAGTGCTTCGCCTACTACATGAGGTGCATGGAAAACGCCCATGAACATATTTCTGTTTTCGCCGAGAGTGCATCCCACTTCTTTTCCGAGGCCCGGAGTTGTTGCTCTGTATGCGCAAAGCTCAACAAGGTCGCTTCTGCCTGCTATGTAGCCGCCCGTTCTTGCAATCGAGCCGCCTGCATTTTTTATGAGCGAACCCGCCATGAGGTCTGCACCGACATCAGTGGGTTCTTTTTTCTCGACAAATTCGCCGTAGCAGTTGTCAACCATAACAACCGCATCGCTTTTAGAATGAACAAGAGCACAGATTTCTCCGATTTCATCAACCGAAAGGCTCGGACGGAGACTGTAGCCTCTTGAACGCTGGATATAAACCATTTTCGGATTTGTTTCAAGAGCTTTTTTAATCGCCTCAAGGTCGGGTCTGCCGTTTTTGTCAAGGTCAACCTGAGCATAGCTTACACCGAAATCCTTGAGTGAACCCATGCCGTTACCGCTTAAACCGATAACGCTGTGAATGGTGTCATAAGGTGTGCCTGTAACGCAGAGCATGGTATCTCCGGGACGCAAAACTCCGAAAAGAGCAACCGCAAGAGTATGTGTACCGCAGGTGAATGAATGACGAACAATTGCATCCTCAGCACCGAAAACATCGGCATAGATTCTGTCGAGCTTGTCTCTGCCGGTATCGCCGTAGCCGTAACCCGTCGAGCCTGCAAAATCCGTTTCACTCACTCTGTTGTTGATAAAAGCAGAAAGTACCTTCTGCTGATTGTATTCTGTTATATCTTCAATTTCTCCGAACTTTTCCTTTGCTTTTTCAAGAGCCGCATCGCTTGCAACCCTGATTTTTTCGCTTGTACTAAAAAACTCTTTCAACTTCTTAACCTTACCTTTTGTATATTCTGTTCAGTGACCTGAAAAATTCTTTGTTTGCATTGTCAAGTTGTTCTTTTGTTACTCTGTAGCTCCAGTTTCCTTCTGCAACGCCGGGAGTGTTTATTCTTGTGTCAGAACCGTACATCAGGAAATCCTGAATGGGTATGATTGCAAGGTCGCTGACGCTTGCAAATATTGCTCTGAGGAACAACGGACTTGCACCGCCCCAGTCACCGCCCGAAAATCCGCAGTAATCAAGTGCTCTTCTGCGTGTGTTTTCGTCGCTTTCCCAAAGGAAACCGAAAATGGTGTTGTTATCGTGAGTACCCGAGTAGGCAACCGAATTTCTGATATAATTATGAGGCATATGAATGCTGTTGCCGTCATCAAGAAAACCGAACTGAAAAACCCTCATTCCCGGGAATCCGCTTTCATTAACAAGTGCACGCACCTCGTCTGTTATATCTCCGAGATCCTCCGCAATAATCAGCTTATCGTCATGTCCTTCTTTTATGGCGTTAACGAAATCCATACCGGGACCTTTTATCCATTTGCCGTTTCTTGCGGTTTCTTCCGTTGCTTCAACTGCCCAGTATGATTCAATCGCTCTGAAGTGGTCGATTCTTACTCCGTCAAACATTTCCAAAGAGTGGTCAATTCTTTCTTTCCACCACTTGAAACCGTCTTTTTTCATTTCATCCCAGTTATAGAGAGGATTTCCCCATAGCTGACCGTCTTTTGCAAAATAATCGGGCGGTACACCCGCAACCATTGTCGGATATCCCTTTTCGTCAACGTCAAAAAGATGTCTGTTTTCCCAAACATCACAGCTGTCGTCTGAAACATAAATGGGAATATCCCCTATGATACTGACACCCTTTGAATTTGCATAAGCCTTGATTTCTGCCCACTGAGTGAAGAATTCATACTGGATAAACTGCCATGTGCCGAGCAGTTCATAATCCGTGATTTCCTCGGACTCCCATTCCTGCCATGTCTTAAGACCGTTTTGTTCTCTCAATGTCATGAAACGGCAGAATGCCTCTATTCTCGGATGAGATTCAATGAATTCACGAACTGCATCTTGATTTTTTGAATTTTTGTATGCTTTTCTGAGCAGATTCATACGTTCTGTTCCGAGTCTTTCAAATTCGCATGAGTAGGGAGTTTTTTGTTTACAGTTTTTTAAATCCTCTGCAGAAATAAGACCGTCATTATAAAGCTTTTCGGGGTCGATAAAATAAGGATTACCACCGAAAGCTGAAAAGGATTTATACGGAGAATTATATTCGTCCGTAACGGTAAACGGAAGCACCTGCCACACCGAGAAACCGTTGTCAACAAGGAAATCAACGAATTCCTTGGCGTTTTTGCCGAAATTACCGACTGAATAATCGCCGTAGAGCGATGAAATATGCATTAAAATTCCGCATTGTCTTTTCATTGTTACACCTTCCTGTTAATATTAAAGTATATCATAAGAAAAATAGAAAATAAAGATATTTTCAAAAAAACTTGATATTTGATTGAATAAAGATTAGAATAAAGAAAAAAGTTTTCGGAGGGTATTATGTCAAACGCAGTTGAATATTTCAAAAATTTGCAGAAAATACTTGATAGAATAATCAGCGAACAGTTAAATAATATTGAAGAAGCATCCAACGCGGTTGCGTATACACTTATGAACGGCGGAAGAATCCATGCATTCGGAACAGGGCATTCTCATATGCTTGCAGAAGAAATATTTTACCGTGCAGGCGGTCTTGTTAACGTCAATCCCATTCTTGAATCTTCGCTTATGCTTCACGAAAGTGCCGCAAAAAGCACGGAGCTTGAACGTCTTGAAGGCTACGGTGAGATTCTTTTTTCACATCATTCAATAAAATGCAATGATATTTTGTTCCTTTTCTCAAATTCAGGAAGAAACGGTGTTGCGATTGACCTTGCTCTGATTGCAAGAGAAAAAGGCGTGAAAACCGTTGTCATAACCAATATGGAACATACCATGAAGGGTGCATCGCGTCATTCAAGCGGCAAAAGACTCTTTGAAGCGGCGGATATCGTAATTGATAACTGCGGCTGCTACGGAGATGCTTCCATTGAAGTAAAGGAAATCAACAGAAATGTTGCCCCCACATCAACTGCAGCGGGTGCGGCAATCCTCAATGCCATTGAAGCGAGGGCGGTTGAGATTATGGTTGAAAACGGATATACCCCAGATGTATTCTCAAGCAGCAATGTTGACGGCGGCGACGAAATTAATAATGCTTATATTGAAAAATACAAGAAGGAGATTAAGTCGTTATGATTTATCCCGCTTTTCAGAAACCCGAAATTACGGGTTGGATTGATTTTTCGCCCTCTGAAATCGAAATAAACGGTTTTGACAGTGATTACGCACTATCTGTTCTCAATAACCATATCTGCGGTGATTGTAAAGGCAATGCGCTTTACATAAACATTATCAAAGAGAATTCACGCAGACTTGAATACGTAGAAGAGGCAAGAAGACTGACGGGTGAAAAATATATAATCACATCCGAAAAAACAGATGGCAATCTTGTTTTGACCGTGACTGTATCGTGCAGAGAGGGTATTTTCAGAGCCGTTAACAGAATTGTGCAGATGATAAAGGATAAAAAGTTCTTTATCGGCACGGTTACCGACTATCCCTTATTTGCTGTGCGCGGCTATATAGAAGGGTTTTACGGCAAGCCGTGGAGTCATAAAAATCGCAGAATGATGCTTGAGCTTATGTCATTTTACGGCATGAACACATATTATTATGCCCCGAAAGATGATCCTTATCACCGCGATAAATGGTCAGAAATTTATCCCGAGAACGAACTTTCCGCACTTTCCGAGTTAGCGGAACTTTGCAAAGAAAAATTTGTTAATTTTCACTATTGCATCGCCCCGGGTCTCAGCATGAAATACTCTTCAGAAGAAGATTTTGACAAGCTCATCCGTAAAGCTGAACAACTTTACAGCATAGGCATTCGCAATTTCGGACTCCTTGTTGACGATATTCCCGAGGACCTCTGGTTTGATGAAGATAAAGCAGCTTTTGACGGCGAAGCAGTCAATGCACATATTGTTCTTTCTGACAAATTTCGTAATTATTTAAAAGAAAAAGACTCTGAATGCACTCTTACCGTTTGTCCCTTGCAGTATCACGGCGCGGGAGATGAATACTACATTTCCAAGCTGGGTCAAGGAATTTCAGGTGATATAGATATTTTTTGGACAGGTAAAAACATCTGCTCCCAGGAAATTACCGTGCGTGAGGCAGTCATTTTTGAAAATTCAACAAACAGGCAGCCTCTTTATTGGGATAATTTTCCCGTTAATGATGCGGAGATGTATAACGAGATGCATACAGGCTATCTGAACGGCAGAGAAGCAGATTTGTACCGTTATTCAAGAGGTATTGTTTCAAATACAATGGAGTATGCTCTGTCAAGCAGAATACCTTTACTTACTGTCTGCGATTACCTTTGGAATCCCGTTTCATATGACGGCTTTGAGTCATGGCAGAAAGCGTGTAAAATAATCCTCGGAGAAGAAAAAGAGCTGTTTATGCCTCTTCTCGATAACCTTCTCACCTCATGTCTGAAGGTTGAAAACTCACCCATGCTTAATGAAACACTGAATCTCGCACAGCAGCAGTTTTTCTCGGGAGATGTTTCGGGTGCCGCCGCTACCGTCAGTGCATATATTGAAGCACTTGAAAAATGCTGCTCAACTCTCCAATCCCTTGATAATCCTATGGTTTTAGAACTTGAGCCGTGGCTTGAAAAACAAAATATCGCACTTGATTTGATAAAATCTTCGCTCATGATTCTGAGCGATAATTCCGAAGAAAACAAGTCAAAATCAGTGGAAATTCTGAAGAGATATCTTGCTCATCCAAGAACATTATGCGATTTTTCTCTTCAGGCATTCGCCGAAAGGATGTTAACTTTATGAAAAGCATAATTCTCGGTGCTTATGAGCGTCTTTATCATAAAACGCCGCTTGGATTTTATAACTGCGGCAGACTGTGTGACGGTCTTTGCTGCAGAGGTGACTGTAAAGGCATGTGGCTTTACCCGGGAGAGGAAGAACTTTTTGCGGATAAAGAGGGTTTTGAGGTTTGTGAAACCGAAGGAAACTACGGTTATCCCATGGTAATCTGCTCGGGAGAATGCAACAGAGCAGAAAGACCGCTTGCCTGCAGAATATTTCCGCTGTTTCCGCTTGTTTATGAAGAAGACGGCAAGCTGAATTTTGAAGTCGTTTATGACCCGCGCGCAAATATGTGTCCTCTTGCCGCAAAAAAAGAACCTCTTGACCCTTCGTTTATCAAGGAAGTCAGAAAGACTGCCCGTTATCTTGCAAAGGATAAGGAGATTCTTGAATATATGCTGAAAGTCAGTGAAGAAATTCTGGAAATAATTGAATTGCATAATATACTTTTAGGCTAATTTATTATATACATTATATTGTGTCCCCGTGCCATGAATATTTTTTCATATCGACTCTGCCGTCGTCGAGAAATTCAATGCCTTCTTCGGCAAGCAGAATTCTTTGCATATTCTCGCCGCCGAAAGCGAATGCTTTTGATACCTCGCCGTTTTTTGTAACGACACGATGGCAGGGGATAGTTCCGGGTTCGGGATTGACATGAAGTGCGTAACCCACAACTCTTGACCACCTCGGATTGCCTGCCATGGCGGCTATCTGACCGTAGGTGCACACCTTGCCCCTCGGAATTTTCTTAACCGCATCATATATTTTTTCAAACGTATTCATATAATCACCTTATATATAATACCACATATTGTATCGGATATCAATAAAGGAGGCGGAATGTTGAAATACAAATATATTATATGGGATTGGAACGGAACTTTGCTTAACGATATCGGTGCATCCCTTGCAAGTGTCAACGATATGCTTGCTCAAAGAGGAAGATTGCCAATAGATATTGATTATTATAAAGAATGTATCGGAGTGCCTATTATCAGGTTTTATGAAAAGGTTTTTGATATGGAAAAAGAGGACTATAATCTGATAATAAAACAATATAATGAGGGATATTTATATCATCTTAAGGATGTCGGACTCACAAACGGCGCAATTAAAGCGCTTGAACATTTCAAAAATAACGGTGCAAAGCAGGTGATTGTGTCATCATCGAACAATGAACAGCTTTGCATGAACGCAAAAAAATACGGAGTTTTTGATTATTTTGATGCAATTTTGGGCGCGGGAGACTATTTTGCAGGCTCAAAAATAGAACGTGCAGAGGCATATCTGAACAAAAAAAACGCAAAAAAAGAGGAAATTTTGGTTATCGGAGACCTCGAACACGACGCTGAAATGGCGAACACTTTGGGTGCGGACTGTATACTTTTGACCTCGGGACATGAGCATCCCAAACGCCTGAAAAAAGCAGAAATACCGCTTGCAAATGACCTTTTTGAGCTTGTAAATCTTGTTTGAATTATCATGCGGCGGGACTTTTTCCGCCGTTTTTTTGTTTGATTTTCAACCCTGAAAAACAGTTGTTTTTTTGAAGTTGATTTTTTGCTTTGCACAAATGTTCTAAAAATACTTGTCGACTATTACTAAAATATTGCCTGATTATTTGTTAATTATAAACAAAAAGACATTGTGTTCATAAATTGTTCACAAAATATTTAAAAAATGTTTAAAAGTTTGCATGAGGTACGCAACAAGTCCTATATAAAGTAACTATTGTAAATTAAGGCATTATTTGAAAATGCCTGTCACAAGAAGCCCCTTGCAAGGGCTTCGGGCGAGAAATCGCCTATCAAAAATGGAGGTGCAAATATGAAAAAGGCAAAAAGACTCTTGGCGGTTTTAATGGCTTTTGTCATGATTCTGTCGGCATCATGTATTAACGTGTATGCTTACAATCAGTCAAATGACTATTATAACCCCTCCGTATCCCGTAACAAGTATTATCTCTCATATGAGCAAGGCTGCGGCTGGCTGCTCGATATGCTTGATGATATGCTTTCCGAAGGTAACATGGTTATCCACCTTGGCTGGCTTGATGATCAGATCGGCGGCGCCGGCGTTGTATGGAACCTTACCGGTCTTGATAATAATCTCAAGGATGCAGGCAACCCCGGCGATAAAGGTTCTGTTCAGATTCAGCTCAACAGCGTTGACGGTGTTATCAGAACCCTCTATGCTCTGGTTTATACTCTCCAGAACGATACCACGCTCAAATTTGCAAGCGGTCTTGTAGGCATTTTCTCAAACCTTTTCGGCGATCTTCTTGACGCGCTTAATCTGGAAGGTCTTGACCTTAATAAGCAGAGACAGTTTGCCAGTGACTCAGAAGTTCTCGGAATGGTTCTTTCATGGCTCGGTAATCAGACTGACGTTCTTGCGGGTCTTGTTGCCGGAACATTTGACATTGGTACTCTTGTCGGTGATATGCTTGCAGATGTTATTACCGACAGCCTCGGCTACACAGGCGCGGATCCTCTCAAAAACCTTGACTACGTTATTCAGACTCTTCTCTATTCAATGCTTATCGACAGCGACGTAACACAGGTTTCCGGCACAATGCTCGACGACGGTGTTCAGGATCTTATCAACTGGGCACTCATTGAAGGAACAGGCGATGAATTCTCCGAAAGCGGCCGCTCAATTCTCGGCACAAACTTCGAGCCTCTCATGGGCGAAGCCCTTGCTTCTCAGCCCGGCGGTGCATCAATTACAGCTGTTGACATCATGGCTGACCATGACCTTGACGGTGTTCCTGAAGCACACACAATGAGCACATATCAGCTCGTTAACAATGCAATCAGAGCACTTCTTGACGGCATGGTTGTTCCTCTTCTTACAGATGTTCTCTGCGATGCATTGGATGTTGAAATCACGGAAGACCAGCCCTACGGCGACCCCGAAATACTCAACGACCAGATGTTCTCAATGATTGTCGGTCTTGTTGAATCGCTTCTTGTTCAGAACGGTGCTCCCGAACCCAAATACACAGAAGATGAAAATACATATCCTCTTCTCAAGATTCAGGCATTGCTCAACTGGCTCTTCAACGAAGGCGGTCTTGACACCTTCCTTCTTATCGACTATCAGGGAATCCATCTTCAGGATAACTTCATGTCGCTTCTCAACGACCTTATCCGTCTTCTTGTCAATATGCTTCCCAGCCTCGGTCTTTTCCAGGATTCTGCTTACCTCGGCTATGAAGGCGATGAGCTTACTGCTATCTGGTACTATGCAGATACCAATCCCAAGACACTTGTTGCAGAAACCGATGAAACTGCAGTTGACCAGACTTATATTCCCTACGAAGATGCAAATGCAATCCTCTATGCAACTCAGTACGAAGAAGTTGACGGCGTAACAGTAGCAACCGCTTATAACTACGTTTCAAATGACATGCCCGTTAACATCTCCGATGAGACAGCTGCAAATTACTATAATCCCGACTTTATCCGTCCCAACTATGTTGTTCCCACAGATAAAGTTTATGCAACCGTTATCAAGATGGCTCTCAATGAGTTTATCGAAGGCTGTTACTTCCCCGAATGGGCAGACGATATTCCCACAGCTCTCGCTTATGCAATGGCAGGTCTTGCATCTCAGGCTCTTCCTCAGAACAACTTCTATGAAAGACTTGATGCTTATCACAAACTTGAACAGGCTGGCGGCGTAGGTATTGTTGTTGACGGCAACAATAACGAAATCAGCCCCATTCCTTATACGGCAGTTAAGAGAATTTCTATCAAGAATATTCACGGCAGCGTTATCCGCACAGAAGACGTTGTAGTTCCCAAGGGTGCAATCGACATCGGCTGTTCCTACCTTGCAGCTTACCTTAATAACGTTCTTATGCTCAACAAGAGTATGATTCTCAGCACAGATACAACGTTTGAAAAGTTCCTTACCCAGTTCATCACATGGGCACTTGACCAGTATATGCCCGCTATGGTTGGTGTTGACGGCGGTAACGGTCGTCCCGGCGACGGTGACGGTGTCTACGGTGAATCCGGCGAGTATCCCGGCGTTTGGACAACTGCTTTCAATACTCTTCTTTCAGCTGTATATTCAGATGTTGCAACCCTTACATTCAGAGATGACGTTGAAGCTTACACAGCAGAAGGTGTTCTGAGAATTGATGCTATTTATGATTTCCTTGATACAACTCTCTTCTCACTTATTCCTACATCATGGCTTCCCGATATCAACGGTTCATCTCAGATGATTAACTCATGGCTTCTCGGCAACCTCATTGAGTTTGACCTTATCGGAATCCTTAACCTTCTTACCGTTAATATGGACTATGAGAACGGCGAACTCAATAAGCCTCTCCTCACAGTTCTTCTCAGAGTTATTGACCGTGTTCTCGCTCTTGTATTCAACGGTGAAAGCGTTCTTCTTCCTGTCAGAGAAAATGTTCTTTCCGGTACTTATTCACCCACATCAATAACAACCCTCTCGGGACTTCTTTCCTCAAGAGTTAAAAATGAAAACGGTGATTTGGTAGCAAGCACATCGGCATCTCTTCCCATGTTTATCAAGAGACTTATTACACTTCTCGTTAAGTACAGATATGAAATTCTTTCAACAGCACTGCCTCTCCTTGCAGGTCTGGATTATGTAAGAGAGTATGACCCGACTTACATCGGCTCAAACAAGGCTGCGTTGACAATTGACCAGTTTGACAGATATATTAATTCTCTTACAAAGAACATCAACGCAACCAAGATTATTGAAGGCATGGAAGACCGTGAATTGGCAGAAGCTATCGTAAACGGTGAATTCTCCATCAAGAGAAACTCCGAAGGTACTGCTTATGACCTTATCATAACGAGAAATGAAAGCATTTACGGTTCATATGCAACAAAGGCTGAAGCAGACGCAGTTGTAGCAAGCTTCAAGAACACTTACCTTGAAGAAGTTCTTGTAAGCGAAGCAACTGAAGAAGCAGAAGCAGTTTATAACTATAACATCTGGAGAGAATGGGACTATCTTGAAGCAGCGACAAGAACAGACACAACTGATGACAAGGGTGCTGTTTCAAAGTTCACTGATTTCAAATTCTCAACAATTACTCCCAGAGGCAACGGAATGCCTTATGTAGCCTACGAAAAGGATCAGTTCCAGTATCTCAACTATGAAGACCTCGGCGCAGCAGGTTACTTCTACACCGGTACCGGCGACGCAATCGACGAGGCTGAGAGTTTCTTGGATTCTTACAAGAGCTTTATTGAAAACGACCTTTCCGATGCATCACATGAATGGTTCATGTATTCGGTTCGTGCACAGCTTCGTAACCAGGGCAAGTATGACTCGAATGATGACGGTAAGGTTCTTACCGCAGACACAACAGAAGGCGATGTAACCTATTATGCAGACGGTGACCCCGGTATTCCCGAAGCAATGTATCCCTTCTACACAACTTCAGCAACATCTTACCAGTATCCCGTTCAGGTTCATGGTGCCGGTATTCCCAGAACAGCAACAGGTTGGAATAATGAATGGGATAACGGTGTTATCTATGATATGAATACCATTAGCATGGCTGATATTAATGAAACCAATTATGAACAGCTCAGACTTGCTCTTGAACTTGCAGCTGATGATAAGAATGACGTAAGATTCTCAAGAGAAGAAATTGAAGATATCGTCACTCTCGCATCAGGTGTTACCAATTTCGATATTACACCTGACGGTGTAGATGAAAACGGCAACTACATTTATCATCCCAATACTGTTCGTTGGGATACAATCGGTCAGGAAGCTCTTGATAATGTTGTTGCATTCTGCAATACCCACGGTCTCTCATGGGGTATTATGGAAGAAATTCCCTACGACCTCACAGTTGACTATTGGATTGCTCGTCCCAGATTCATGTATATGAGCTCAAGCACAGCGTTGATAAGCAACTCATCACCAACTCCCATGTCTTACACAACCCACAGAGATAATTATCGCACAAAGACAATACAGGATATGGATGCAATCAGCTATGCAGAAGAAGTTAACATCCAGGTTTATAAGGGTTATGTAGAATATCTCAGGGCTCTTAACAAAAACAGAGATGACCTTTATGATTATTTCGACCAGATTTCATACAGATATGAAGAGGCTGAAAAAAATAGATCGAAGGCCATTGATATCACAATGCTTGAATGGGCAACAAACACCTTCAAGGATGCGTACGAAGGCAACGCAGGCCGTAACCTTAAGTATGACGGTGTTGATGCTAACAACCAGCTTAAGACAACAAGAATGTACACAACAACTTCCTATGAGAAGTTCAGAATTGCTTATGACTACGCTCTTTCATTGATTGACGCAAAGGCTAACAACCTTCTCGGTTCAGACGAACTTACTCAGTCAATGGCATCAGAAGCATTCTACGGTATTATCAAGGCATTCTATGCTCTTGTTCCTTACATGAGCGATGCTGACTGGACTCAGCTTGATGCTTATATTGACCTCGCAGAAACCATTATTTCCGATCCTCTTTCATATGACGAATTCAACGGTTACAACATGGAAGACGGTCAGTGGGATATCATGGAAATCGTTCTTAACGACTCAAAGAATCTCAGACTTGAATCTCTTGACGGTGAACGTCAGTCTGAAATCGACGATATGGCATCTGCTCTTTATCAGGCGATTTACAAGCTCAATTACCTCACTTCTCCCGACCTTATCTCCAATGTAAACGCTGCAGGTGAAAAACTTGTAGGTACAGTTGTAACAAACGTTGGTTCATCCCGTATCACCGGTCAGGTATTCGGTCTTGAAGAAGGCGTTGGTGCTATAATGGATCTCGTTCAGGTTATCGGTATGAGAGAAGATGCAGGTGCAGGTACAACTGTTACAATCACAGGCTCAGGCCGCGGTGTTGGTACAGGCGCTTACTTCGTAGGTACTGTTGAAAACAGAGAAAGATTCAGATACTACGCAGTTGTTTACGGCGATATCAACGGCGACTCAAGAGTTGACGGTACAGACGCTTCTGCACTTGAAATCGCAGCTATGACAAGTGACGGCACAATCACTCAGGCTGATCTTGGTAGTGCAGCTAAGTTTGAAGCAGCTGACGCAAACCATGATGGTAACGTTGACGGACTTGACGTTGAAGCAATTGTTACTCATTACACATTTGAAAGTGAAATTGATCAGAAGGCACACAGCACAGCTGTTGTAGTTGAATAATTAGAGTAACAATCTCAAAAGCTGAATAAATACAATTTGCCCCCGGCTTCATATGAAGCCGGGGGCTTAATCTTTTGACAGAATTAATTGATTTTTCCGTATTATTTTTAACGTTCCAACGTTTGAAATGTATAATCAGAATGTTCACGATTTCATAATAATTGCAAGATTCAATTTTGAATCTTGCATAAGTTATCCACATTGTTATACTGTATATACAGTATAAATTTGTTCCATCTTATCGCAAAATCACGCTGTAAAGTGAATAACTTTACCAATATAATGCTATAACAGAATAATAGATGCGAGTTATTCACTTTTTCCACAGGGTTATCCACACACGAAAGTAAAATGGCTTTACAAAGTAATTTTGTAAAGCCATTTACCTTTACTGCATATATACAGTATATTATTATGTATAAAAATTTTATAACATTATATCATTTGCAAGTTATCTTTCATATT
>JAFWYP010000013.1 GCA_017517665.1 Clostridia bacterium | reverse complement strand
ATAATTATATAATACGCTTTCCTTTTACAAAGACAGCTTTTATCTGCGTTAAATCTTCAGAAAGAATCAGGATATCGGCATTCTTTCCTTTTTCTAAGCTTCCTGTAATTTTATCTGCGCCGATTGCCTTTGCAGGATTAATCGTTACGGATTTTATAGCCTGTCTTACGGGTATGCCGAATGAAATCAGATTTTTGAATTCGTCAAAAAGATTTGTGCTGCTTCCTGCAAGTGTGCCGTCTTCAAGTCTGGCAGCACCGTTTGCTTTTATAACTTTCTGACCGCCGAGGGTATATTCACCGTCCTGAAGTCCCGCTGCCATCATTGCATCGCTGATAACAATTGTGCGGTTTTCTCCGAGTGCTTTAAACGTAATGCGGAGAGTGGCGGGGCATATATGTATTCCGTCGCAGATAAGCTCTGCATTAACGTTATCGCTGTCAAGCACAGCGCCAACCATTCCTGCCTCTCTTGAACCGATACCGTTCATTGCGTTGTAGAGATGTGTCGTGTGAGAGATACCGGCATCAATTGCTTTTTTTGCTGTTGAATAGTCGGCAGTTGTATGTGCGGCGGAAACCGTGCAGATTTCTTTTGCTTTTTTTATAAATTCATCAGCGCCTTTTCTCTCAGGCGCAATATCGACAAGCTTAACGGGACAAATTGAGTTAAGTTCGCTGAAAATTTCAAAATCGGGTTCAAGAATATGCTCTTCTGCCTGAGCTCCTTTTTTCTCCGGAGCGATAAAAGGACCTTCCATGTTAATGCCGTGGATATAAGCGCCTTCTTCTTTGCCCATTGTGTCTGAAATATAACCGAAGCATTTTTTCAGCGTGTCAATTGATAGAGTCATTGTTGTGGGACAGAAAGATGTGATGCCGTTTTTAGCAAGCCATTTGCTCATAAGCGCTGCAGATTCGGGATTGCCGTCGGTTGCATCAGCCATATTGCATCCGTGGATATGAATATCAATAAATCCCGGTACGGCAACACATCCTGAAAAATCCAAACCTTCTTTGTCTGTTTTTTCAATACTTGAAATTTTCTCGCCGTCAATTATTATGTCGTTTGTTTCAGCGTTAAAATCTTTTCCGTAAACCAATGCATTTTTTATAATCATGTTAAACACCTCAAAAACATTTTAGCATAATAGCTCAAAAGTGTCAAAAAGAAAACCGCAGTTAAAACTGCGGTTATTTCTTCGGTTAGATTCTGTCTTCGATATATGCAACAAGGTCGCCAACGGTCTTGATTTTGTCAAGAGCCTCATCGGAAAGCTCGATGTCAAACTCGTCTTCAATTGACACTGCAAGGTCAACGAGGTCAAGGCTGTCTGCGCCGAGATCGCCTGTTATTGAGGAAGTTTCAGAGATAATGCTCTGGTCGACTTCAAGCTGTTCGCTGATGATTTTTTTGAGTTTTTCAAATACCATTTCAATTCTCCTTTTAAGTTGTGATTGTTCCCCCTGAGAACTACAATATAGATGATATTGTTATTTTTGTATTTTGTCAATAGCAAATTTCAAAAATCGGGAATATAACCAAAAACATTGCCGATAATAGTAAAAAAGAAACGGGTTGATGCAATGGATATATTAATTGATTTGCTGAAAGCATTTGCCGTAGGAGGCGGTATATGCCTTATAGGGCAGATACTCATTGACTTAACAAAGCTTACTCCGGGAAGAATACTTGTTATTTTTGTTGCGGCAGGCGTTGTGTTGACTGCGCTTGGTGTTTATGAGCCGATTGTTGACTGGGCGGGTGCCGGTGCAACGGTTCCGCTGACAGGCTTTGGTTATCTCATGGCAAAAGGTGTTGAAAGTGCCATAAAAGAGCAGGGGGTAAGAGGAATCCTTACCGGCGCCCTGACTGCGGCCTCAGGCGGAGTGACCGCCGCGATTCTTTGCGGTCTGATTTCATCTTTCCTCTCAAAACCTAAGGAAAAGTAAATTCAGCAGGCTCACAATTAAATAATAGAGTATTTTTTCGGTTTGTCAATGAAAACGAATACGAATTAAGAAATTCTTAAAAAATGAAAAACCCTCGCCGTAAAGACGAGGGAAATTTTTCGGTTAAGCTTCGCAGCATGAGCAGGAAACGTAATTTTCTTCAAGGTCAGCTGTCTGATTCTTTTTATCAAGGAACTTTTTAACAGCAAAATATACGCCTGCAACAACTCCTGCAACGGCAAGAACGATGCCTGCAACTTTGAGAATCTTCTTAATGCAATCCATAAGATTACCTCCCGAATATTTTTTACAAGGAAATTATATCTTAATTGTCATTGAATGTCAATAACTTAATAACCGCGGTCATAAAAAATTTACAACCGCGGTCATCTGGTAAAGTTTTGAATTGTAAAAACGACTTATTTTACAAGCTGTGCGAGAGCTGACTTCTTGTGGGCAGCATTGTTCTTATGGATAAGACCCTTAGCCGCAGCCTGATCAACCTTCTTGATAGCTTCCTTAACAAGTGCATTTGCTTCGGGGGAGTTTGCTTCAACGGCTGCGTGAGCCTTTTTGATAGCAGTCTTAAGAGCTGTGTTGCGTGACTTGTTTCTTGCAGCTCTGGTCTTGTTAACTATAACTCTTTTCTTAGCTGACTTAATATTGGGCATAACGACACCTCCTTCTTCATACAGGTGACTATAATAACACATTTTTTCAATAATTGCAAGAAGTTTTTGAAAAATGTTTAAAAGATTTGCAAAATCAAACCATTTGCACCTTATAATACTAAAAATTGAGAAAAAAATCAAGAGGTAATTTATAATATGAATTTCAGAACGGACCTTGCGCTTGAGAAATGCGAAAATCTTGATGAAAAATCCCTTGAGGGTATTCGTATTGAAGTTATTGAAAAGACGGATGCAAAAATAACAAGAATTGATGTCTTGAACGAGAAAGGTGAAAAAACAGTAGGCAAACCGACGGGCAGGTATGTTACGGTTGAAGTAACCCCGTTTGCAAGACATGCACAGTTTATAGACGGCAGCCTTGGTGCTGTTGCGGAAGAGATAAGACGGGTTTTGCCTGAAAAGGGAAGTGTTCTTGTTGCGGGACTCGGAAATATGAGTATAACACCCGATGCACTCGGACCGAAATGTGCTTCAATGATTTTTGCAACGAGACACATTACCGGAGAATTGCTTCGTTCAACCGGACTTTCGGGTCTCAGGTGCGTGACTTCGGTTGCAACGGGGGTTACGGGAGAAACGGGTGCAGAAGCGGGAGAAATAATAAAAGGCATTGTTCAGACTCTCAATCCGGATATTGTTATAACCGTTGATGCGCTTGCTGCAAGGAATGTTAACAGACTCGGAACAACAATACAGATGTGTGATACGGGCATAGTTCCCGGTTCCGGAGTGGGAAACTCAAGGCAGGAAATAAGTGAGAAAACGGTTGGCGTTCCTGTTGTTTCTATCGGAGTTCCGACGGTTGTTGATGCCGCAACGCTGATTATGGACTGCATGGGAGAGGAAAAACGTGTTTCCGAAAAAACGGAAAGTATGATGGTTACCCCCCGGGAAGTTGATCTGATGATAGAAAGAGCCGCAAAACTGACATCGCTTGCCATAAACTGCGCCTTGCAACCCGGTATAAGTCCCGAAGATATGCTGATGCTGACAACCTGACCAAAACAGCTGTTAAACTGAGATTTTTTCTCCGTGTAACAGCTGTTTTACTATATCTTGTGGTAGTTTTTTGAAAATACACAACCCGAAAAAACAGTGGATTTTATGCTTCTTATACAGAAATAAAAAAACTTGAAAAAATTTCGATTTTTTTTGAAAAAACCCTTGATATTCTTATATATTCACGTTATAATGTGGTTACTTAAGGGTGACAAAGGGTTGATTTGTGGAGTAAAGGGGAGACACAAATTTCCATTAAAGAAAAAAGATTTTTGAGAAAGGAGGAGGCATATGGATTTCTCATCTTGTGGAAAAGAAATAAGAAAATTTGACCAGGTCAACAGAATGGCAATACCTCCTTCGTTCAGAGAAAGTCTCGGCACAACGGTGTTTATTCTCAAGTCCATCCACGAAGAGCCGTGCCTTCTTCTTATGTCTGAAGAAAGCTGGAACGCTTTCAACGAAAAATTCAAGCAGAAGTTTTCGGGTCCGCAGCTTATTGCTGCGCAGCGTTGGCTTGCAGACAGAGTGGATAAGGCAACTGTTGATAAATCCGGCAGAATTACCATCAAAGACGAGTATAAAAAATATGCAAGTCTCGACGAAGATGTTTATGTTGTCGGAATCATGAACAGAATTGAACTCTGGAACTATGATGCATGGGTTGAAACAACATCTTCATACACCAGTGCAAGCTTCGATATGAGTTCCATGGACTATAATTAAGCGGGGAAATTCTGATGAGTGAAAACGAAAAATTTGAATTCAAACATATTCCCGTTCTTTTTGAGGAGAGTATAGAATCGCTCAATATAAAACCTGACGGTATTTATGTTGACTGTACTTCGGGCGGCGGAGGTCACTCAACGGCAATTGCGAAGCGCCTTAACGGCGGAAGGCTGATTGCTATAGACAGAGACCCTCAGGCTATTGCGACGCTTAAGGAAAGACTGTCGCCGTTTGAATGCGTTACTCTGGTTCATGATAATTTTTTTAATATCAAAAACATTCTTGCATCTCTCGGTATCGAAGGTGTTGACGGAATTCTTGCTGACCTCGGTGTAAGTTCACATCAGCTTGATGAGCCGTCAAGAGGATTTTCCTATCACCACGATGCACCTCTCGATATGAGAATGAGTCTTGAGGGAATGAGTGCGGCAGAGGCGATAAACACGCTTTCTCAGGATGAATTGAAGAAAATTATCTATGAATACGGAGAAGAAAAATTTGCACCGTCAATAGCAAGAGCTATTGTCAGAGCAAGAGAAGAAAAACCTATTGAGACCACTCTTGAGTTTGCGGAAATAATCAAATCGGCAATGCCGGCGGCAGCCAGAAGAGACGGACATCCCGCGCGCAAAACGTTCCAATCCGTCAGGATATTCATAAATCACGAAATTTCGGGGCTTGATGTTGCGGTTGATGATATGTTTGACTGCCTCAATAAAAACGGCAGACTCAGTATAATAACGTTCCATTCTTTAGAGGACAGAACGGTAAAAAAACAGTTTGCTGAATTTTCAAAGGGCTGTACCTGCCCTAAGAATTTTCCTGTATGTGTTTGCGGAAACTCACCCCGTGCAAAAGTGTTTAAAGCTGTTGCACCGGGTTCGGCAGAAGTTTCCGACAACAACAGAAGCCGAAGCGCAAGATTGCGCACGGCCGAAAAAATCATTTAAGGACTATTAATTAAAGAATCGCCTTTTGAAAGGAGGACAGAGGTATGACAGATTACAATCGCAGCGAGGCTTTGGATTTGTCAATGTATGACTTACCTGCGCTCAAACCTGAGGTACAGGAAACGGAAAAAGAGATGCCTGCTCAAAAGAAACCGAAAACAGCGGCACAGATTCGCAGAGAATCGATTGCCTCTGCTCTTCGGGCTGTAGAGCTGTTCTTTGTTTCGGCAGTTCTTCTGTTGCTTTTCGGAACGGTACTTTTCTCGAAGATCTCATTGGTGACACTTGAAAGAGAAGTAGGGGACTGGGAAGTTAAAATAAAAGAAGCACAGAGTGAAAACACAAGACTTGTAATGCAACTCAGCTCGGCAGTTTCGCTTGATAAGGTTGATGAATATGCGGTTTCTGTTTTAGGTATGCATAAGCTTGAACGCTATCAGATACATTACTTCGGTAACACGGATGGCGACGAAGTAGTTCTGGCAGGCGGAAAAGCCGTAGAAAATAAAGAGGCAAAAACGGCCGACTGAAAATGGCGGCGTTTTTGTCCGCTTTATTTGCATATGCACGGCGAAGAACGGCATATACATTAAAATGTTATAGTCAAGGCTGTCTCAATATACGGACGCAGAAACCGTTTCCGATGCATTGTTTGTCGGGATTGTGATTTTTGTATGCTGTTTTTTGGGGCGGCGTTATTTATTTTTATTAAAAAGAATTAAGAAAGGGAGAAACAAGCTTGAAAAAATTACCTCCGAGAAGAAAACTGCTTATAAGAGCGCTTGTTGTTTTTTTGTTTTTATCTGTTGGTGTTTTTGGTGCAACCTCTGTTAATCTTACGAAAATACAGCTTGTTGACAGTGAGCATTATAAAGAGCAGGCGGAGAAAAATCAGCTTCACGATACAGAGATATCGGCAGAGCGCGGAATAATTTACGATGCTAACGGAACGGTGCTTGCTCAGAGTGCATCGGTCTGGAAGGTTTACATAAAGCCCAATGCAAAAACGCTGAATGAGCATGAGGATTTCAAAAATGACCTCTGCCGAAAACTTTCCGAAATTACGGGTGTTGAGTTTGAAGAAATTAAAGAAAAGGCTGATAAAAAGAACTATGCTTACCTTGTTATCAAAAGACAAATTGAATTTGAAGAAAAAGAAAAACTCGCAAAATTGATTTCTGATTATTATGAGTACGACGTTTTTGAGAAAAATGATGACGGAATACTTGAAAAACAAGAGAAAAAAATTTATTACAGTTCGGCGATCGGTCTTGATCCCGATGTAAAAAGATACTATCCTTACGGAACTCTTGCGTCGAATGTTATCGGCTTTACCGGCACGGATGATATCGGCAGGTCGGGAATTGAGCTTAAATATGACAGCACTCTTACGGGCACTCCAGGCAGAATAATCACTGCGCAAAACGGTAAGAGCGATGTTATGAAGCAGGAGTTTGAAACTTATTACGATGCAACTCAGGGAACGGGTCTTGTTCTTACGATAGATGAGGTTATTCAGAGATACCTCGAGGATTCCCTTGAGCAGGCATATGTTGACTCGAAAGGCGCGGGTGCTTACGGTATAGTCATGGATGTTAACACGGGGGCTATTCTTGCAATGGCATCAATGCCCAATTACGACCTTAATAATCCGCAGAGTCTGACTGAACATGAACAGAAGGCTCTCGAAGAATATGAGGATGCGGCGGAAAGAAGCAAGGCCCGCAACGGAATGCTCTATTCAAAATGGAGAAACTTTATC
The DNA here is from genome assembly GCA_017517665.1 of Clostridia bacterium. Taxonomy (GTDB): domain Bacteria; phylum Bacillota; class Clostridia; order Oscillospirales; family Acutalibacteraceae; genus CAG-177. The sequence goes on along the minus strand of JAFWYP010000013.1, from coordinate 5,911 downwards.
GTCAGTGACAGCTATGAACCCGGTTCGGTTTTCAAAATCATAACCGCGGCGGCGTGTCTTGAAGAAAATGTTGCAACTCTTGAAACCACTTACAGCTGCTCGGGTAAAATTCAGGTTTCCGACTGGACTATCAAATGTCACAGAAGAACGGGACACGGAATGCAGGATTTTCAGCAGGGTCTTATGAATTCATGCAACCCATTCTTTATCACCGTCGGACAGAAGCTCGGCGCGGAAAAATTCTATGAATATTTCGAAGCCTTCGGTTTTACCGAAAAAACGGGAATCGACCTTCCTGCAGAAAGCACACCTGTTGCAGGCGTAACCTATCATGCGTTGAAGGATATGGGAATTGTTGAGCTTTCGAGTTCGTCATTCGGTCAGTCTTTCCAGGTTACCCCGATACAGATGATTACTGCTATGAGTGCGATTGCCAACGGCGGAAAGCTTATGCAGCCGTATCTCATTGCAAAACAGCTTGATGAAAACGGAAATGTTATAAAAGAAACAAAGCCTGTTGTAAAGAGACAGGTTGTTTCTGAGAAAACCGCGCAGACCGTTTCGGAAATGATGGAAGCGGTTGTTTCAAAAGGTACAGGTAAGAATGCCTATGTTTCAGGTTACAGAGTAGCCGGAAAAACAGGTACTTCACAGAAACTCGGTCATAAGGGTAAGTATGTTTCATCGTTCGGATGCTTTGCGCCTGCGAACGATGCTGAAATAGCAATTCTTATTCTTGTTGATGAACCTGTAGGACAGATTAACGGCGGACAGATTTGTGCTCCCGTTGCTGCTCAGGTTATCGAAAAGACTCTTGAATATCTCAATGTCGAAAGACAGTATACCGAAAAAGAGCTTGCAATGCTTGATGTTACCGCGCCGAGTCTTATAGGAATGACAATAGGTGAGGCAAGAGCGATGCTCAGGCAAGACGGATATGAGGTTAAAACGGTCGGAAACGGCGAAACCGTTATGGCACAGATGCCTGCATATCAGCAGACGATGCCCAAAAACGGCATAGTTGTTCTTTATACCGAAAACGATGCTGAAAAACTGACGGCAACAGTTCCCGACCTTCGTCAGATGACGGTGTCACAAGCTAATAAATATGCCCTTGCGGCAGGTTTAAATATCAAGATATCGGGCAATGCTTTGAATGCGGGAGAGCTTGTTTCCTATGACCAGAGCGAAGACCCCGGTACAGAAGTTGAATACGGTAAAACAATAACCGTTTATTTCAAGTCCGACACGGACGTAAATGACTATGCAGGTTAACATGGTAAGGAGGACAAAAGATGAAGCTTGATCAGATTGCAGCAGAATTGGGGAAGAGCATAAGCTTCGGAGAGAAAGAGGTAACATTCATTACCGATAATTCGTCAAAGGTAAGTGAAGGATGTATCTTTATATGCATTGAAGGTAAGCGCTTTGACGGTCATACAAAGGCGGTTGAAGCTCTTGAAAAAGGTGCGTCGGCGGTCGTTGTTCAGAAAGACCTCGGTCTTGAAAGACAGATTCTTGTTGAGAATACAAGAAGTGCGTATGCTCACATATGCGCGGCGTTTTACGGTCATCCCGAAAGGAAAATCAGGATAATCGGTGTTACGGGTACCAACGGTAAAACAACGTCCTGTTTTATTCTCAAATCCATTCTTGACGGCATGGGACATAAAACCGGTCTTATAGGAACAGTTAAGAATATCGTTGGCGATAAGGAATATCCTGCTGTTCTCACAACGCCCGACTGCTATGAGCTTTTCGGCCTTTTTGATGAAATGGTAAAAGCAGGATGTGAATACTGTGTCATGGAAGTTTCCTCGCAGGCTATCGACCAGCACAGAGTTGACGGTGTTCACTTTGAGGCGGCAATTTTCACAAATCTTACTCAGGACCATCTTGATTATCACGGAACTTTTGAAAACTACAAGGCGGCAAAACGAAAGCTTTTTGAAAATTCATCTCTTGCGGTTGTGAATATTGATGATGAAAGCGCATCGTTTATGACAGAAGGGATTGACTGCAGAAAGGTCACATTCTCTGTCAACAACGATAAATGCGATTATTCCGCAAAGAACATCCGCATTTCATCTTCGGGTGTCAAGTATGAGCTTGTAAGCAACAGCAATATAGGCAGAGTGAAGTTTGCCGTGCCCGGTAATTTCTCGGTCTATAACTCAATGGGCGCGGCTGTATGTCTGATTGAAATGGGACTGGATTTTAAAGCGGTTCTTGATGCGCTTGCACTTTGCATGGGTGTCCCCGGCAGGATGGAAGTTGTTCCCGCGGATGTACCCTATACAATTCTGATTGACTATGCGCATACTCCCGACGGACTTGAAAATGTTCTCAAGTGTGTCCGCGAAATAACCGAGGGTAAGGTTATCTGTGTTTTCGGCTGCGGAGGAGACAGAGATAAAACAAAGCGACCCATAATGGGTGAAATTGCGGCAAGACTTTCCGATGTGGCTGTTGTTACTTCGGATAACCCCAGAAGCGAAGACCCCGAAGCCATTATTGAAGATATCAAAGCAGGTATCGGCAGAGGCGGCGCAAAAATCATCGTTGACAGCGACCGTAAAGGTGCGATAAAGAGAGCTCTTAAAATCGCAAATGCAGGCGATGTTGTTGTGCTTGCGGGCAAGGGTCAGAAAACTTATCAAATTCTTGCAAGCGGTAAAATTCATTTTGATGAGCGAGAAGTTGTAGCTCAGATTCTTTCAGAAAAGGTGTGAGTAAATGTTACCCTTAAGTTTTAAAGAGGCTGCGCAGGCAGTTGGTTCTTCAACAAATCTCGAAGGAAAATTTGACAGCATATGTACCGACACAAGAAAGATAACCTGCGGCAGTCTTTTTATTGCCATTAAGGGTGAAAATTTTGACGGTCATGATTTTGCCGAAAAGGCGATTGAAAGCGGTGCAAAAGCCGTTATTTGCGAAAAAGACTGCAGACTCGGTGAAAATCAGATTCTTGTTGAAAGCACCCGTCAGGCACTTCTTGACCTTGCGGGTTACTACAGAAGCCTTTTCAATATTCCTGTTATCGGAATAACGGGCAGCGTAGGCAAAACAACAACAAAGGAAATGACCCACGCGGTTATGTCCTCAAAATATAATACTCTCAAAAATGAGGGCAATCTCAACAATGAAATCGGTGTTCCTCTCACTCTTTTCAGGCTTGAAAAAGAACATGAGGCGGCGGTTATCGAAATGGGAATGAGCGGCTTTGAAGAAATTTCAAGAATGACAAAAGCAGTAAAACCTGATGTTGCAATAATAAGCAATATCGGAGTTTCGCATATCGAAAAGCTCGGCTCAAGAGAAGGGATATTAAAAGCAAAGCTTGAAATTCTCAACGGAATGAAAGCGGGTGCACCTCTTATTCTCAACGCCGATGACGATATGCTTATTACCGTTTGCGCGGATGCACATCCGATAACTTATTACGGTATAAATAATGAGAAATCAATGTTTAAGGCATTTGAAATAACCTCCAAAGAAAACGAAACCGAGTTGACTGTCGGTTTCAGCGGCGGTACGGGAAGGGTGAGCCTGCCTTTCCCGGGTCGCCACAATGTGTACAATGCTCTGGCGGCGGTTGCGGCAGGTTCTTTTTTTGGAATAGAACCTTTTGACGGTTTTGAAGCTCTTAAAAACTATGTTCCTGCAGGTATGCGTCAGAGAATCAACAAAAAATGCGGAATAACATTCATTGAGGACTGCTACAACGCAAGCCCCGATTCACAGGCGGCGGCACTTGCCGTTCTCGGAAGCATGAATGCAAAAAAGAAAATTGCAGTAATCGGCGATATGCTTGAACTCGGTGAGGTCAGCGAAACTGCCCATTACGGTGTTGGTGTCAAGGCTGCGGAAAACGGTATTGATGCCGTGTTTACTTACGGCGAACGCTCTTTACAGACCGCAAAGGGTGCAGCCGACGGAAAAATTCCCTGCGTAAAAAGCTTTGATGATAAGAAAAAGCTTGCAGACGCTCTTGTTTCGTATCTCAAAGAAGGCGATGCAGTTCTTTTCAAAGCAAGCAGAGGAATGAAACTTGAGGATGTTATTTATTCTGTTTATGAGGCTCTTGAGAAATGAGCGTATCGGCGGTAATCACAGTTGCGGGTATTGCAGGTCTTGCCGTAACATTCCTGTTGGGTTTTTCTTTTGTTCCGTTTATCGGAAAGCTTGAATTCGGCAATACGTTTGATGTCCGTGAAAAGAGAAAACCTGTTGTATCTTCGGGCGGAATTATTCTTGCAATCGGCACGGTTTCTGCCGTTGTTCTTGCGGTTGCAACCGACAGAATTACGGGAGGAGATATAGTTGTTTCAGGAAGTTTGGTCGGTCAGGAGATGTATACAAAGCTCTGGTCGGGAATTCTCATGGCTTTGTCATTTTCTCTTGTCGGCTTGATTGACGATTATTTTAAGATTAAAACACAAAAGAATCTTGGTGTTCCCGTTAAACAGAAGGCTGTTATGCAGTTTTTTGTGATTCTTGCATATCTCACGGGACTTTACATGGGAATGAACGGTAAGCCGTATATGTTTGTTCCGTTTTTCGGAAATACCGAACCCGGATTTTTTTATTGGATTATAGGAATTATTTTGATTTATGCTGCGGTCAATGCCGTTGATATAACGGATGGCGTTAACGGATTGTGCGGCGGCGTGACCCTGACTGCGGCTGTTTCTCTCGGAATTATCGCCGCAATTAAAGGCTTTTTCGGTTTTACAGCTATGTCGGCGGCTCTTGCGGGTTCATGCGCAGGTTTCATTTTGCTGAACGGAAAATCTCTTAAAATCAATATCGGAAGAACGGGAACAATGTTTCTTGGCGGAATGCTTGTTGCGATTTCATATGCAATCGGATGTCCGATTATATTATTTTTAAGCGGATTATCGTTCTTTGTTATCGGAGCAACCGATGTTATCCAGATTATTTATTATAAAAGAACAGGCGGCAGACCTCTTTTTAAAAGTGCACCTGTTCAGCATCATTTGAAATTAAACGGTTGGAGTGACAAAAAAATTACTCTTACATTTACCGCTTTGAATATTTTCGGAGGAGTGGCGGCAGTTGCCGCAATGTATTTCGGAGGATATATTCTTCGATAGGAAGGAGAGGGATTTTTGAACAAATCAAAATTGAAAAGTGAAATTCTGGCACATTTCGGGATATTTTATCTCGTAAAAGATATTTTTACAGGCAAGAAGAAAATCAGAGACCTTTTTTCAAAAGGATCAATGGATATAACGTTTCTCGCTCTTGTTATTGCAATTCTTACAATCGGCATTATAATGATGTTTTCTGCAAGCTATGTCAACGCAATGTATGACGCAGATGCAAAGTTTGACGCGTTTTTTTATGTTAAAAAGCAGGTGCTTTATGCGGTTTTCGGAATTGCGTTGATGCTTGCCGTTTCACGCATAAAAACGGATGTCTTCAGAGATGCATCAACGGTGATTTTTATTTTGTCACTGTTTTTGCTTTGCTATGTTCTGATTAATCCGGCGGTAATTCCCGGAAAAGAGGAATTCAAACGATGGATTGCCGTTCCCGTTGTCGGAACGTTCCAGCCGTCGGAAATAGCGAAGCTTGCCGTAGTAATGTTCCTTGCGTTCAGCATGGAAAGATATCATAAATGGGTAGAAAAAACCGCATGGATGATGGCACCGTATATTCTGGTTATCGGTCTTGTATGCGCTCTTGTGTATCTTGAAAACCATGTTTCGGGAACGCTTCTTATTCTCGGAATCGGCATAGTAACAATGTATTTCGGCGGAGTCAGAATCCCTTGGTATTTTTATGCAATAATAGGTGTTGCCGTTGTAGGTCTCGGAATATGGTTCGTTCTGAATGCGGATAGATTTCTCGAAGGCTATGCGAGTGAAAGAATCCGCATATGGCT
>JAFWYP010000012.1 GCA_017517665.1 Clostridia bacterium | reverse complement strand
TAGTCAGAATAAAAGAGCACCCCGTAAATAAAAAAGGCAAGAAAAAATCCGTTATATTTTAATTGATAAAACCAAGCCAAACAAAGCTTGGTTTTTTGTTATATTATGTAAAATAACATATCAATTTGTCATCAATAAATTGTGTTTAATCTTGACATTGCTTCAAGATGTGGTATAATCATATCGGTAAAATTTGCGAAATTTGGGAGGATTGACCGCATGGCTAAAAAACCCGAATATAATAATGAAAGTATGACCCTTCTCAAAGGTCCTGACAAAGTCAGAAAAAGACCTGCCGTTATTTTCGGTTCTGACGGGCTTGACGGTTGTCAGCACGCTGTTTTTGAGATAATCTCAAACTCAATTGACGAGGCAAGAGAAGGCTACGGAAACAGAATTATAGTTACAAGATACGCTGACCATTCAATTGAAGTTCAGGACTTCGGCAGAGGATTGCCCGTAGACTATAATAATAAAGAAAAACGATATAATTGGGAGCTTGCATTCTGTGAAATGTACGCAGGCAGTAAATATGATACAAATAATAACGGCAGCTATGAATATTCACTCGGTCTTAACGGTCTCGGTCTTTGTTCAACTCAGTTTGCATCTGACTATATGGAAGCTGAAATTCATAACGACGGCTACAGATATACCCTTAACTTTAAAAAGGGTTTCATAGTCGGTGATATGGTAAAAGAGGAATATTCAAAAAAAGATACAGGTACAAGAATCAAATGGCTTCCTGACCTTGATGTTTTTACTGATATTGATATTCCGCTTGAATATTTTCAGGATACACTTAAAAAGCAGGCTGTTGTTAATGCAGGTGTAAAGTTTATCCTTAAGAATCAGATTGGTAAAAGTTTTGAAACTTTTGAATATGTATATGAAAACGGCATAGAAGACTATGTTAAAGAATGCGTGGGCGAAAATGCTCTCACAAGCATTCAGACTTGGCAAGGTGATGCAGTCGGCAGAGACAGAGAAGATTTACCTGATTATAAGCTGAAAATGAATATTTCGCTCACATTCTCAAATAAAGTTCAGTTTAAAGAGTATTATCACAACTCAAGCTTTCTTGAAAACGGAGGTTCGCCCGATAAGGCTACAAGACTGGGGTTTGTTTCGCAGATAGATTCATATCTGAAACAGAATAACAAATATCAGAAAAGTGACAGCAAGATAACTTTTCAGGATATCGAAGATTGCCTTGTTCTTGTTATTTCTTCATTCTCAACCCAAACATCCTATGCCAATCAGACCAAAAAGGCTATTACAAACAAATTTATTCAGGAATCAATGACCGATTTTATCAAGCATCAGCTTGAGGTTTATTTCATTGAAAATCCGCTTGAAGCAGGAAAGATTGCAGATCAGGTACTCATTAATATGAGAAGCCGTGTCAAAGCCGAAAAAACAAGGCTTGGCATGAAAGAATCACTCATTCAGAATGTCAGCAACCTTACAAACCGTATTCAGAAGTTTGTTGACTGCAGAACAAAGGATGTTGAGCTTCGTGAACTGTTTATCGTTGAGGGTGACTCCGCTTTGGGTGCTTGTAAACAGTCAAGAAACGCCGAATTTCAGGCTATAATGCCTGTAAGAGGTAAAATTCTCAACTGTCTCAAATCAGAATATGACCGTATTTTTAAAAGTGATATTATTACCGATTTGATTAAGGTTATCGGCTGCGGTGTTGAAGTTCCTTCTAAGAAAAAATCGGGCAAGGATATGATTTCATTTAATCTCGATATGCTTAAATGGAACAAAATTATTATTTGTACCGATGCCGACGTAGACGGCTTCCATATCAGAACCCTTATTCTTACAATGATTTACAGGCTTATGCCTACTCTTATCAATGAAGGCAAGGTTTTTATCGCAGAATCTCCGCTTTATGAAATTAATTGCAGTGATGAAACATGGTTTGCATACACTGAAAAAGAAAAGAACGATGTTATAGCGGAAATAGGCAATAAGAAGTATTCCATTCAGCGTTCAAAAGGTCTTGGTGAAAACGATCCCGAAATGATGTCACTTACAACCATGAATCCTTCAACAAGAAGGCTCATCAAAATTGAGCCTGCTTTTGCACAGGAAACGGCTGATAAATTTGATTTACTGCTCGGCGATAATCTTATCGGAAGAAAGGATTATATTGCCGAAAACGGTCATCTTTATATTGATTTGACAGACGTATCATAATAATTTACGGAGTTAATAAAATGGCTAAAAGAAATAAAAAGGATATTAATTCATCCCTCAGACAGCTTGACGATAAAACCCATATTTTCGGCGCAGGCGATGTTGCAAACCAAAGCATTGTCGATGCTCTGGAAGTCAACTTCATGCCTTATGCGATGAGTGTTATCATGTCAAGAGCAATTCCCGAGATTGACGGATTCAAGCCTTCTCACCGTAAGATCCTTTACATGATGTATAAAATGGGTCTTCTTACAGGTGCAAGGGCAAAATCTGCAAAAATCGTTGGTCAGGTTATGCAGCTCAATCCCCACGGTGACGCTGCTATTTATGATACCATGGTCCGTCTTTCAAAGGGATACGAGGCTCTTCTGCATCCTTACGTTGATTCAAAGGGTAACTTCGGTAAAGCTTTTTCGAGAGATATGATGTGGGCGGCTTCACGTTATACCGAAGCAAAGCTTGAAAAAATATGTACGGAGTTTTTTGTTGATATTGATAAAAACACCGTTGATATGGTTGATAATTTCGATAACACAATGAAAGAACCTGCGCTTCTTCCTGTTAATTTCCCAAGTGTTCTTGTTAATGCCAACACGGGTATCGCGGCAGGTATGGCAAGCTCAATTTGTTCCTTCAACCTTGAAGAAGTATGCAAAACAACAATCGAATTAATCCGCAACCCCAAGCACGATGTTACGGAAACTCTTCTTGCGCCCGACTTTGCAGGCGGCGGACTTCTTGTTTATAACAGAGAAAACATGGAAGAAATTTACAGAACGGGCAGGGGAGGATTTAAAGTCAGAGCAAGATACAACTTTGATAAATCGAATAACTGCATTGAGGTAACAGAAATACCTCCTACAACAACCTGCGAAGCTATAATTGACAGAATAATTGAAAAAGTCAAAGCAGGTTCAATAAAGGAAATAAACGATATCCGCGATGAAACGGATTTGGGCGGTCTCAAAATTGCGATTGATGTAAAAAAAGGTACAGACGCTGATAAGCTGATGAAAAAGCTTTATGATTCAACACCTCTTCAGGATACTTTTTCATGCAACTTTAATGTTCTTATTAAAGGCAATCCGAGAGTCCTCGGAGTTAAAGAACTTCTCGGAGAATGGATTGAATTCAGAAGTGACTGTGTCAGAAGAAGAACGGCATTTGATTTGAAGCGTGCATCAGACAGACTTCATCTTCTTCGCGGTCTGGAAAAGATTCTTCTCGATATTGATAAGGCAATAAAAATTATCAGAAACACAGAAGAAGAATCAGAGGTTGTGCCCAACCTTATGATTGGTTTCAAAATTGATAAAATCCAAGCTGAATATGTAGCTGAAATCAAACTTCGTCATCTTAATAAGGAATATATTATTAAGCGCTTGCAGGATATTGATAAGCTCGAAGAGGCAATCAAAGACCTTAATGATATCCTCGAAACACCGAAAAGGATAAAACAGATTATAATTCTTGAACTTAAAGAAGTTATTAAAAAATATGCAAAACCCAGAAAAACGGAAATAGTTTATTCAACAGAAATTGACGAAACACCCGTTGAAGAGGAAATTCCCGATTATCCTGTTCATATTTTCTTTACAAAAGACGGTTATTTCAAAAAAATAACTCCACTCTCTCTAAGAATGAGCGGAGCACAAAAGCTTAAAGACGGAGATGAAATTTCCCAGACCTTTGAAACAACCAACGCAAAAGAGCTTTTATTTTTCACTAATAAGTGTCAGGTATATAAAACAAATATATCTGCATTTGAAGATTCAAAAGCAAGTGTGCTGGGTGATTATATTCCTGCAAAGCTTGAAATGGAAGACGGAGAACTGCCTGTATTTATGGCATTGACGGGTGATTACAGCGGTTACATGATTTTCTTCTTTGAGAATGGAAAAGCTGCCAAGATTGATATGAAAGCATATCAGACTGTCACAAAACGTAAAAAACTCATCAAAGCATATTCGGATAAATCTCCTTTATCTGCAATTCTTCAGCTTACCGAAGATAAAGAGCTTGTTGTTATTTCAAGTTCCGGCAGACATCTTCTGATCAACACAGCTGTTATTCTTCCGAAAACAACCAAGGATACAATCGGAGTCGGTGTACTGACTTTAAAGAAAGGTCACAGACTCATGACAGCGCGTGAATACCGAGAAGGGGAGTTTACAAAACCTCACAGATACAAAGCGAAGAATCTTCCGGCCGCAGGTGCATTATTGAGCAGTGAGGATGAAGAAGAGCAAATTACATTTTAATTTTTTAAAGCCGTTCAAAGTCGGGCTTCCCCACAATGAACGGCTTTGACCGTAAATCAAAAAATTGTTTTATGGTCATACAGAGAAAATGCAAACGCGTTTCTGTTTTTTCTCTGCAAAAATATATTATCCTGTATTATTTTCAAAATTCAATGTAATTTTTAACAATAAAACAAAAAAACATCTTGCAATTGAGATAATAATGTGATACAATCCATTAGTAAAATATTAATTGGAGGTTTATGACCTATGCAGTGGTATGAAATCGTTTTAGGCGTTGTTCTTATTATCACTTCTCTTGCACTTGTTGCCGTGGTTCTTCTTCAGGAAGGCCGCCAGCAGGGTCTTTCAGGTGCTATCGCAGGTGGTGCTGATACTTTCCTTGGTAAGAGCAAGGGTAAGACTGTTGAACAGAAGCTTGTTAAGATTACAAAGATTCTTGCTATAGTATTCTTTGTTCTTTCACTCATCGCAACACTTGTTGTTCTCTTTATTAAGTGATTAACGCATTATAAGAGCTGCTTTTGAGCAGCTCTTTTTTGCTTTATATCCGGAATATATTCTTGAAGCTTGCTAATAATATCATTACACTAATAAAAGGAGAGATATTATGGCAAACCTTACTTCTAAAGAGCTTTCCGCTATCGAAGACCAGCTCAACTGCGAACAGATGCTCATCAAAAAATTTAAGGCATATGCTGAAATGGCAACCGACCCTCAGGTTAAAACAACCTGCGAACAAATTGCAAATCAGCATAAACAGCATTTTGATACTCTTATGGGACATTTGTATTAAGGAGGCTTTGACAATGAATACAAACACATGCTTAACAGACAGAGAAATAATGGATGATATTCTTTCATCCCAGAAGCATATAACCGATGTGTATAACACATTTTCAAATGAATGTGTCAATCAGAAGCTTCAGGATGATATGGTAAAAATTCTTAAAGAAGAGCATTCTATCCAATTCTCAGTTTTCGGAGATATGCAGAAAAAAGGCTGGTATAATCCCGGCGCTGCTCAGGCTCAGATGATTGAAGAAACAAAAACAAAATTTGAAAACATTGCAAAACAGCTTTAATTTGTTAACGGGCACATATGTGTCCGTTATTTTTTTAATAATTTTTGAAAAAAGGGTTGGAAAATTCATTAAAATCTTATATAATACAATTATAATGGGTTTATATGGTTAATATGCATTAATTCTTAAGGAGTAGATTATGAGTAAATATTCCGTTTCTCTTGAAAAGGTTGTGAATGACCTTTCTTTTCAAATTATTTATTCACCCAAAGACCCTGCTGATATTTATATAACTTCACAGGATGTAAACAGACCCGGATTGATATTAACAGGTTTTGAAGATTACTTTGACCCTGCAAGAATTCAGTTTATCGGTCTTACAGAGCTTGAATATTTCAAAAGCCTTACTAAAGAGGGATTTCTTGAATGTCTTGAAAGATTCTTTTCAAAAAGACCTGCGGCTATTGTTATAACAAGAGGGCTTCAATGCGGCAAAAGATTTTTGAGCTTTGCCGAAAAATATGAAGTTCCCGTTCTTGCAACCAACGAATCCACTTCCGGGTGTATGTCTGCAACAATATCCTATCTCGGTGTTGAACTTGCACAGCGCATAACCCGTCACGGTGTACTTGTTGAAGTTTACGGTGAAGGTGTACTTATTCTTGGCGACAGCGGTGTAGGTAAAAGCGAAACTGCTCTTGAACTTATTAAAAGGGGACACAGACTTATTGCTGACGACGCAGTTGAAATACGCAGAGTTTCTAACAAAACATTGGTTGGTTCAGCCCCCGATAACATACGGCATTTTATTGAGCTTCGCGGTGTTGGCGTTCTTAATGCAAGGCGTCTTTTCGGTATGGGCGCAGTCAAGCTTACTGAAAAAGTCGATATGGTTGTTCAGCTCGAACCTTGGGACAGTGAAAAGGTATATGACAGACTCGGACTTGAAAATGAATATACGGAAATTCTTGATATTAAAGTTCCCGTTACTGTTGTTCCTGTTAAGCCCGGCAGAAACCTTTCTATTATTATTGAAGCTGCGGCAATGAATAACAGACAGAAAAAGATGGGATATAACGCTACAAGAGAACTTCTTCACAGCCTCGGAATGACAGATGATATTATACCCGCAAAAAAAGAACTTGAATTCTGGCACAATTTTTAAAATTATTTGATAAATAAACATTGGAGGTAATAAAATATGTACAGAATAGGTGTAGATCTCGGAGGTACAAACATAGCAGTAGGTGTTGTTACAGAAGATTTGAAAATAATCGGCAGAGGAAAGGTTAAAACCAAATGTCCCAGACCTGCCGCTGAAATTTTTGATGATATAAAAGTTGCTGTTGATATGGCAGTTAAAGACGCAGGCATATCAATGGATGAAGTTTCAACAGTCGGTGTAGGCACTCCCGGTTCGGTTAATAAAAACAACGGATACATTGAGTTTGCAAATAATCTTGGCTTCAATCAGGTTCCTGCAAAGGAAATGCTTGAAGAAAGAATCGGTAAGACCGTATATCTTGATAATGATGCTAACTGTGCTGCTCTCGGCGAGGCTGTAGCCGGTGTCGGTAAGGGAGTAGGTAATTTTGTTGCTGTAACACTTGGAACAGGTGTCGGAAGCGGAATTATTGTTAACGGTAAAATTTTAAGCGGTGTTAATTTTGCCGGCGGTGAAATGGGTCATACGGTTATTATGGTTAACGGCAAGCAGTGCAACTGCGGCAGAAAAGGATGCTGGGAACAGTATGCATCCGCAACAGCACTTATCTCTCAGACAAAAGAAGCTATGCTTGCAAATAAAGACAGCAAAATGTGGCAGCTTGTCAATGGCAACATTGACAACACAAGTGGCAGAACGGCTTTTGATGCTATGAGACTCGGCGATGCTGTTGCAAAGGAAGTTTGCGATAATTACATTTATTATGTTTCGGTTGGTGTCAATAATATCATAAACACCTTCCAGCCCGAAATAGTTTGCATCGGCGGCGGTGTAAGCCATGAAGGCGATACAATTCTCAAGCCAATGAGAGAACATGCCAAAAATGAAAGATATACAATTCACTCTGAAAAGCAGACACAGATTCTTGCTGCCGAACTCGGAAACGATGCAGGCATATTCGGTGAGCTCTTCTTGATGAATAATTATTATTTTGGAGGAAGCCATGAGTTTATATAATGATATCATCACAATTTGTGAAAATATCGGATGTGAATATTTAACCGATGCTGTGCTGAAGAATTATACAAGCTTTAAAATTGGCGGAAAAGCCGATTTGATGGTTTTTCCTGATACGGAAAAAAAAATTATTTCAATTTTAAATGTAATAAATAAATTATCAATTCCAAGCCTTATAATCGGGAAGGGCAGCAATATGCTTATTTCAGATTCAGGTTTCAGAGGCGTTGTTATTAATACTTGTAGGTTTGATAAAATCTCACTTATTGATGACGAAACAATTTATTGCCAAAGCGGTGCATCACTTTCAAGACTTTGCCGCTTTGCACTTGAAAATTCCCTTACGGGTCTTGAGTTTGCATTCGGTATTCCGGGTACTGCAGGCGGTGCTGCATATATGAATGCAGGTGCATACGGCGGTGAAATGAAAGATGTTCTTGTTTCGTGTGAACATCTTTCCTCTGACGGAATAATAAACAGGTATTCAGGTGATGTATTAGATCTTTCTTACAGACATAGTGTTTATTCTGACAGCGATTTATTTATTTTATCACTTACTCTTAAGCTTCAAAAAGGTAATTTTGATGAAATAAAAGCCCGAATGGATGAGCTGATGTCGAAAAGAAAGGATAAGCAGCCTCTTGAATATCCCAGTGCAGGCAGCACCTTCAAACGTCCCGAAGGTTATTTTGCGGCAGCATTGCTTGATGAATGCGGTCTTAAGGGTTACACCGTAGGCGGTGCTCAAGTCAGCGAAAAACACGCAGGTTTTGTTATTAACAAAGGAAACGCAACCGCTGAAGATGTTAAGAAACTTATTAATCACTGCAAACAAACCGTTTTGAATTTAAAAGGTGTGCTTCTTGAACCTGAAGTGAAAATAATCGGATAGGGGAGAAATGTTTTGTCTTTTTCATCAGAAGTAAAAAGTGAAATAACCAAAATTGAAAATATATCTTCCTGTTGCTTTCACGCACAAGTCTACGGGCTTGTGCTTTTTGCTCATTTCTCAAAATATAACTTATCAATTACATCAGAAAATACAGATGTTTTTCAATTGTATTTGTCTTATCTAAAGAATTATTGCAAGGTTGAACCGACAATAAGTGAAACGGGAACAAAAAAGATGACGGCTTATTTAAAAACTGATTCTGAAAAATCAAAGGTTTTTGAAAAATTCGGACACACCCTTAACGAAACATCTTTGAGAATCAACAGGGCAAATATCAGCGAAGAATGCTGCTTGAGTTCATTTCTCAGAGGAGTATTTCTTGCTTGCGGTACAGTTACTGATCCCGAAAGGGGATATCATCTTGAATTTGTTGTTCCTTATAAACGATTATGCATGGATTTCATGAAGTTTCTTGATGAACTTTCTCTTAATCCAAAATACATAGTCAGAAAAGGAAATCATATTGTTTATTTTAAAGACAGTGAAAGTATAGAGGATATTCTTGCAATTATCGGAGCGCAGTCTGCATCTCTTCAGGTTATGGGAATCAAAATTGAAAAAGATGTCAAGAATACTGTTAATCGCAGACTTAATTTTGAAATATCAAATATAAATAAAACAGTCCATGCTGCTAATCAGCAAGTTGATGCCATAAAGCTTATTGATAAACACATGGGGATTTCATCTTTACCCGATAATTTGCAGGAGCTTGCTCACCTTCGTCTGGATAATCCTGAAGCAAGTTTAAGCGACCTTGAAAAAATGCTCGATGAACCGATTTCGCGTTCGGGAATCAATCACAGACTAAGCAGAATTGTAAAAATAGCAGATAAAATCAAATTGGAGAATTAAAATGTCTTTTACTCACCTACACGTACACAGTGAATACAGTCTGCTTGACGGTGCTTGCAGAATTGAACCTATGCTTGATAAAATTCAAAGCATGGGTCAATCTTCCGTTGCAATAACAGACCACGGCGTAATGTATGGTGTAATTGATTTTTACAAGGCTGCTTTAAGCAGAAATATCAAGCCGATTATAGGGTGTGAAGTTTATGTTGCACCGAGGTCGCGTTTTGATAAGGTTCATGGAATTGATAACGAAAGATATCATCTTGTTTTACTTTGTAAAAACAATGAGGGCTATAAAAATCTTATTAAACTTGTTTCCGAAGGCTGGATAAACGGCTTTTACACGAAACCGCGTGTAGATAAAGATATTCTCGAAAAATATCACGACGGACTTATTGCTCTTTCAGGCTGTCTTGCAGGTGAAGTATCCAAAGCTTTACAAAGAAATGATTATCAGGAAGCTAAAAATGTTGCCGAATGGTACAGCAAAACCTTCGGAGAAGGAAATTATTATCTCGAAATACAGAATCACGGGTTAAATGAACAACTGATGATTAATCCTGATTTGATTAAATTATCCAAAGAACTCAACATTCCTCTGGTTGCCACAAATGACGCTCATTATGTGGACAAGCAGGATGCAAAAATGCAGCAGGTTCTTATCTGCATTCAGACCAACCATACAGTCGGTGAAGATACAGGTCTTGAATTCGGTACAGAAGAATTTTATCTTAAATCCGAAGAAGAAATGCTTGATTCTTTCCCTGAATATCCCGAAGCTGTGTATAATTCCGCTGAAATTTCAGAAAAATGTAATGTTACATTTGAATTCGGAAATACAAAATTGCCCCATTTTGATGTGCCTGAAGGATATGATCATTTTGAATGGTTTTCTCTTCTGTGCAAAAAAGGGTTAAGAGAAAGATACGGAGACAATCCTCCTCGGGAATACCTCGAGCGTCTTGATTACGAACTTGAAATTATAAATAAAATGGGTTATGTTGACTATTATCTTATAGTACATGACTTTATTAAACATGCAAAAGATATGGGTATACCTGTTGGACCCGGCAGAGGCTCAGGCGCCGCAAGTATCTGTGCTTATTGCATCGGTATAACCGGTATTGACCCAATGAAATACAACTTGCTCTTTGAACGTTTTCTTAATCCTGAAAGAGTAAGTATGCCGGACTTTGATATTGACTTCTGCTTTGAAAGAAGGGGAGAAGTCATTGATTATGTTATTGACAAATACGGCTCAGACCATGTTGCTCAGATTGTAACATTTGGCACATTAGCAGCCAAAGCAGCAATACGCGATGTCGGACGAGCTCTCGGAATGCCTTATTCAACCGTTGATAATATTGCAAAACAAATCCCGAATGAGCTGAATATAACCATAGATAAAGCTTTAAAACGTTCTGTAGATTTCAAAGCAATTTATGACAGTGACGATGAAGCCAGAGAACTGATTGATATGGCACGAAAAGTTGAAGGTATGCCGAGACATGCTTCAACTCATGCCGCGGGAGTTGTTATTACACATGACCCTGTTGTTTCTTATGTTCCGCTTGCAAGAAATGATGAAGCAATTGTTACACAGTTTCCGATGACAACTCTTGAAAACCTCGGTCTTCTTAAAATGGATTTTCTCGGATTAAGAACACTTACTGTTATAAAATCCGCTGAAAACATGATTAAAAAAACTGTTCCTGATTTTAGCATTGACACTATTGATGTAGAGGACAAGTCTGTTTATGATATGATGTGTTCTGCGCAAACAGAGGGGGTTTTTCAATTTGAATCTGCAGGCATGAGAAATGTTCTTTCTCAGCTTAAGCCCGAAAGCCTTGAAGATTTAATAGCTGTTATTTCCCTTTACAGACCGGGTCCCATGGATTCAATCCCCAACTACATTGAAAACAGACATAACCCTGAAAAAATCAAATATAAAACACCTGAATTGAAAAGCATTCTTGATGTCACATACGGTTGTATGGTTTATCAGGAACAGGTCATGCAGATTTGCCGTGAACTCGCTGGATATTCTTACGGAAGAGCTGATATTGTTCGACGTGCAATGGCTAAAAAGAAGCATGATGTTATGCTTAAAGAACGCGATTCGTTCGTTGAAGGTGCAATAGCCAAAGGTGTAAATCCGAAAGCAGCAAACGAAATATTCGATGAAATGATTTCGTTTGCATCATACGCTTTTAACAAAGCTCACGCAGCAGCCTATGCATATGTTGCTTATCAGACTGCTTGGCTCAAATGCCATTATCCGTGTGAATTTTTTGCCGCGTTGCTTACAAGCTTTCTTGATAATACAGGTAAGGTTGTACAGTATATAAATGAATGTTCCAAACTCGGAATCAGGATTCTTGCACCTCATGTAAATGAAAGCTCTGATGATTTTGTTGTTTCAAACGGAAATATTCATTTCAGTCTTCTTGCAATCAAAGGTCTCGGCAGAGGTTTTATTAAACGAATGATTGATGAAAGAAGAGCGAACGGTAAATTTGTTGACTTCTATGATTTTTGCCGCAGAATGCACGGCAAAGATTTTAACAGAAGAACTCTTGAAAATCTTATAAAGTGCGGTGCTTTTGATAATCTCGGTGCAAACCGCAGACAAATGATGAATTCAATTGACACAATTATTGAAGAATTAGAGTCGTCAAAAAGAAGAAATGTCGAAGGTCAGATCGGCTTTGGTGACCTAACATCATCATATGATGATGATTCTGTTCATTCAACCGTTTTTGAATATCCCGAGTCTGATGAATTTACTCCTGAACAATTGTTAAAATATGAAAAAGAAGTTTCCGGAATGTATCTTTCGGGTCATCCTATGTCAAAATATCAGACGCTGTCTGACCGTCTTAAATGTGCAAGAATTTCAGATATTCTCGATTCGGAAACGATGAAATATCAGGACAATGACAGAGTATTAATTTTAGGACTTATCGGCTCGGTTAAGAAAAAAATCACGAAATCTGATTCTACAATGGCATTTTTAACACTTGAAGATACAAGCGGTTCAATAGAAACAATTGTATTTCCGAAAACACTTATGGATAAACCTTCTATGTTTTTTGAAGGCAACATCGTTCTTGTTCACGGCAGAGTAAGTATGCGTGAAGACGAAGACACAAAAATTGTTTGTGAAGCTGTTGAGGCTTGCCCTTCTGAAAATTCTTTACCGGTCATTAAACAAGATAAAAAGAAAGCCAAAGGTTTATTCCTTCGTTTTGATACCTCTGATTCGCCTCAGATTGAATGCTGCAGAAAGCTTCTTGCAATTTTTGATGGCAACACAACATTATATTATTATTTTAATGATATTAAAGAGTATAAAAGAAACCCGTTAATGCAAGGAATAGATGTAAACACCGTTCTTTTGAGAGAACTTCGCAAAATTCTGGGTGATTCAAATGTAATTTATAATGAATAAATGTTTCGCGGAAAAAATATAATAAAAATTTAGCAAAAAATGTTTATTTCATTGACATTATGTTATAAAAAGTGTATTATATATGCTGAACATTTTACAAGGAGAGTAATTTTTATGAAAACAATCGGCGTTTTAACAAGCGGTGGAGACGCTCCCGGCATGAACGCTGCAATCCGTGCAGTTGTAAGAACCGCATGTGAAAACGGAATAAAAGTTTTCGGTATCAACGAAGGCTATAAAGGACTTATTGAAGGTAACCTTCAAGAACTTAATATCAGAAGCGTTTCCGATATCATTCACAGGGGCGGAACAATGCTTCATTCAGCAAGATGCCGCGAATTTCAGGAAGAAGCGGGTATGCAAAAGGCACTTGAAACTTGCGGAAATAAAGAATACGGTATTGAAGGCATTGTTGTTATCGGAGGTGACGGCTCTTTCAGAGGTGCACGTGACCTTTCTCTCAGAGGTATTCCATGCATAGGTATTCCCGGAACAATTGATAATGATATTGTATCATCTGATTACACAATCGGATATGATACTTGTCTTAATACAGTTATGCAGATGGTTGACAGAGTCAGAGATACCGTTGAATCTCACAGCCGTTGTATTGTTGTTGAGGTAATGGGTAACAAATGCGGTGACTTAACACTTAATGCAGGTATTGCAGTCGGTGCAACAGCTATTGTTATTCCTGAAATTCAGTCTGATATAGAAAAACATGTTATTGAAAGAATCAAAAGAACTCAGACTACAGATAAGAAGCACTTCATCGTTATGGTTGCTGAAGGTATCGGTGGTGTTGAAGAACTTGCAAGAAAAATCGAGAAAGAATGCAAGGTAGAATCAAGAGCTGTTATTCTCGGTCATGTTCAGAGAGGCGGTTCGCCTACAGTCCGCGACAGAGTTGTTGCAAGCCAGATGGGTTATAAAGCTGTTCAGCTTCTTATGCAAGGCATCGGCAACAGAGTTGTTGTTCAGAAGGATGACCACATCATAGATTACGATATTTATGAAGCTCTCAGTATGGATCGCAAAGTTAACAGCGAGCTTTATAAAATCGCTCATGAAATTTCTATCTGAGGTATCAAATGATTTCCAACGAATTTTTTACCCTTCGCAAAAAAATAATTGAAAGAGATTTTAAAAATCTTAATGATATGCAAAAGAAAGCGGTTCTCTCAACTGAGGGACCGCTTTTGGTGCTTGCAGGCGCAGGAAGCGGTAAAACAACCGTTCTTGTTAACCGAATAGCAAACATAATGAAATACGGTAAAGCCTATTACAGCGAGCAATATACATATGAGCCGAGTGAAAGCGAGCTTGCACTTATGCGTGCCGCAGCAGACGGTATTATTGATGATGTTTTCGATATCGAACCTCTTCTTCAGGTTGATGCTGCTAAACCTTGGGAAATTCTCGCAATCACATTTACAAATAAAGCGGCAGGAGAGCTCAAAGAAAGACTCGAGAAAATGCTCGGTGAAGCGGCACTTGATATCTGGGCAAGCACATTTCATTCATGCTGTGTCCGAATTTTAAGAAGAAATGCCGACTATATCGGTTATTCATCCAATTTTACTATTTATGATACCGATGACAGTAAAAGAGTTATAAAGGACTGCATCAAGCAGCTTGGTTTAAGCGAAAATATATTAACGCCCAAAAGTGTTATTTCCGCAATAAGCAGTGCAAAGGATATGCTCATTTCTCCCGCTGAATATATAAAAGAAAACTATGTTGATTTCCGCAAGAGAAACATCGGCTCAGTTTATGAAATGTATCAGAAACGTCTTAAGGATGCAGATGCAATGGACTTTGATGATATCATTGTAAATACTGTCCGTTTGCTTCAGAATAACCCTGAGGTTCTTGAATACTATCAGCGTAAATTTAAATATATAATGGTCGATGAATATCAGGATACAAACCATGCACAGTATCTTTTAACGTCTCTTCTTGCGGGAGGTTATAAGAATATCTGTGTTGTCGGTGATGATGACCAGAGTATTTATAAATTCAGGGGCGCTACAATTGAAAATATTTTGAGCTTTGAACATCAATATTCCAATGCTAAAGTTATCAGACTGGAACAAAATTACCGTTCAACTCAGAATATTCTCGATGCCGCCAACAAAATTATCGCTCACAACGAAAACCGAAAAGGAAAGAATCTCTGGACAGACAACGGTAAGGGTGATTTAATCAATTATCATACTGCATATTCTGACAGAGATGAAGGTATATTTGTTGCTGATAAAGTTCTTGACGGAATTCGAAACGGCAAGAAATACAGCGATTTTGCTGTTCTCTACAGAATGAACTCCCAGTCAAACCTTGTTGAACAGGCATTTGTAAGAATGGGTATACCTTACAGACTTATCGGCGGACATAAATTCTATGACCGTAAAGAAATAAAGGATGCCCTTGCATATTTAAATGTTATTGCAAATCCCAACGATACCGTAAGACTTCAAAGAATTATAAATGTTCCTAAAAGGGGAATCGGCGATTCATCAGTTTCATATGCACTTGAAATAGCCGAAGGTCTCGGAATAAGTCTTTTTGAAGTTATCAAATCTGCCGATCAATTCCCGAAACTCAGCAGAAGCGCAAAAAAGATGGTTGAATTCGGAAAAATGATGGAAGAATTTATTAATTGCGCAGATTCACTTGAATTATCCGATTTGTTCAAAAAAGTTATAAATGAATCAGGCTATATTGCATCATTGTCACTTGAACCTGAAACCAAAGAAGACAGACTTGCAAACCTTGAAGAATTATCAAACAACCTGTTGCGATTCACAAGAGAAAATGATGAAGCAACGCTTAATGATTTCCTTCAGGAAGTTGCATTGATGACCGATATTGACAACTATAATGCCGAAGCCGAAACTGTTGTAATGATGACAATTCACTCTGCAAAGGGTCTTGAGTTTCCTGTTGTTTGCCTTATTGGCATGGAAGAATCAATTTTTCCGTCAGATATGTCATCAATGGGCGGAGATGCCGAAATCGAAGAAGAACGCAGACTTGCTTATGTTGCTGTTACAAGAGCAAAAAAGAAGCTCTACATTACCCGTGCAAAGCAAAGAATGCTCTTTGGTCAAACAAGATTCAATCAGCCATCTCGTTTCATTCGTGAAATTCCAGATTCACTTCTTGATATTACCGGAGAAACTCTGAAAACTTCTTTTGCAAGTACAGATATCAAAGCAACGCCGTCAAGACCTCAGACACCTTCAAGAGGCTTCACATCAACACCTTCTTATTCTGCACCTGCTAAAAACACAACTGTTTTCAATGTTGGTGATACAGTCATGCATAAAGCTTACGGCGAAGGTGTTGTGCTCAGCGCAAAGCCTATGGGTAATGATACATTACTTGAAATTGCTTTTACAAACTCCGGAACCAAAAAGATTATGGCTAATTTTGCAAAAGTTGAAAAAATATAAATTAAGACGGCTGAATTTTCAGCCGTCTTTTTATGTAATAAAATCGGGACTTGCTCATATAATTTTATTAAAAACATTCGGAGGTAAAAATGAGCAGGTCTAAATTAAACTACAGAGTTTATAACGGAAAATCATTTAAAAGAATTTTTGAAAACTCCAGAACCATACTTCTCGGCGTAATGTTTTCATTGGGAATCTTATTCGGTGCAACAGCAATAAATTCGGGCAGCTATATTGCTCAGAATATAAGTAAATTTGCTGATTCATACATAATTATAAAATCAGGGCAGGGGATAGTTGATATATTTATTAACTCAATTATCTCAAACATGGTATTTCTGATTTTAAATGTGTTTTTATCATTTTCTTTGATTGGTTATCCGCTATTGTTTTCTGTTCCTTTTTTAAAAGGTCTCGGAACAGGTATTGTATGCGGATATATGTATTCCGTTTACGGTTTCAGCGGATTCGGATACTGTGCATTAACAATTATTCCGGGAACAATAGTTTCAACATACGCTTTGGTAACAGCGTGCAACAACAGTTGTGAATATTCAAAAAATGCATTTTTAAAATCAATACTCGGAAAAGGACAGTTTGAAAAAGGGGAAACAAGAATATTTTTAATAAGGCAACTCGTCTTTGCAGGAATATGTATAATTTCATCATTTATTGATGCGGTCTTTTCATATATATTTTTAAGATTTTTTGAGTTTTGAAATATTGTTTAACGGATTTGAATCGACTGCATCTTTAAGTTGTTGATCATGTATATGAGTATAAATCTCTGTTGTTGAAAGGTTCTCGTGTCCAAGAATTTCTTTTAACTGCAATGGATCAACTCCGCCATGCTGATACATGAGTGTGGCAGCAGTATGTCGGAGTTTATGGGTCGAAAGACCTCTTCCTGATAAACCGTTTTTGTCAAGATTAGTCTCAACCATTTTCTGAACGGTAACTCTGCTTATTCTTTTTTTCTGATTGCTTAAAAACAATGCATCGCGGTCAATAACACCGTCTTTAGGTCTAACAGCCATATACAAGGATATAGCATCAAGACATGCGCGATTAAGATAAACAGTTCGTTCTTTATTTCCTTTGCCGAGGACCACAAGAGTATCATTATCTTTAATATGAGAAATATTTATACCGACAAGCTCAGACAAACGCAATCCGCAATTAAGAAACAAAGTTAAAATACAATAATCTCTTTCTTTGTTTTTACCGTCAACATTGTTAAGAATTTTCAAACTTTCTTCAAGGGTAAGATATTTGGGCAAAGACTTTTTCTTCTGCGGTGCTTCAAGAAATGCCATTTTATTTACTGAAATCTTACCGTTAATTTCAAGATGTCGATAAAATCTCTTAATTGCAGTAACTTTTCGAGCTCTTGAATTATTATCATTATTTCTTTCCTTGCGACAGTAGGCGAGGAAGAGATATGCTTCATCAAGAGTTACACTGCAAATAGTTTCATCATCCATAAGCGAAATATTAATTTCATCAAAAGGAACAGATTTATCGCAAAGATTTCTTGTTCGTGAAATAAATCTGAAAAACAATCTTAAATCAGATGCATATTCAAGAACCGTAAGTTCTGATTTACTTTTAACACCGGACAAATAATTTAAATATAACTTTACAAGATTGGGAAGGGTCACTAATTCTTCCTGACGCATAATTCAGTCCTCCAAAAAGAAAAAGGGTATTGTTACACAATAAGTATAACATACCCTTTTAAAAAAATCAATATAATTACACAAAATAAAAGTTTTGTGTAAGTCAGGGGAGTTTATTGTATTTTTTACTAAACTTCAAGCAAAGGAATTATACCTCCGATATCGGTTAATGGCTTGTTACATAACTCAATAAATTCAATATTATTTCTTTGTAATGCATCAATAATTATATTACATTCTTTATGACTGTCTAATCTGCCGTTAAATGCAATTTTATTTTTGCTTATCTTACCGCAGCATCCTCCGATGAAACCGTAATTGTATCCGTTAAGTACAATAGAACCTTTTGAAATTAACGTTACATCGTTCAGAAATTTTCCGGCAGCTGTAAAGATGGATTCATCGTCTGTAATTATAGAATTATTGTTTAAGACACAAACAGAACATCTGGAATATCCTTGATTTACATTTATGATTATATAATTGTTTTGATATGCAAATTCAAGGATATCCTTAGATATAGTTTTTATATTACATATTATTTTATTTCCGATTATCGTGCAGTTCAGTCTTACATCGTTCGGATACTTATTTCCTGATTTCTCCGAAATTATATTAATTAAAAATTTCTCTTCTAACTCCCCTGAAAACAAATGTTCGTTTTGGCAATAAATGACATTATTTCCCATATGAAGCATTTGAGTGTCAGCGTGTGTGTTAATGGGAACAGGCAAAGATGCATCGGACGTAATTTCCAATGTTTTTATACCCATATTATTTAATTTTTTTACAGACTCCCCTGCTGAATTGCTTATTGCAACAAGAATCACGTTTTTTTCGGGTAAATTAGGTTTTTTAATATGATTCATAATTTTATGTTATACAGATGCATTAAATGCTTCATTTACGTTTCGAGCACCAACAATTTCTATATTACCCTTAAATCCTTCGGAAAATGTTTTTAGATTATGATTTGGGATTATGCACCTTGCAAAACCAAGCCTTTCCGCCTCTTTAACTCTTTGTTCACAAAACGATACTGCTCTGAGTTCACCTCCGAGTCCGATTTCACCGATAGCGAGAGTATCATCTCTGATGGGAACATCCTTGAGACTTGAAATAAGAGCAAGAGCAACTGAAAGATCTGTTGCAGGTTCATCAAGACGAAGTCCGCCGACAACATTGATATAAGCGTCACAATTGCTGAAAAAATAACCGGAACGCTTCTCGAGAACGGCAAGAAGCATTGACATACGGTTATAATCAAATCCCGTTGACATTCTCCTGGCGTTACCGTAATTTGAAGACGCTACAAGACCCTGAACTTCCGCAAGAATAGGTCTGCTTCCTTCCATAACGCAGGCAATACACGTTCCTGCGGTGTTTTTAGGTTTGCCGGAAATAAGCATAAGCGAAGGATTTATGACCTCAACAAGACCTTTTTCAAGCATTTCAAACACGCCTATTTCGTTGGTCGAACCGAATCTGTTCTTTACAGCACGCAATATTCTGTACGATAGGTGTCTTTCACCCTCAAAGTATAATACACAGTCAACTATATGTTCAAGAACTTTCGGACCTGCAATATTTCCGTCTTTATTAACATGACCAACAAGAATAGTTGGGATTCCCAACCCTTTTGCACAATGCATAAAAAGATTTGTTGATTCTCTGACCTGAGTAACACTTCCGGGTGAAGAATTTATTTCAGAAACATTCATGGTCTGAATCGAATCAACAATAACAAGATCAGGTTTATCCGATTTAACGTATTCAATAATTCTTTCAACATCAGTATGGCACATTATAAAAAGATTTTCTGTTGTAACGCCAAGTCGGTTTGCCCGCAGTTTTATTTGTCTTGCAGATTCTTCACCTGAAACATAAAGAATTCTAAATTTTTTTCCGATATACTCACAAATCTGGAGCAAAATAGTTGATTTGCCGATTCCCGGATCACCGCTTAAAAGAACAAGAGAGCCTTTGACAATGCCTCCGCCAAGAACACGGTCAAGCTCAGCCATTCCGGTTTTAAAACGTATTTCATCGTCTGCATCAATATCATTTACTGTTTGAGCAATCAAATTAGCGCCGGCTGATTTGATTGCTTTTTGTTGCTGCGGAGTGCGAATTTCCTCTTCCATTGTATTCCACTCACCGCATGCGGGGCAACAGCCATACCACTTTGCACTTTCATGTCCGCATTCATTGCAAATATATAATGATTTTGTTTTTAGTGCCATTTTATAAAGCCTCCGTGTTTTTTATAAAATCTGTAATTCCAAGTGCAATCAAAAAAGCAAGCTTGCGTTGATATTCTTCATCTTTGAGTTTTTGAGCTTCTTCATAATTTGATAAAAATCCGCACTCAACCATCACAGCGGGAACTGTTGCATGATATAACAAATAAATATCGGAACCGCTTTCTTTTATTTCACGAGAATTTTCAGGCTGTAAAGAAGTTATTACAGATTGTCTTACAGAATCCGCAAGAATGCGTGATTCCTGATTATTTTTTGAATAAAAAACCTGTAATCCGCTGTATTTTGATTGCGAAAAATGATTCTGATGTATACTGATAAAAACAGTGTTTTCTGTATTATCCATAACAGAAAGCCTGTTTCTGATATCAGAAATTTTTTTCTCTCTGATTGTTTTGGCATAATCATCATGAACGGAAATATCTTCAGATCGAATCATAACCGTTTCTATTCCCATTGATTTCAAGAATTTGTCTAATTTAAGTGCAATCTGAAGGTTGATATCTTTTTCAAGGGTTCCGTCTTCTGCACTTGTTCCGCCGTCAGGACCTCCGTGACCTGCATCAATAATAACGGTTTTATATTTCGGGTTATTGACTGAAACGTCAACTGCCGAAAATAAATTAATCACAGCCGTTCCGCCAACGATTCCGCCAAGAATTATAAATAATGATAAAAACAATATAAATCGAATTTTCAGATTTGAAGGTGCAATAATCTTCATAAGCTTTTCCTCCGCAAAACAGTTTTATAAATGATATGCGGAAATGCTTATCAATTTTCTTATTTTTTCTGATTTTTACGAAAATCTATGTAATCCTGAAGAATCATTACAGCCGCTACCTGGTCAACAACTGCTTTTCTCTTTTTACCTCTTGTGTTTGTTGTATTTAAAATATTATGGGCAACTACAGTTGATAATCTTTCATCACGCATAACGGTTTCTATACCCGACTTTTCAAAAAGAGCATCGGCAAATGCTTTACACTTCTGTGCCCTCTCCCCTTCCGATGAATCCATATTTTTGGGGAGACCGACAACAATCAATTCTGCCTTGTGTTCAACTGCAAGGGAACAAATTTTTTCAATCAACAGTTCAGAATTTCTTTGTTCAATAATACAAACAGGTGATGCAAGCATCTCCATTTTATCACACACGGCAATACCTGTTCTGACATCACCGTAATCAATAGCCATAATAATCAAAATATCAATCCTTATATTAAATTGCGGAGTTTGCCGAAAAACAAACCCCGCCTTATTTATATTATCTGTTGTTTAAAATGTCATTAAGAGCATTATTAAGTCCTTCTGCAACATTATCTACAACATCTCCTACGGAATCAGCTGGCTTAGTCTCTTCTTCACTCGTTGAGTAAGTGCACGATGTACAAACTGACGGAAGAGCTGTTATTTTATACCAACCCGATTTGGTTGAACCGCAGTTTGATCCTGCAAGCTTACCCGTAACTGTACAGTATCTCTTCTGAACAGTTCCGGAGCTCTTCGGAAACTCTTTTTCGGGAAGACCTTTATGGATTTTATCAAATACGGTCATAAATATTTTACCGCCGGGGTTTCCTGAGGTTTCAAGCGTTTCCTGCTTATCAAATCCAAACCATACTGCTGCAACATAATACGGTGTACCGGCACAGAACCAACGGTCATTCTGTTTGCTTGTTGTACCTGTCTTTGCCATAATCTGGAACTTTCTTACGTTGGGAGCATCTCCGAATTTACTTGTGCTGACAGTCTGAAGAAGCTCACAGATAATATCAGATGTTTCCGCAGAAATAACTTGCTGACCTATAGGTTCCTCATTGCTGAGAAGAATCTGAGTACCCTGACTGTTTGTAACCTTATAATATGAATAAGGCTCATAGTAAAGTCCTCCGTTGCCGAATGTTGCATATGCCGAAGCCATTTCAACGGTTGTTGTTCCGTTAGTAAGCGCACCGGTTGCCAACGGAGAAAGATCCCTGTCTTTTATTTCGTCGAGTTTAGAGATATGGAAACGGTCTCTGAGAAATTCAAATGAAGTATCTACTCCAAGGTCATATTTAATAATTCTTGTTGGAACAGTGTTATGAGATTGCTGAATAGCATATTCAACAGTAACATCGCTGCCCGAACCAAGTGTTCCGTTAACATTATGAGGCCAGAGTTTACCGTTAACAGGTATTGCATAATCCTTGATTTTTGATGAATAATTTATAAGATTAAGCTCAATTGCGGGGGCGTAGGTTGCAAGAGGCTTGATTGTTGAACCGGGCTGTCTGTATGAATTTGCGGCTCTGTTAAGACAAAGAGGTCCTTTTTTCTCATCAGCTGCACCGACAATGCCAACCACTCTGCCGCTATAATCCATAATTGTCATGGCAGACTGAACCTTTTCGCCGTCTTTGCTTTTGATATTTGGAAAATTCTTTCTGTTTACGTAAACATCCTCAAGCGCTTCCTGAACCTCAAGGTCAACAGCGGCATAAATTTTAAGTCCTCCGTAAAGAATCTGGTCGGATGCCTGCTGCTTTGAGTATCCGTATTCCTCCATAAGGTCCTGCTGAACACATTGTCTTACATAGTCAACATAAAAGCTGTGATTTGTTTCTTCTTCGTTAATGTCAATCTGTTCACTGTTTTTGTCAGGAACATATTTATCGCTGTTTGTAAATATCAGCTCATAATCAATAGCTTCGTTATACTGCTCTTCGGTAAGAACACCGGTTTTCTTCCACATCATTTCAAGGCAGTATTCCTGACGCACTCTGTTGTCTTCAGGATGAAGAAGAGGGTTATAAGCCGTAGGTTTTTGGGTTATGGAAGCAATAACAGCACATTCAGCGGCATTAAGTTCGCTGATATCCTTACCAAAGTATTTTTCACTGGCAGTCTTAACACCGTAGCATCCGCTTCCGAAGTATGCGGTATTAAGATAAGCTTCCATAATTACATCTTTATCATAATTTTTTTCAAGATTCAGAGCAGTCAAAATTTCGTTGAATTTTCTGACAACGGTAGTATCTTTTTGATTTGTAAGATTTTTTATTAGCTGCTGTGTTAATGTC
>JAFWYP010000011.1 GCA_017517665.1 Clostridia bacterium | reverse complement strand
TGAAGTACATACTCAAATTAATCTTCAAGGGTTTTTTCTATCAATCGTTGTTTAATTTTCAAGGTGCGTCGCATCCCCGTTCTTGCGGAGTGCTCGACTATATTACCAAATCCCTCCCCTTTTGTCAACACCTTTTTTCAATATTTTTCGACCTTATTAACAACCGTGCCGAGTGTTTCGCTTTTTATCTTTGATTTCGGAATGAGATACCAAGCATATATTTTATTGATTATAATAATTGGAAAGTTTGTGTTGACATAGTATATAGGGATATTGTATAATTTCTTTGACAAAGGGGTGCTGCTTCAAAGCGGCTGAGATTATACCCTCAAACCTGATCCCGATAATGCGGGCGTAGGAAAAAAGCTTTTGCAATTCACGCCCGACACATAACCGTGTCGGGTATTTTATTTTCCGGAAGGAGTTTTCGTGTTGAAAGGAAGAACAGCCAAAACCCGTATTTTAACGGAAAGTGCAATATTGGTCGCTTTATCAATTGCAATATTTACTGTTTCAGACCTTCTCCCGTGGCCTTTTGTGTACGGCGGAAGCTTCAGTCTTTTCGGTCAGGTGCCGATTATTATTGTATCATATCGTCACGGAATAAAGAACGGTCTTGCAGCAAGTACGGTGCTTGCAATTTTTGAAATGATTGTCGGTTACCGTAATTTTACTCATGTTACGGGAATCGTTGCATATCTCATTGTTGCATTTGCAGATTACATCGTTGCATTCGGATGCCTCGGACTCGGCGGAATGTTCAGAGGAAAAATCGGCAAACAATCCACAGAGCTTGTTCTCGGAGGATTTATCGTTTCCGTTATCAGATTTATCTGTCACTTTATCAGCGGAGTTACCATTTGGACAGGTTACTGCCCCGAAGGCATGGCGGTTGCGACATATTCATTTTTCTACAACGGTTCATATATGGCGATTGAACTTGTGCTGACTGTTATCGGACTGTTGGCGGTTGGCAAGATGTTTAAATTGGATAAGGAAAAGTTGGTTTAACAACACCTTATCCGTCATTCGTGACACTTTCTCCTCAAGGAGAAGGCTGTTTAAAATAGATAATTTCATTTGTTATTTTCGCCCTCCGTTACGGAGGGTTTTTTGTTACAAAAAATCGGGCGACCGACAGTCAACCCGATTTTTATATAATCTTATTTATTTTCGGGCGGATAATATCCGCCCCTACCCAATGCCAACGGTATCAAAGCTTTGTTATAACCGAAACACTGTAAATAATATAGTTATCACTCGGTTCAACGTAGAGATAATATCTGCCGGGTTCAACATAACATTCGGGATGTCGGTTGTCTTTGGTTATTACCGCATCGGGTTCTCTTGTGCCGGGTTCGGGAGGTTCTTCGCCCTCGGGAATCAGATAAACTTTAAGTACATCATCTTCCTGGAATGCATAACCCGATTCCGGCGCAGCATCGTCTCCACCGTTTCTGCTTGTCATAATCTCAATGTTTTTCTCACCCTTAAGGCGTGAACAATCCTCGTTGACCATGAACACATATTCATCCGCGGTGTTTCCTTTTCCGCAATTCCAGCTTCTTGTTAATTTTCTATCTGCTTCTTCAATAACACCTTCGGTAATATAATTTTCGGTATCTGTCCACCATGAATGATATTCGTCGGTTTTCACCCACATCATTATACGGCGCAGACCGCAAACGGATTCATCGGGTCCGACCGCAGTAAAGAAAATAAACATCTGGTAGTCATCGGTAGAGGTAGTTATATGAAAACGAAAATCACAATGGATTCCGCCTCCGAACTCGGTGTCATCCTCAACATAGAGTATATCGCCTTTTATCGAATCAAAAAGCTTTTGGATGTCCTGCTCAACAGTCGGGTGTTTTTCTTTCAGCTTATTTGATGCAAGCAAAGCAAGAGCCTGCGCATCTTTTTCTTCAACGGCTTCTTCAATTGTATCGGTTGTTTCCACCCATGCGAATTTACTCGACTGAATAGTATAATAAATTTCTGCAATTGTTTCCGAATTGGGGAAAAAATTAAAAAGAAGGGTTATTATCGCCGTAAATGCGGCAATTATTTTTGTCAGAGTCATATTTTATCTCCTTATTCTTCACGCAAAGCGGGATTATATCCGAGCCAGCGACTGCCGTCATGATAGAATCTGTGTTCGTCTTTGATTTCACACTTGTTTCCGTCAACTCTGATTTCAAGCTCCATTTTTTCATAAGGGGTATATCTTCCGGATCCATCATTCATCGCCGTACGATACATACAGTCAATCTCAAATACCGAACCGCTTATTTCATCCGGAAGAAACAGATATGTGAATGTTTTTGCTCCGTCATTTTCGGTTTCGCCGATTTTATAAGGCCCTGCCGACACCCATTCCGCACCCTCAACGGTTGTTTCTTCCGCGGGGGTATAGTCAAAGATTGCATATTCATCCGGTGACCAGAATTTTATTTTAAATTCAAGCGCAAAATAGTTGTGGTCAACACGGGCGTAATAGAGCAATTTTTCACCGTTTTCATTCTCAAAAACAACATCCATAACCATATCGGAATCAACATCTTCATGTTCTTCTTCAAAAATGCCGTTAAACATGGAAACACCTTTGAATGTAAAAATCTGCTTGTCGCCTTTGGTTTCCGTATCAACAAGATTGAAAAGAGGGTCGTCAACCCCATCATATTCCCAAACAATACCCTCGGATGGATTATAGGGAAGTTCAACCTTTGTTACGTTGTCACCGCTTATCGCACCTGCAATCGAACCGAAAAGCATAAGCAGCATCATAATCGGTGCTATAAAAAATATCGTTACCGAACCCATAAGTTCATCCGCCCTTTCGTTTTATTATATCCTTGATTTTAACATATCCGAGAAATGTTTACAATCAAATCCGCTTTACATTTACAGAAATTTCATAAAACCGAAGTGTAAAGTCAGGTTTACATATGATATAAAGTTTTTCTCTCCTTCAGTTCTACGGACAGCTTCCTCGTCAGAGGAAGCCCCAAAAGCAAGCAACACTAATACAAAAAGCTTATATCGGGTTTACACCAAATATAAGCTTTGTTTTTTATTTATTTAACGGGAACAAGCTTTTCCTTGCCGCCCATGTAGGGACGGAGTGCAACGGGAACATTTACGCTGCCGTCTTCGTTGAGGTTATTCTCAAGGAATGCGATGAGCATTCTGGGAGGTGCAACAACGGTATTGTTGAGGGTATGTGCAAAATACTTGCCATCTTTGCCGTTGACTCTGATTTTGAGTCTGCGAGCCTGTGCATCACCGAGATTTGAACATGAACCGACTTCAAAATATTTCTTCTGTCTTGGTGACCATGCCTCAACGTCAAATGACTTGACTTTAAGGTCTGCAAGGTCGCCTGAACAGCATTCGAGTGTTCTGACGGGAATATCAAGTGAACGGAAAAGGTCAACCGTATTCTGCCAAAGCTTTTCAAACCACATCATGCTGTCCTCGGGCTTACAAACAACAATCATTTCCTGCTTTTCAAACTGATGGATTCTGTAAACGCCCCTTTCTTCGATGCCGTGAGCACCCTTTTCCTTGCGGAAACAAGGTGAATAGCTGGTGAGGGTGTGGGGAAGAGTATCTTCGTTTACGATAGTATCAATATATTTACCGATCATTGAATGTTCGCTTGTGCCAATGAGATAGAGGTCTTCACCCTCAATTTTATACATCATGGCATCCATTTCGGCAAAGCTCATAACGCCCGTTACAACATTGCTTCTTATCATGAAAGGAGGAACGCAGTAGGTAAATCCTCTGTCAATCATGAAATCTCTTGCGTATGAGATGCAAGCGGAGTGAAGTCTTGCAATGTCGCCCTGAAGATAGTAGAATCCGTTACCTGCAACGTTTCTTGCGGCATCGAGGTCGATACCGTTGAAGCGTTCCATAATTTCGGTATGATAAGGAATTTCAAATTCGGGAACAACGGGTTCGCCGTATTTTGTAACCTCAACATTTTCGCTGTCATCCTTACCGATGGGTACACTGGGGTCGATGATATTGGGAATAACCATCATTATCTTTGTTACCTTTTCGGCATATTCAGCTTCAAGCTTTTCGCATTCCGCAAGTCTTTCGGAGAATTCGGTTACCTTTGACTTTGCAGCCATGGCTTCCTCTTTTTTGCCCTGTGCCATGAGTGCGCCGATTTCCTTTGACACCTTGTTACGGTTTGCTCGGAGGCTGTCCGCTTCGGACTTGATTGCTCTTGACTGCGCATCAAGCTCGATTACTTCGTCAACGAGAGCAAGTTTATTATCCTGGAACTTCTTTTTAATATTTTCCTTTACGATATCGGGGTTTTCTCTGAGAAATCTGATATCAAGCATATTTTCAACTCCTAAATTTATTACATCTTTGAAATGATTTCGACTGCATCGGCTACGCATTTGTCGTCCGCAAGTTCAATTGCGCCCTTATCGACAAGCGCCGCTGTTTTGGGGTCAATGGGAATTCTTGCAAGAACGGGAACTCCGAGTTCCTTTGCGATTTCGTCAATCTTGCTTTCGCCGAAAATCTTATATTCCTTACCGCAATCGGGGCATACGAAGCCACTCATGTTTTCAACAAGACCGATAACGGGGATATTCATAAGCTTTGCCATGTTATAGGCTTTTTTAACAATCATAGTTACGAGGTCCTGAGGCGTTGTAACGATAACAATACCATCAACGGGAAGATTCTGGAAAACGGTGAGTGATACGTCGCCTGTTCCGGGAGGCATATCCACAAACATATAGTCAACATCGCCCCATGCAACATCCTTCCAGAACTGCTGGATAACGCCCGAGATAACGGGGCCTCTCCACACTACGGGAGACTCTTCGTTTTCAAGAAGGAGGTTTACGGACATGATTTTTGTTCCGTTTTTGCTTTCTTCGGGAAGAAGACCGCTTTCGTCAGCCTTTGCTCTTGCGCTGATACCGAATGATTTGGGGATTGAAGGTCCTGTTATATCCGCATCAAGAACCGCACAGGCGTTTCCTCTTTTCTGCATTGCTGTTGCAAGAAGCGAGGTGACAAGCGACTTGCCTACACCGCCTTTACCGCTTACAACACCGATAACCTTTCCGATATTGCTGAAAGGTCCGCAGGGTATTCTCATATCCTGCGCTTCTTTTCTTGAATCGCAATTACTTGCACAGCTTGCGCAATTTCCGCTGCATTCACTCATATTTATCTCTCCTATAAATTAATAATCAAATCAATTGCATATGCAACGCCGAAAATCAGCGGCATATGGGCAATATATATAACAAGTGCATTCCTCCCAAGAAACGAGAAAAAAGACAGTTTGTTTTCGTAACACCATTCGGGATATCCGTTTGCAATGAAGTGTTTTCCTGCAAAAACGCCTGCAAAAAAAATGAATATATCGGGGAATAAAGGAAAATAATCCGCCGAGAAAAAGTCGGAATTATATATTCCGAGAGGCACAAGGAAATTTGTTTCGTAAAGCTTTTCGGGCAGTTTAAAAGAAAAAAGACTGCCGTATTCAAGCACACCTTTACCTATTCCGCTTGTGAACGCATAAAGCACCGCACAAACAAGTATTCCCGTAAAAAGAGAAGTTTTTGAAACAAATTTCGATAACAGCACATATATCAGAACACAAACCGAAAGAAAGTGAAGAATTCCGAAATAAATTTCACATTCAACAAACCCCATTTTCGGCATGACAAACGCTGTTACAAAAGTCATTCCGACGGCAATTCCCAGAAGAATAAGCCCCCTTTTGAGGTTGCTCCCTGAAAGCGTGCAGGAAATTCCGCAGATAAAAATGAATATTCCCGCAAAAATCGGTTGAACAGGCAAAAAGAAATTGAAAAGCTTTGTTGCACCGTTTATACCGAAAGAAGAACCGAGAATATAAAACGCATGATAGAATATCATGCAGAAAACCGCAAAACCTCTTATTTCATCAAGAAGATGTATTCTGTTTTTTGCCTTTGAGATGCTTTTCATAAATTCACCTCATATTATTTTATCATAACAAATTAAAAATGCAAGCATTTATTGACTTTATTATGGTTTTGTTTTAAAATATATTTATTATTTGCGGCAATAATTATTCTTTGGAGATAAAAATGATAAAAAAAATAAGAGAACTTTTATTTAAACTTTTTAAGGAAGAAAGCTTTATCGGCAAACTGATTGATAAATTCTTTACGAAGGAAATAGTATCATATGTGTTTTTCGGCGTGCTGACAACAATAGTTAATCTGGCAGTTTTTTATTTGACAAAGCAGCTTTTCGTTTTAATAGGCTGGAACGGTGTTTTCAATACAATCGTTCCCGAGGATTCAAAAATTGTTGAGCTGTTCAGCGGCGGAAGCGAATATCTTGATGCGAACCTCATTGCATGGATTGCAGGAGTTATATTTGCATTTGTAACAAACAAACTTTTTGTTTTTGAGTCAAAAAGCTGGAAGCCGTCGGTTGCAGGTAAAGAATTCACGGGATTTGTAGGTGCGAGAGTTTTTTCTCTTGTTGTGGAAATGCTCGGAATGTTTGTTATGGTAACTCTCCTCACATGGAACGAGCTTGTTGCAAAGCTGATTGTCGGCGTTATTGTTATTATTCTTAACTATATTTTCAGCAAACTTCTGATATTCAAAAAGAAATAAGGTGCAAACATGAAAATTTCGGATATACTCAAGAACGACAGAATTTCGCTTTCGTTTGAGGTGTTTCCTCCCAAAACGAGCGAAACTTACGAAAGCATAAAAAAATCCGCGCTTGAAATTGCAAAGCTCTCCCCTGATTTCATGAGCGTTACATACGGTGCAGGCGGCACAACGGGTTCATACACTCTTGACGTTTGCGAAAGCATTGTTAAAACGGGTGTCACTCCCATTGCACACCTCACCTGCGTTTGTTCCGACAAAAACAAAATCAGAGAAACCCTCACCTCTTTCAAAGAAAAAGGCGTTGAAAACATCCTTGCACTCAGAGGTGACCTGCCTCAGGGTATGACGGAGAAAAGCCTTGATTTTACTCACGCAAGTGACCTTGTTGAAGAAATAAAGAGCTTCGGCGGATTCTGCATCGGCGGCGCTTGCTACCCCGAAACTCATCCCGAAAGCGAAAATTCAAAGCAGGATATCCTCAATCTGAAGAAGAAGGTTGATTCGGGATGCGAATTTCTCACAACACAGATGTTTTTTGATAATCATATACTCTTCAACTATCTTTACAAAATCAGGGAAGCAGGAATAACAGTTCCCGTTATTCCCGGTATAATGCCTGTCACAAATGCAGTGCAGATAAAAAGAATCTGCTCTCTTTCGGGAACAATTCTTCCCCGCAAATTCATAAGAATGGTTGACCGTTTCGGCAATAATCCCGCCGCAATGAAGCAGGCAGGTATCGCTTATGCAACCGAGCAGATTGTTGACCTTTATGCAAACGGCATCAAGGCGGTTCATGTTTATTCAATGAACAAACCCGACGTGGCAGAAAAAATACAGACAAATCTCAAGGATATAATCGGATGATTGAAACAATAAAATCAGCGGCAGCCGAGATAACAATTGACCCGAAGGAGGTTACCGTTTATCTCGGCTATTATTCCGCAAACGGAATTGAAGATAAAACAATAAACGAAGCGATTTCGGAATTTGAAAGCAATGCAGACTACAGGGTTTGCTTTGCGAAAGTACCCGTCACAATAACCGGAGATTCGGCAGACCTCGGATTCATGCAGGTTGAAAGCAAATCGCTTTGCAAAAATCTTGACGGATGCGATGAGGCTTACATTCTCGCGGCAACAACGGGGATAAGCTCGCAAAGACTGATTGAGAAAAACTCCGTTATTTCCCCGATAAAAGGAATCGTCACGGATTGCGTGGGTTCTGCGGCAATTGAAGCTTTCTGCGACAAAATCAATCTGTCACTCTCGGATAACCCTGATTTTCTTCGCCCGAGATTCAGTCCGGGTTACGGAGATTTGTGCATTGACTGCCAAATAAAAATTGTTGAGTTTCTGTGTGCAAACAAAAATATAGGATTAAGTCTTACCGAAAGTCTTATGATGATACCCAAAAAATCCGTTAC
The DNA here is from genome assembly GCA_017517665.1 of Clostridia bacterium. Taxonomy (GTDB): domain Bacteria; phylum Bacillota; class Clostridia; order Oscillospirales; family Acutalibacteraceae; genus CAG-177. The sequence goes on along the minus strand of JAFWYP010000011.1, from coordinate 51,908 downwards.
TGCGATAATCGGTATCGGCAAAGAAAAGAATAAATGCAAGGGCAGCGGCTGTATGACCTGCAAATCCGAAAACTGCCCTTATAGGTGATATTATGAACATTCTTGAAAAAATCAGAAACGGAATAACTTACTGTGACGGAGGTGCAGGCACGCTTCTTCAGTCATGGGGTCTTGAGGCAGGCGAATATCCCGAAAGCTGGAATATCACAAAGCCCGATAAGATTATTGAAATGCACCGTCTTTATCTTGAAGCAGGTGCAGATATAATAACTTCCTGCACATTCGGTGCAAACCGTTTCAAATTTGATAACCTTGAAGAAATCATAACCGCAGCAATAAACAACGCCAAAAAAGCCTGCGAAGGCTATGATGCATATGTTGCTCTCGATATCGGTCCTCTCGGAAAGATGCTTGAGCCTCTCGGAGACCTGCCGTTTGAAACTGCGGTTGAGGTTTTCTCCGAAAGCATAAAAATCGGTGCAGGTGCAGGCGCAGACCTTGTTCTGATTGAAACAATGAACGACAGTCTTGAAGCAAAAGCGGCTGTTCTTGCTGCAAAAGAAAGCTGCAATCTCCCCGTTTTCGTCACCTGCGTTTATGACGAAACAAAGAAGCTGATGACGGGAGCAAATCCTGCCGCAATGATTGCAATGCTTGAGGGTCTCGGCGCAGATGCCATAGGCATGAACTGTTCACTCGGTCCGAAGCAGATGCTTGATATCGTTCCCGAATTTACAAAGCATTCGAGCACTCCCATTATAGTAAATCCCAATGCAGGTCTGCCCCGAAGTGAAAACGGCAAAACCGTTTATGATATTGATGCAGAGGAATTTTCGGATATTATGTGCGAAATTGTAAAGTCAGGTGCAACAATAATCGGCGGATGCTGCGGCACAACTCCCGAACACATCAGAAAAACAGTTGAGAAAACAAAAAAACTGCCCTTCAAGCTCCCTGAAAAGAAAAATCTGACCGTTGTTTCATCATACACTCATGCGGTTGAAATCGGAAATAAACCCGTTATCATCGGCGAAAGAATCAATCCCACGGGCAAAAAGCGTTTCAAGGAAGCTCTCCGTGAAAACGATATAAATTATATCCTCAATGAAGGTATTGCACAGAACAAAAAAGGCGTTTCAATTCTTGATGTCAACGTAGGTCTGCCCGAAATTGACGAAGCGGAAATGATGGTAACCGTTATCCGCGCTTTGCAGAGTGTTATCGACCTTCCCTTGCAGATTGATACGGTTGACCCCGTTGCAATGGAAAAAGCACTCCGCATTTATAACGGCAAGGCTCTCATGAATTCCGTAAGCGGCAAAGAAGAAAGCATGAAAGCTGTATTTCCGCTTGTAAAAAAATACGGCGGTGCTGTTATTGCGGTCACTCTTGACGAAAACGGCATTCCCGAAACCGCAGAGGGAAGAGTTGAGATTGCGAAAAAAATAATTGCCCGTGCCTCGGAATACGGCATAGGCAAAAACGATATTATTGTTGACCCCCTTGCCATGGCGGTTTCAAGCGATTCAAAAAGTGCAATCGTTACTCTTGAAGCGGTCAAGAATCTTCACGGCATGGGCATAAAAACAAGCCTCGGTGTTTCAAATATTTCGTTCGGTCTGCCGTCAAGAGCAGATGTCAACGCTGTTTTTTACACAATGGCGATGCACAACGGACTTGACTGCGCTATCATCAATCCGTTTTCAACCGAAATGATGAAAGCATGGCATTGCTTCAATGCACTTACGGGCAAAGATGAAAACTGCACGGATTATATTGAATTTGCACAGTCACTTGAGCCTTCGGAGAAAAAGACTGAAACCAAATCCCCGACAAGTCTTGACGGATGTATCATCAGCGGTCTGAAGGAGCAGGCAGGCGCAGTTGCGACAGAGCTTATCAAAACAACTCCGCCCATGGAAATTATTAACTCAATAATTATTCCCGCACTCAATACGGTGGGCAAGGGCTTTGAAGAAAAGAAAGTTTATCTGCCCCAGCTCCTTATGAGTGCGCAGGCGGCAAAAGAAGCCTTTGAAGCAATAAAAACCGCTATCCCCTCGGGCGAAAACAAAAAAGGAAAGGTTGTTATCGCAACCGTAAAAGGCGATATCCACGATATCGGCAAAAATATAGTCAGGGTTCTTCTCGAAAACTACGGCTATGAGATCATTGACCTCGGAAAAGACGTTTCTCCCGAAAAAATCGTTGACACAGTCAAATCAAGCGGTGCTAAGCTTGTCGGTTTGAGTGCACTGATGACAACAACCGTTCCCGCAATGGAGGAAACGATCAAGCTTCTTCATAAAGAAGCACCCGATTGTAAAGTCATGGTCGGCGGTGCGGTTATGACGGAGGAATATGCCGCCATGATTGGTGCGGACAGCTACGGCACGGATGCCATGTCGGCAGTAAGATTTGCAGAAAAATTATTATAACAGCAAAGAGGTTGTTTCACAAACGAAACAACCTCTTTCTTATTAACTGAATAAATTTGCAAACAAACCTATAAATCTGACAAAAAGAGCAGAAACAAATTCAAATGCATTATCCGCATCGGCAACATCCGCATCAAAGCCTGCACTTACCTTTTCCGTTGACGGAGTGAAACGGACACAGTCAAATCCGATATCCGAATTATCTGACAACGAAGTAAACATAAACTCAATATTCACAACATTATCAAGTCTTTCATTTGTGTAACCGAAGCCGCACTCGTTGCCGAAAAGATGAACCCGGTTGAGATTAACGGTTATCTTGTGCCATGCACCGTCTGCAGGAATAACCTCACCCGAAAAAGCTGTATACCAAAAAACGGAATCCTTTGTGAATTTAACTCCTTCAAAAACAGCTTCGTTTTCGCCGTTGTTTTTCACATAAAAACTCATTTCGGAGTAATCGGAATAGTCGGTATCCGTATCAAAGAACGGCTCAACATTATTACCGTCCTGATATGTCACTATGGGACTTACCGAAAAGCTCTTATCTGTTGCTTTTATGTTCATGCCCTTTGTACCGCTAAAGGCATCATTTTCCGCAGCGGAAAGAACAACATTTTCACCTGTCCATGAGGAATAGAAATTTGAAAGTGCATCGGTTTCGGTATGCCAGATAAACTCATCCTCGCAGTCAACCCAGATTTTATCCTTATAAAAATGAGTATTATAATTCTTATCCGTAACAAAGGGGCTTACGGGCATTGCAAAACCGTTTTCATCGGTCGCATAAAGATTTGCGCGCTGATTGCTGACACAATAAGCATAGCTTGCCGAACAAGGTTCTGCAACATTTTCGCTCCATATTCTCACGGAGTTTTCTGCAATTATCTCGGCATTTGCCTGAACATATACGCCGTCTTTTCCGCAAAGAGCAAATCCGTAAACGGTATCACCTTTTGATTTTACACCGTTACCGATGTTATTGAACGAAACGTAAATACTGCCTTCTTTGATTTCGGCATTTTTCAAGGTTGGTGCGGTATATGTTTCATATTCTCCGTAAACAAGACCCATTGCGGCATAAGCCATTCTGTCCGAAATTTCTTCTTTGCTTTCGGGATGAATAAGACCTGCCTCGGGAATAAAGGTTACGGGAATATCATTAACAGAAACACAGCTCTTGATTCGGGCCTTTGCTTCTGAATATCGGTGAATGCAATATTCATATCGGTGAGGTTATAGCCCTCATCCGAATAATAATAAGGTGCAAGCTGGGTATAAATTATCGGCATAAGCCCGTCTTTATACTCATAAAGCTCTGTGTATGAACGCTGCATGAGGTCAAAGGCTCTTGCATATCTTTCACCACTCCACCCCATCATTATATCCGATTCTCCCTGATACCAAATCATGCCCGAAACTCTGAAATTCTTAAGAGCTTCCATTTTGAGATTATAGTTGATTGTCATATCCACAGAGATGTTGTAATTTTTTTCATCCCAGTCGGATTTCTCAATATAGTCTCCGCTTGAAACAAAATCATTCTTAACCTGAGTATCTCCGTCAATCGCCCCTCTTGAAATCCATGAAGCAATGGAAGTACCGCCCAGGGAAACGTTGAGAACACCAACGGGCATATCAAGCTCCTCGAGCAGTTCTTCCGCAAAGAAATATGCAACGGCGCTCATGGAATAAACAGCGAGATTTTCACCCGTTACCCATTGTGCACCCGGAATATCCTTCTGCGGGTCTGCAGGTGCAAGTTCTGTTGAGCCTTTATATTCGGGAATTGCAGGTACAAGCAGAACACGGAGCCATTCGCTCAGCTTTTCCTGCCTTGCAAACATTTCTCTGCCTCTCTTTGCCTGAGCAAGAGGATACTGCATATTGCTCTGACCGTTAGCTATCCACAGCTCGCCGAAAACAATATTTTCAAGCTTTTCAAACTCTGCATTATTGCATTTCAGCACAACGGTGTATTCGTCATAACCGCCTGCAGGTGACATGAACGAAACCGCAAAAGTGCCGTCATGCAGTGCATCCGTTTCACCGCTTGCAACAAGAGCATTTTCGGCATTGTAAAGCTCTGCAGTTATTTTGCTTCCCGCTTCGGCAGTACCCGTTATAACAGCTTCTTCGTTCTGTTTAAAAAGCATACCGTCACCGAAGAATGTGTAAAGTTTTGCGGTTGTTCCGTCGGCAAAAGCAGAAGGTACAAATGCCATAATCATACATAACACAAGTAAGATTGCAACAAGTTTTTTATACATAACAATCTATCCTTTTCAGATAATTTCAGCAGTCCATGAAAACTCAAAGGTTTCGCCCTCGCCAAGGCGTTCAATTCCCCTCTTTTCGGAAATATCACTCTTAACATCTCTGCCGTCATTGACACCGTACCAGGGCTCAATGCAGACATAAGGCGCACCCGGCTTTGCCCAGATACCGAGGAAGGGACATTTGCCAAAGGTGAATTCAATCTCATTTTCGCCCTTGATTCGGAGCTTTTCGGATTTTATATCGGAAAGAATAAGTGCATCGGGTTCAAAGATTTCTTTGGTGATAACAAAGCTCTTTTCATTTTCCATGAACGGAAATTTTTCGGGAATGATAAGATTTTCTTTGTCAATTCTCTCGGTTGCAAGGGTTTCGGTCTGTTCAAATTCAATAACATCGCCCACATTGCAGTTGAAACCGGGATGTGCACCTACGGAGAAATACATCTCGCCCTTTGTTTTATTGATAACGGTCATTGTATTTACAAGCGACTTTTCTTTAAGCTCGAATGTTACAAGATATTCAAAATCAAAGGGATATGACTTAAGGGTATTTTCATCGCTTTCAAGGCTGAAAACCACCTTTGCACCCTCGCATTCCTTTACCTTGAAAAGAAGCTTTCTTGCAAGACCGTGTTTGGGCATTGTGTATTCAACGCCGTTGTAAAAATATTTATCGTTGATAAGCTGACCGATAACGGGGAACAAAACAGGTGCCTGACCGTACCATACATCAGGATTGCCCTGCCAGATATATTCCTTTCCGTTTTCTTTTGATATCAGCGAATGAAGCTGTGCGCCCATATCATCAATTTCGCATATCAGAAATTTGTTCTCAATTTTGTAAAACATAAAAACACTCCTTAGAAAAATTTACACCAAACAGATATTATACTGTAATAAAATTCAAAAAACGCTCTGTAAAAGGCATCGCCAAAGGTGTATTTATCCTTGATTCTCAGCATATTTCCCGTATCCTCAAGCTCAAGGAATTTTACCGTTTCAAATAACTCTCCCGTTCTTTCGTTGGGCGAATGAATCGACAGCATAAGCTTCCCGTCAAGTGTATAAAACAGCATCGGATGACCGCCGTCAAGTTCAAACGCATCACCTTTTTCATAAAACGCTTCGGGATAATGAATCCAGTTGCCGTCAATCTCTCCGTTATCGGAAACCGCCATTCCGACTGCATAACCGCCTGACTTTGAAAGATTGGACCACAGCATAATGAGCCTTCCGTTTTCCGTGCGGTAAAATGCAGGACCATCGGTAACACTCCCCGTTGTCCAGATATGTTTTCTTGCTCTGAAAAGCATTATCGGTTCGCTGATAAATGTCTTGAAATCTTCACTCAGCTTCGCCGCCGCCATTTCACCGACCTCGTCGGGGCTTGACGTCCATTCATTTACGTAAACCATCCACGGCTGACCGTTTTTGTCGATATACAACGTGCCGTCAATGCAGTCGATTTCTTTCGGGGTTATGTGTCCGTCACTCCATAATTCAAACTGCCCCGTCGGCGATTCCGATTTAAATATTGCCGTGCCTCTTTTTCCGCTTGCCTTTGAACGGTAGGTTGCAAAAAGATAGAAGCTTCCGTTGTAATAATGGCATTCCGGCGCCCAGAAATCCGCTTCCATATCAGAATTATCATCGGGAGTGAAAATCTGAATTCTCTCAGACCAATTCTCCATATCCTCACTTACACAACAGCCGTAACCCTTGCCGTATGCAAGACAAGTTCCGTACATATAATACTTGCCGTCGTGAACAAGAATATAAGGGTCTCTTACGTTGACATTTTCTCGTTTCACGGGGTATTCCTCCGATGCGTATGAAAAACCTGAACACGAAGCAGCCAAAAGAATTGCGAGAATTACGGACAATACTCTTTTCATGCCGATTCCCCTTTCCTGCGTTATATCTATAATTTAACACAGTTAACAACGGAATGCAACAGAAATCATCTTTTCAGTTTTCTGAGATAAGATTTTTGTTCTTCTGTTATACGAAAGCTTTCAACAGCCTTGCGGATTGTTTTGTTATGGGTTTCCGCATCAAGTGTGTTTTGCTCAATAAACGGCAGAATATCGTCATATCTTTTGGCAAGCGCAGTTGCAAAATACCATGCCTGCATCATTTTTATGTAATATTCATCAGTGCGGATTGCAGAAACCGTTTCGGGATATTCGGGGCTGAAATTATCATCGAGACAGTAACACATAAGACATTCAATACCGAAGCGCACGGTATATGTATGTTCGGATTTGAGCCATTTTTCAATTTCCGCAAGCAATTCAGGAAGATGCTTTTTGAAAATCTTCGGGCGCATCATATCGCAGGTTGCCCAGTTATCAATATAGGGCAGAAATCTGTTTACTTCTTCAATGCATTTATCATAATCTTTGATTTTTTCAATCAGGAAGGCATGAAGATTGTTTTCTTCATAATATTTATGGGGGAGTTTTTCTATAAAGCTTTCTGCAACAGCCGTACCTGAAATTTCTTTTGCAAATTTTCGGAGTTCGGGAGTTCTCACACCGATAACCTTTGATTTTTCAACAGTCGGCATAAGCCTTGAGTGAAAATCACGGTATTTCAAATCCCGAATTTCAAAAAGTCTGCTCTTGATATAATCCGTAAATACGATAATATCTTCGGGAGTATCGGCAATATAATCCGCACCGTTTTCGATAAGAACAGACTTATCACGAAATCCCCATGTTACGCCTATACATGGGATACCTGCATTTTTTGCGGTGATGCAATCGACCTCGGAATCACCGACGTAGACTGCTTTTTCTTTTGAAACACCGAACTTTTCAAGAACATGATATATTCCGTCAGGTTGAGGCTTCTGTGCAACTCCGTCAACCTGACCGAGAGTTATATCTATCAGATTGCCGAAAAATATCCGCACGATTTCTTCGGCAGCTTCATGCATTTTATTTGTCACAACGGCAGTTTTGATTTCTTGCTTTTTTAAGCTTTCAAGCATCGGAATTATTCCGTTATACGGCTTCGTTTCAACGAGCGAATTGTTCTTATAATACTCTTTAAAAACCGAAAGGCATCTTTCCGAAGTTTCTTCATCCGTGTTTTCGGGAACACTCAGATAAATCAGCCTTCTCACACCGTTGCCGACAAAGCTTTTAACTTCTTCATGCGTTCTTTCGGGGAATCCGAACTGACGCAAAGCAAAATTCACGCTGTTTGTCAGGTCTCCGAGGGTATCGGTCAGAGTGCCGTCAAGGTCGAATATAATAGCTTCGTATTTCATAATAACCTCAAAAAGCCGTGCCAACCGACACGGCTTTTATATTATTTTTTATTCTTGAATTTATCAAAGAAGCCTTCTTTGCCGCTTCCGACAGGTGCGCCTCTCTGAACGCCGAGTTCTTTTTCAAACTCAATAAGGATTTCTTTTTGTCTGTGGCTGAGGGATTTGGGAACATCAACGATTATACGCACAAGCTGGTCGCCTCTGCCTCTGCCGTTAAGAATCTGAATTCCCTTGCCCTTAAGGCTGAATACAGTTCCCGACTGTGTTCCTGCAGGAATATCAAACTTGACATCGCCGTCAAGAGTAGGAATACGGATATTATCTCCGAGTGCTGCCTGAGTATAGCTGATTCTCTGCTCGAGCCATACGTTATATCCGTCACGCTCAAAGTACGAGTGAGGTCTCACAAAAACAGCAACCTTGAGGTCACCCTTGGGTCCGCCATTGGCACCTGCATTGCCTGCACCGCTGACACTGAAAATCTGTCTGTCATCAATACCTGCGGGTATGTTGACTTCAACCGATGTTTTGGTTGAAACTCTGCCCGTTCCTCTGCACTTTATACACGGGTCATCAATAACTCTGCCCTTACCTGAACACTTGGGACATGACTTCTGGGTTGAAATAACACCGAATGCAGTTCTCTGCTGAACATTGACAAAGCCTCTGCCGCCGCAATCGGGGCAGGTTTTCGGTGATGAGCCTGCTTTTGCACCCGAGCCGTGGCATTCCGTACAGGTATCAACACGGTTTATGTCAATCGACCTCTTGCAGCCTTTAGCCGCCTCCTCAAACGAGATTGTTACTCTCGCCTGAACATCCTCGCCTCTTCTGGGTCCGTTGGGATTGGACTGTCTGCCGCCTCCGAAACCGCCTCCGAAGAATGAACCGAAGATATCGCCGAGGTCAAATTCCATACCGTCGCCTCCGAAGCCTCCGAAGCCGCCTCCGAAGGGATTTCCGCCGCCTGCACCGTAATTGGGGTCAACGCCCGCATGACCGAACTGGTCATAACGTGCCTTTTTCTGACTGTCGGAAAGCACTTCATAAGCCTCGTTGGCTTCCTTGAATTTGGCTTCAGCCTCGGCATCACCCGGATGGAGGTCCGGGTGGAATTCTTTGGCTTTTTTTCTGTATGCTTTTTTTATCTCGTCATCGCTTGCACCTTTCGATACACCGAGGACTTCGTAATAATCTCGTTTATCTGCCAAGGGGATTTACTCCTTTTAAAACGGATTACTGATTGTTATCATCAACATCCGTGTAGTTTGCTTCTGTGTAGCCTTCGCCGTCGGGTGCTGCGCCGCCCTGCTGAGCCTGAGCAGCTTCCTGTGCAGCCTTATAAAGCTTTTCGGAAACTTCGTAGAACTTCTGTGTAAGTTCTTCCTGCTTTGACTTGATAAGGTTGATATCTTCGCCCTTGAGAGCTTCCTTGAGTGCATCAATCTTTTCATTGAGAGCAGCCTTTTCGTCATCGCTGAACTTGTCGGCTTCTTCGCTGAGAAGCTTCTCACACTGGTAAACCATCTGGTCTGCACCGTTGCGTGTATCAACTTCTTCTCTGCGCTGCTTGTCTTCCTGTGCAAATCTCTCTGCATCTGCAACAGCCTTTTCGATATCTTCCTTGGACATATTTGTTGAGGAAGTGATTGAAATTGACTGCTCCTTCTGAGTGCCGAGGTCCTTTGCGGAAACATGAACAATGCCGTTTGCGTCTATATCAAATGTAACTTCAATCTGAGGAACGCCTCTTCTTGCAGGCATGATGCCGTCAAGGTGGAAAACGCCGAGAGTTTTGTTGTCTCTTGCGAATTCTCTTTCGCCCTGAAGAACGTGAACTTCAACCGAAGGCTGGTTGTCTGCTGCAGTTGAGAAAATCTGGCTCTTCTTTACGGGGATAGTTGTGTTTCTGTCGATAATCTTTGTGTTGATACCGCCCATGGTTTCAATGCCGAGTGAAAGCGGGGTAACGTCAAGGAGAAGAAGACCCTGAACTTCACCGCCGAGAACGCCTGCCTGAAGAGCTGCACCTACTGCAACGCATTCATCGGGGTTGATGCCCTTGAAGGGCTCTGTGCCCATAAATCTCTTGACAGCTTCCTGAACAGCGGGAATTCTTGATGAACCGCCGACCATGAGAACCTTGTTGATTTCGCTTGTCTTGAGACCTGAATCGCTCATTGCCTGACGAACGGGACCCATTGTTGCTTCAACGAGGTCTGCTGTAAGCTCATTGAACTTTGCTCTTGTGAGAGTTGTTTCAAGGTGCTTGGGACCTGTTGCATCAGCTGTGATGAAGGGAAGAGAGATGTTTGAGGATGTTACGCCCGAAAGCTCAATCTTTGCCTTTTCTGCAGCTTCCTTAAGACGCTGCATAGCCATTTTGTCGCCTCTGAGGTCGATGCCCTGTTCTGCCTTGAACTGGTCTGCGAGCCAGTTGATAACTCTCTGGTCAAAGTCGTCACCGCCAAGCTTGTTGTTACCTGCTGTTGCAAGAACTTCCTGAACACCGTCGCCCATTTCGATGATTGAAACGTCGAATGTACCGCCGCCGAGGTCATAAACCATAACCTTCTGGTCTGTTTCCTTGTCGATACCGTATGCAAGAGCTGCTGCTGTGGGCTCGTTGATGATTCTCTTTACTTCAAGACCTGCAATTTTACCTGCGTCCTTTGTTGCCTGACGCTGTGAGTCTGTGAAGTATGCGGGAACTGTGATAACAGCTTCCGTTACCTTATCGCCGAGATAAGCTTCTGCATCTGTCTTAAGCTTCTGAAGAATCATTGCGGAAATTTCCTGCGGTGTATACTTCTTGTCGTCGATAGTTACCTTGTAGTCTGTACCCATCTGTCTCTTGATTGAAGCGACTGTTCTGTCGGGATTTGTGATAGCCTGTCTCTTTGCTACCTGACCAACCATTCTCTCACCTGTTTTACCGAATGCAACAACAGAGGGAGTTGTTCTTGCGCCTTCTGCGTTAGCGATAACAACGGGTTCGCCGCCTTCGATAACTGCAACGCATGAGTTTGTTGTACCTAAGTCAATACCGATTACCTTTGCCATAATGTTTTTCCTCCTATAAATAAAAGAATAAATTATAAACTGTTTTATGAATTTGCAACGGTGACAACTGCTTCTCTGATTATTTTGTCACCGAGTTTATAGCCTTTTGAAAATACGGATGCAATCTGGTTTTCACCAAGCTCTGCGTCCTCAACGGTCATTACCGCATTATGGATATTGGGGTCGAATTCTTCGCCTCTTTCTCCAAATGCTTCAACGCCGTTCTTCGTAAACATTTCAACGAACTGATTGAAAATAAGTTCTATTCCCTTTTTGTAATCTTCGTAGCTGCCTTCATTATTGTTGGCTGCTCTGTCAAAATTATCCATGATGGGAAGAAGGTCCTTAATCACATCAGCCTTTGATGACGAATATATATCCTGCTTTTCTTTCTGTGAACGCTTGCGGAAGTTATCATATTCCGCATAGAGTCTGAGAAACTGGTCGTTCTTTTCGTCGAGAGCCTTCTGAAGCTGTTCTTCTTTTGTCTCTTCAACAACCTCTTCAATTACCTCTTCGGTATTTTCGGGCTTGTTTTTTTCTTTCTTCATTACGTATCCTTTCTATTCCTCGATAGCCTGAGTTATGAGAGTACCGACAAGGTCGGTTAAATATTTTATGCTGGGAATTATATTTTCATAATCCATTCGGGTAGGTCCGATAAGTCCGATTTTTCCGGAATTTCCGCCTCCCACGGAATATTTTGCAACAATTACGCTTGAATTTTCAAGCTGACGGTAAAGATTTTCTTTACCGATTTTAACATTGAGAGGGTCTTCGTTTTCGTTGATAACCGCGGAAATCGGTTCTTTCTTATTCAGAAATTCAAGGAGTTCAAGAGCATTTGTGCCGTAAGCCTTGTGAGAAAACAGATTTGAACTGCCGCCGAGCATGATTTTTGAACTTGCCGTACTTCGTGCAAGCTCACAAACCGCCGCCATAAGCGGAAGCATTGCAAAAACATCGCCGTCAACCGAAGCCGCAACAGTCTGCATATCCGCAACGCTTATATCATTTGCGGGTTTTCCGATAATGCACGACTGAACAATATTATAGAACTGCTCGCATATTTTTGCGGTGAGTTCACAGTCAAGTCTGCAAAGTCTGCTCTTGAGAATTCCGTTTGAAGTGAGAAGAACGAGCATTGCGGAATGAACACCGACGGGAACAAGCTCAATCTTTTTGATTATCATTGAATCTCCGCCCGGTGCGGTTGAAACGCAGGCACATTTCGTGAGGTCTGCAAGAACTTCGCCTGCCTGAGAAATAAGCCTCTCGGGGTCGCCCGCCGCCGATGAAATTCCCGCTTCAATCATTCTTCTGTTAAGCTCGTCTATCTCACGGGGTTTCATGAGATTATCAACATAGTATCTGTATCCCGTCTGCGACGGAATTCTGCCCGCCGAGGTATGAGGCTGTTCAAGATAACCCATGGCGGCAAGCTCACTCATCTCATTGCGCACCGTTGCGGAGGAAACCGACATTCCCGTCAGAGCAAGAAGCTCTTTTGAACCGACGGGCTCGCCCGTTTTGATATACTGCTCAACAACAGCCGCGAGAATACGCTTTTTTCTTTCGCTGAGTTCGTTCACTTGCCTCACCTCTTTCTCGGAGTGCTAATTTTAGCACTCATTAAACTCGAGTGCTAACTTCGGTTATTACTATAAACCAAAAGGAAAGATTTGTCAATAATTTAATTGTAAACAAGTTGTTAAAAATTAGGTTTCTCTTTTTTACACAAAAAACTTGACCTCACAATTATAATTTGTTATTATATTTTAGTATATATTTAAAACTTTAATTATGATTGGAGGACTGACTGTGGGTATCGGAAATAAAATCAAAGATGCCGTAGGTATTGAGGGCAATACCTGGGAATATATAAGACCGATTATCGGTTATAATGTTGCCTGCATAACAACAGGCGGTGTCACAAACCCCATCAGTATGTATCATCAGCAGTTCCTTAATTTCGTTGAAGGAATGAGCACCGGTATGTCCGGTATTATCAGTACCATCGGCGGTGTTATTGATGCAATAACAGACCTTTCAATGGGCTTCATAACAGACAGAACAAAATCCCGTTTCGGTAAGCACAGAGTATGGCTTATCGCAGGTCTTCCCGTCCTTTTGATAGGTTATTTCATGAAATGGTATTCATTCGGCATTTCGGGCACGGGAAACACAACTGCGCTTTTCGTTTATTATCTGCTTGCATCGCTTATCTACAGCTCAGGCTACACAATGATAAACATCCCCCATGTTGCAATGCTTCCGACTGTTGCACCGAAATACTTTGAAAGAGCGCAGTATAAAATAGTTGAATATATTTTCAATATGTTCGGTATGTTCCCCTCGTTCATTTTCATGAGCATTGTTCTCGGCGGCACAAACATGGTTAACCCCTCACCTGCCGACAGAAACAAATATCTTATCTGCGGTATTGTTTTTGTTATTTATTTCTGCTGGGCACCGCTTGTTACTTTCTTTTCGACAAAAGAAAAAAGCTCGCTTGACCTCGAGAATCCTCCCATCGACTATAAGTATTTCATCAGGGAATATATCCAGGTTTTCAGAAACAAAGCTTTCAGACAGTATTTCCTCATCAACCTTTTCTACGGTTTCTCAAAGAGCTTTTACAGCTACGCAGACCAGTTCTATATCAGAAGTATTGCAGACAGATATAATCACTTTGCCAACCTCAACACCATCGGCGGTGCAGCTGAAATTGCAGGCGGACCTTTCAACTATTTCCTTACACGTTACCTTGATAAACGCACATGCGGATTAGTCATGATGCCTATGATGGTAATCGGTCTTCTCCTCAACGGCTTCGTCACACCCAAATCACCCGTATTCATTCTTTACATTGCAACCATCCTCTATAACTTCGGTTTTTCAGGTCCCGGCTTTGTTATCAGTAACATCCAGCCCGACGTTACCGATGTTGATGAACTTATCACGGGCAGAAGACGCGAAGGCGTTATCACCACATTCTATTCTTTTGTAAGAAAAACAATCAACAGCTTTGTTACCGGTTTTCTCGGCATATTCCTTCAGGTTATCGGTTACGACACAACAAACCTTGAAAAAATCGAATATGCCGCACTCAGCGGTCAGACAGAATTCGGTCTCCGACTTCTCGTCAGCTGGCTTCCCACGGCATTTGCAATTATCTCTCTCATTCTTATCTTCCGCTTCAAGATGAAGAAGCGTGACCATGAAATCATTCAGTCTGTTATCGCTCAGAAGCATGAAACGGGCACTTGCGAAATTTCCGCAGGCGACAAAAAGCGTATTGAAGATATTGCAGGTCACCGCTGGGAAGATATGTGGATAGGTCAGAGCAATGTTGACAGAAAACTTGAAGAAGTTTTAGACCTTTGATTTAGGAGAATATAAAATTGGCAGTTTCAAAAGATAAAATCAGAAATTTTTGCATTATTGCACACATAGACCACGGCAAGTCAACACTTGCGGACAGACTTCTCGAAAAGACAAAGTCTGTTGCGCTTCGTGACATGACCGCACAGCTTCTTGACAAAATGGACCTTGAAAGAGAACGAGGAATCACAATCAAGGCTCATGCGGTCAAGCTCAACTATATTGCCGAGGACGGTGAGGAGTATGTTCTCAATCTCATCGACACTCCGGGTCACGTTGACTTCAACTACGAGGTTTCACGTTCGCTTGCCGCTTGCGAAGGTGCGGTGCTTATAGTTGATGCTTCTCAGGGCGTTGAAGCGCAGACACTTGCAAACACATATCTTGCACTTGACCATGACCTTGAAATCGTACCCGTTATCAACAAAATCGACCTTCCTTCAGCTGACCCCGACAGAGTTTCGGCAGAGGTTGAGGATGTTATCGGTCTTGACTGCTCGGAAGCTCCGAGAGTTTCGGCAAAAACAGGTGTTAACATCGAGCAGGTTCTTGAGAAAATCGTTAAGGATGTTCCTTCTCCCGTTGCAAACGATGACCTTCCGCTTCGCGCACTTATCTTCGACTCTGTTTACGACAGCTACAAGGGCGTTATCGTTTATGTAAGAATAAAAGAAGGCAAAATCAAACCCGGCGATACCATGAGAATGATGGCAACGGGTGCAGAATTCACCGTTGTTGAAACGGGTTATATGAGAGCAACCATTCCCGAGCCCTGCAGTGAACTCACCGCAGGCGAGGTTGGTTATATCACGGCTTCAATCAAAACGGTAGGCGATGCGAGGGTCGGTGATACAGTTACTACGGTTGAAAAACCCGCAGCCGAGCCTCTCCCCGGTTACCGCAAGGTTAACCCCATGGTATTCTGCGGTGTTTATCCTGCCGACGGTGCCGACTACGAAAATCTCCGCGATGCACTTGAAAAGCTGCAGCTCAACGATGCCGCACTCACATTTGAACCCGAAACATCGGGAGCTCTCGGCTTCGGTTTCCGCTGCGGTTTCCTCGGTCTTCTCCACCTTGAAATCATCCAGGAAAGACTTGAAAGAGAATATGACCTTGACCTTGTAACCACCATTCCGAGCGTTGTTTATAAAATTAATCTCACCGACGGCTCAATGGTTGAAATTGATAACCCCACCCATTATCCCGACCCCGCAACAATCGCTTCCTGCGAAGAGCCTTTCACCGATGCTCATATCTATTCCCCTGCGGAATATGTGGGCACAATCATGGACCTCTGTCAGGACAGACGCGGAGTTTTCAAGAATATGGACTACATCACTCCCGAAAGAGTTGATATCCATTACGAACTTCCGCTTAATGAAATTATTTATGACTTCTTTGATTCACTCAAGTCAAGAACAAGGGGTTACGCTTCATTTGACTACGAAATCAGAGATTACAGAAAATCAAATCTCGTTAAGCTCGACGTGCTTCTCAACGGTGATGTTGTTGACGCACTTTCATTCATAATTCACTCCGATAAGGCTTATTCAAAGGCAAGAAAGATTGCCGAAAAGCTCAAGGAGAATATTCCACGTCAGATGTTTGAAATTCCCATTCAGATAGGCATCGGCGGAAAGATTATCGCCCGCGAAACCGTCAAGGCAATGCGCAAGGACGTTCTTGCAAAATGCTACGGCGGTGACATTACCCGAAAGAAAAAACTGCTTGAAAAGCAGAAAGAAGGTAAAAAGAGAATGCGTCACTTCGGTACTGTTGAAGTTCCGCAGGAAGCATTCATGGCGGTTCTTAAGCTTGACGATAACGATTAAATTTTTCGGGCGGCCCAAAAGGTCGCCCCGTTTTTTGGTGATAACATGAAACCTATCGGACTTTATCTTCATATCCCCTTCTGCAACGGAAAATGTCCTTACTGTGATTTTTATTCGGTAAATCCCGAGAGTAAAAAAATAACGGCTTATGTTGATGCATTATGCCGTGAAATCGACAAGGCAGGCGGCATTTATGATACCGTTTATTTCGGAGGCGGCACTCCATCTCTTATCGGTTCGGATAACATTGAAAAAATAATGAAACATATACGCCGCACGGATGACTGTGAGGCAACTCTTGAATGCAATCCGTCGGATACGGGTTCGGTGAACTCTGCTTTTGATTTTTCAGTTGTTGCCGAAAGCGGAATAAACCGCATTTCCATGGGTCTGCAAAGTGCCGATGATGCAGAAAGAAAGATTCTCGGCAGACGCGGCGGATGTGAGGATGTTGAACGTGCAATCGCGAGGGCAAAGAATGCCGGAATTGAAAATGTTTCTCTCGACCTCATGCTCGGAATTCCGAACCAGACCGCAGGAAGTCTGCAGAAATCAATTGATTTCTGCAAAAATTCGGGTGCAAAGCATATAAGCGCATATATCCTTAAAATAGAGGAAGGTACTCCTTTTTATAATATCAAAAATACTCTTTCTCTGCCCGATGAGGATGAAACCTGCGATTTATATTTATCGGCGGTTGAGATGTTGGAGAAAGCAGGTTATTACCAATATGAAATATCTAATTTTTCCGAAAAAGAGTATGAAAGCCGCCACAATCTGAAATACTGGCGTTGCGAAGAATATCTCGGCATAGGTGCATCGGCACACTCTTTTTTCGGCGACAAAAGATTTTATTACGAGCGAAGTATTGATGATTTTATCAATGGAATTCCGCCCGTTGATGACGGTTCCGGCGGGGATGAGGAAGAATATATCATGCTCGCATTAAGACTTTCCGAAGGTCTTGTTTTTGATAAATATGAAAAACGTTTCGGTAAGTCTGTTTCAAAAGAAACAATAAAAAAAGCCCGTGAGCTTCAGAAGCACGGACTTGTAAATATTGATGATAATTCAATTTCGCTGACAGTTCAGGGATTTCTTGTTTCAAACTCGGTTATTTCTTCTCTGATATAAAAAGGCTGACTTGCAAGGTCAGCCTTTTTATTATGCAATTGAGATTACTTTATAATCCTGTGCTTCAACAGTATTTTTGAGAACATCGTCGCTGACAGGTGCATTGAGTGTTACAACGGCTGTGTCTGTTTCGTGGTTTACGTCCGCTGATGCAACCTCGGGGATAGCTTCAAGAACTTTCTTGACTCTCGCTTCGCAGTGACCGCACATCATGCCTTCGATTTTAATTGTTTTGACCATGTTTTTATTCTCCTTTATTTTGATTTTGTTTTCATCATATATTTTTGCAAAATTCAGTCTTAACGCATTTGATACCACGCAGAAGCTTGAAAGGCTCATTGCCGCCGCACCGAACATTGGATTCAGTTCCCACCCAAAAACGGGTATGAACAAGCCTGCAGCAAGAGGTATTCCTATTACATTATAAATAAACGCCAAAAAAAGATTCTGATGAATATTCCGAAGTGTCGCCTTGCTGAGTCTGATTGCGGCAGTCACATCGGTGATACGGCTTTTCATAAGTACTATGTCCGCCGAGTCGATTGCAATATCTGTTCCCGCACCAATCGCTGTTCCGACATCGGCTGCCGTCAGCGCGGGTGCATCATTGATTCCGTCGCCAACCATGGCAACCTTTCCCTGCTTGCGTAAATCACGGATAACAGCTTCTTTTCCGTCGGGAAGAACATCCGAAACAACTTCTTCAATACCAACCTGTTTGCCTATGGATTTTGCGGTTTTTGAGTTATCGCCCGTAAGCATCACAACTCTCATGCCCATTTCTTTAAGCTGTTTTATCGCTTCAACGCTGTCTTCTTTTATTTTATCCGCAACCGCAATTACTCCTATTGTCTTACCGTTTCTTGCAAAAACCATCGGAGTTTTTCCGTTTTCCGAAAGGTTATCTGCCATATTTTTAAGATTATCCGAAACAGTTGCATTTTCATTTATAAATTTGATATTCCCGCCGATTATTTCGCATCCGTCAATATCAGCCTTGAGTCCGTTGCCTGCAAAAACGCTGAATTTTTCGGAATCGGACAAGGAAATTCCTGCTTCTTCTGCTTTTGCAACCACAGCCTTTGCAAGAGGATGCTCGCTTTTCTTTTCAAGCGAATAAGCAATCTGCAAAAACTCGTTTTCGCTTATTCCGTCTGTGATTATATCCGTAACCTCGGGTTTACCTTCGGTGATTGTTCCCGTTTTATCAAGCGCAACGATATTCACTCTGCCTGTTTCTTCAAGCGACACCGCATTTTTGAAAAGTATTCCGTTTTTTGCGCCGACACCGCTTCCCACCATAATCGCAACGGGAGTTGCAAGACCCAGCGCACACGGACAGCTTATCACAAGCACGGAAATTCCTCTCGCAAGAGAAAACGCAATGCTTTCTCCCGCAATCAACCATATTACAGTTGTTATAACGGCAATTGCAATTACCGCGGGAACAAAAATGCCCGATACCTTATCCGCAATCCTCGCAATCGGTGCTTTTGACGCCGCAGCTTCGCTGACAGTTTTTATTATCTGCGAAAAGGTTGTGTCTTCGCCCACTCTCGCAGCTTCGCATCTGATATAGCCATACTTATTTATTGTTGCGGCGGAAACGGCATCACCTTTCGTTTTATCAGCAGGAATGCTTTCGCCTGTAAGTGCCGATTCGTCAACAGCCGCCGTACCTTCAATAACAACTCCGTCAACAGGTATGCTTTCGCCCGATTTAACAATAAAAACATCGCCTTTTTTCACTTCTGAAACGGGTATTTCAATCTCATTGCCGTTTCTTATAACTGTTGCGGTTTTTGGTGCAAGAGTCATCAGACTTCTGAGCGCATCCGTAGTTTTGCCTTTTGAACGCGCCTCAAGCATTTTACCGACTGTTATCAGAGTTAAAATCATCGCCGCGGATTCAAAATAGAATTCGTGCATATATTCATGCACCGCAGCAAAATCCCCTCGTGACTGTGCTGCAGTCATGGCAAACAAAACATAAACGCTCCAGACAAAGGATGCACCCGACCCGAGTGCAACAAGAGTGTCCATATTCGGGGATTTATTTATAACTCCCTTAAATCCGTTTATAAAAAACTTTTGGTTTATAATCATCACAATTGCCGCAAGAAGCATCTGCAAAATACCGACAGCGATATGGTTTTCAGAAAGTGCTTCAGGCAAATACCATCCCCACATAGTGTAACCCATGGAAATATACATAAGCGTTGCAAGGAAAATCAACGATGAAATCAGTCTCTTTTTAAGCTTCGGAGTTTCGGTATCCTCAAAAATTTTTTCTTTCTTTTCAAAAGTTTTTTCCTCTCCCTTTAAAGAAGCACCATAGCCCGCATTCACAACAGCCTCTATTATCTTTGTATCCGACGCTGTGCCGTCAACCGACATGGAATTTGTCAGAAGATTGACAGAGCACGATGTTACTCCGTCAACTGTCGAAACGGCTTTTTCAACCCTTGAACTGCACGCGGCACAGCTCATTCCCGTAACATCAAACTGTTTCATAAGCACCTCATTTCATAAGTTTCTGCAATATTGCAACAAGTTCATCAATTGTTTCATCTTTGCCTGCACGTATATCATCGGCAACGCAGGTTTTGATATGATTTGAAAGAAGCTCTTTGTTGAATGAATTCACAGCCGCATTGACTGCAGAGGACTGAACAAGAATATCCGTGCAATAAGCATTTTCTTCAATCATTCGTTTAAGTCCCCTGATTTGACCTTCAATTCTGCTGAGTCGGTTAATAAGGCTTTTATATTCCGCTTCGGAACGTTCTTTTGTTTTATGTTTACAGCATTCACAGCTCATATTTTTCACCTCAAGATTATTATATACCCCCATGGGGTATATGTCAACAGGTATAAAATGAAAGAGCTCTCCTTTTTACGGGAGAGTTCTTTCATTTTTTGCTCTATATATCCGAAAAAATACTTAAAGGCGAAACAAGTGTTTTTGCTGAATATATTTTATCACATTGTTTTTCATTTGTCACTATATTTTTGAAAATCTTTTTTCGGATTTTAAGCTGCATTTTCACACAAATCCTGTGTTTCAAGCATCCTGCTTGAAAAAATCCCGTAGCCCTGAGTAGGGTCATTCACAAAAACATGGGTTACTGCACCCACGAGCATTGAGTTCTGCACTATGGGACTTCCGCTCATTCCCTGCAGAATTCCTCCCGTTTTTTCAAGAAGTGCGGCATCGGTTACTTTGATAATCATATTTCTGGAGGACAAATCCGTTGACGGATAAATTTTGGTTATCTCGATATCATAATATTGAGGTCCGTTACCGTCTATGGTTGTTATCATCTGCGCCGCACCGAGTTTAACCTCGCTTTCAAGGGCAACGGGAACGGTTTTTGCAGCCGATGGCTGTAAAAGCTCACCGTAAACACCTGTTTCGCAGTTAACACGAAGGCTGCCTAAGGCGATATCCGAAAAAACTCCGCAAAGCTCGCCGGGGTTGCCTGCGCTGCTCTTATAGAAGCCGTTGACTCTTGCTCTGACTGCTTCTCCGTTATCAAGCGGCATTATTTTTCCCGTGTCAACATCACAAACTCCGTGTCCCAGACCTGCAAAGCTTCCCTTTTCATCATCATAGAAAGTAACCGTACCTATACCTGCCGAGCTGTCCCTGACCCATATTCCGGCTTTATATCCGCCGTTTACCGACATCTCGGGTCGGAGTGTCAGCTCAAGCTTTTCACCGTTTCGGTCGATATTCAATTTCAGGGTTTGACCCTGCGACTGCTCAACGGACTCGGTAAGCTGCTTTGAACTTGTTGCAGCCTCACCGTTGATATGGGTAATAATATCTCCGCATTTAAGACCCGCTTTAACCGCCGGATCTTTTGAGCCTGAAGGTGTTGTCACTGAATCTATACTTACTACAATAATACCTTTTGTATAAAGCTTGATTCCGAAAACATCACCGCCGAGGCCTACATATCTGCGCTTGGTTACATTTATTTTTATTTCTTTCACGGGAATCACCTTAAGTGCCGTAATATGCGACTTATATTCGCTGAAAGAACCCGTGCCTGCCGTAACGGCAAAATCATTTTCCGCAGAAAAAACGTTTCCGAAATCGGGCGTTTCACTCTCCGTTATGCTTATTTCATCGGGCAGATTTTCGTTGCCGTAAGCCACAAGCGAAAAAACCGAAATGCACGGTATCAGAAAAACAGCGCTCAGAGCTTTAAAAAAACGCTTCATCACTCACCTCCGTGTTTTATTCTGCTTCACATTTTCGTGAAGCAATAATAATTTGCACCGTCAGCACGGATTTAAACAGAGGATAATCTGCCCGTAAAACTTTTTCAAAAATTCATGTTTTTAGTTACTATACATTTATTATTTGTCGAATGTTGCGATAAGTTTCAAAAAATAATAATTGGTAATTATTGACATATTTGACAAAATATGGTAATATTCCGATGTACTAAATCACACGGAGGTAAAACCATGAGAAAAATGTTGAAAGCAATGATAACAGAGGACGGCAGCGAAACGGCGCATGAGCTTGCGGGTATACTCCGCACAAACGGCTTTGAGGTTTCAACGGTTATAAAAGACGGTATGCAGATTATTGAAAAACTCGCTTCGGGCGAAAGACCCGACGTGCTTCTCATCGACGGCTTTATGCCGAGAATGGATGCACTCGGAGTGCTCAGAGAAATAGACAATATGCGCCTTGAAAAAAGACCGCTTGTGATGGTGCTTTCAAGCACGGATAATCAAAGATTTGAAAGCGAAGTTCTGAAAGCAGGCGCGGATTATTATTTCCTCAAACCATATAATCCCGCAATGCTCGCCGAAAGAATAACGCAGTTTTCTTCAATCCACAATTCAAATGCAAATTCAAACGGAGTCAAGGATCTGGAAGTTGTAGTATCTCAGATAATGCATCAGATAGGAGTTCCTGCCCATATCAGAGGATATCAGTACTTAAGAGAAGCAATCATTCTTTCTGTCAACAACAGCGAAATGATAAGCTCGGTAACAAAAATCCTCTATCCCACGGTTGCAAAAACGTTCAAAACCACTCCTTCAAGAGTTGAAAGAGCAATAAGACACGCAATTGAGGTTGCATGGGACAGAGGCGACGTTGATATTTTAAGCTCCTATTTCGGATACACAATCCAGAACGAAAGAGGCAAGCCTACCAACAGCGAATTCATTGCCATGATAAGCGATAATCTTAAATTAAGAATGAAAACGGTATAAAAAAGCGGCAGAGAGTTTTGCTCTCTGCCGTGTTTTTGATTACTATGCAGCTAATAAAGCTACAAACAATCCCTGAAGAATCGGTGTCAGGTCAAATGAAACAAGAGGAAGCTCAAAAATGCTGTCATCAACTTCAAATGAGATATCCTCAAAATATGTATTCTGAACGGAATTTGTCTTTTTGTCGGTAACATTGAGAAGCTTAAGGTCATCTCCATCATAATAGAACTTGCTTGTTACCTGCGCTCTGTCATTGAACTCTTCAACATAATATTTCTTGCCCTCAACCTCTTCTTCATAGCTATTTACATAGTTGAGAACACCGAGGGTGATATTTGTTGCTTCATTGATGATTCCCCAGATATCAACCGAGCCGATTGCCTTGCTGTCAAGCTTCACGTGAACAAAAGGAAAAATGGGAAGATATGCAATGATTTCATTACCGTCAAGAACAAGTCTTGCATTGATAAAGCCTGCATTGTAGTCATATGCCGCCTTATCGCCTTTGATATATATAGTATCGGTCGCATCGGAATTTGCACCGAAAAGAGGAATATCGCCTGCGGTAAGAGTTACGGCAACTTCTTTTTCTGTGTTGAGCTTATTAAGAAGTGTCTCTGTTTTGGTGGTTGCGGCAAACGCATTAAGCGAAAATACCGAGAGAATAAGAATTGCGGACAAGATAATACTTAATGATTTTTTCATGCTTTCGTCCTCCTTTTTCTTTATGATATCATATTTCATTTGATTTTTCAAGAATTTCATTTGCTACACGGCACGACACATTATACAAATCTTCACGGCAGGTTTTTATGATTTCAGAAAACGGCTTTTCTGTCGTACACGAAAAATAAAGCTTTGCCACTCCGAGTGACATTATTTCTTCGGCACCTTCTCCCCTGCTTCCGCAGATTGCAATTACGGGTTTGCCGTGCTTTAACGCTCTTTTCGCAATTCCCGAAATAACCTTACCGTTGACGCTCTGAAAATCGAGCCTGCCTTCACCTGTTATTATCAAATCGGCATCGGCTGCTTTTCTTTCAAAATCGGCGGCATCGAGAAGAATATCTATACCTTTTTTTAGCTGTGCATCAAGGAATGCAACTGTACCTGCGCCCATTCCTCCTGCCGCACCCGAGCCTTTCATATCGGAAACGGATATATTTAAATAACGGCTTATTATTTCCGATGCATGGCGGAGTCCGTTGTCAAGGCGTTTCACCATATCCGCATCTGCGCCTTTCTGCGGTGCAAATACATAAGCCGCACCGTTTTCGCCGTAAAGCGGATTTTCAACATCACACGCCGCAGTTACGGGAATATTAATCGGATTTTCGGGTTTGGTTATATGTTTTAATTTGTGTAAAGTTTCGCCCGTCGGAATGAAAATATTACCGTTTTCATCGGTGAATTTATATCCGAGTGCCGATGCCATTCCGAATCCGCAGTCGTTGGTGGCGCTTCCTCCGAGTCCGAGAAGGATTTTTTCTGCACCGTTATTAACTGCATGAATTATAAGCTCGCCGACTCCGAAAGTTGTTGCTTTTTCGGGATTTTTGTTTTCACCTGCGAGAGGCAGACCTGCACACGATGCCGTTTCGATAACTGCGGTTTTGTCATTCAGCATGAGATACTCCGCTGTCATTCTTTCTCCGAAAACACCGCAGACTTCTGCTTTTACCGTTTCACCGCCGATGATTTCCTTTAAACAGGCGCAAAGCCCCTCGCCGCCGTCGGCAGCAGGGAGCTTTATTATTTCTGCATTAATTGTGTCGTTAAAAGCCTGCCCGATTATATCGCAGACTTCGCAGGCTGTGAGTGTGCCTTTGAAGCTGTCGGGTGCAATTAAAATTTTCATATTATTCGGCAGATGCCTTTCTTATATATCTCTTGAAGAATGAAACTGCGGGTGCAATTGCATCAACGGGAATTCTCTCGTTTGTGCCGTGAGTGCAGCGGAGAAGTCCTACGCTTACCTTATAAGGTGCATAACGGTAAATGTTTTCGCAGATGGGTTCATAATAGCAGGCATCCGTGCCGCCCATAACAAGATAGGGTGCAACAATGCTGTTCTTGTTATCCTGCATACAGATTTCTTCGATTATCTTAAATGCTCTGGAATCCGTGGGTGAGAATTTTGAAGCTTCCTTTGCCTTGAGCACATTGATTTCGATATCCTTGTTTCTGCAAACCTTACGGATATGCTTCACAACATCATCAACGGTTACGCCGGGCATCTGTCTGAAATTAACAATAACACTCGACTTCTGAGGAAGAACGTTGGCGGCGGGACTTCCCTGAGCCATTGTAACAGCGGTTGTTGTTCTGACAAGACAAGCTGAAACGGGAATCTGTGTCATACCGAATTTAAGTGCAGGATAAAGAAGATTCAGGTTGCACATGAGAAGTCTTGCAGGATATGTGCAGTTCTTTCCGATATTGGTGAAAAGCTCTTTGACAAAAGGCATGAGCTCTGCATCAAACTGATTGTTTTCAAGATCTTTGATAACATTTGCGAGATGTCCGAGACCCGAATGCACGGGAGGCTGTGATGAATGACCGCCCTTTGAATTGACTGTGATTTCAATATCGGTATAACCTTTTTCTGCAATACCGACACCTACAAGCTCTTTATCATTGATAAGTCCCTTGATATTTACAGGAAGAATTGCGCCGCCTTCATCAAGCACGCAGTCAAGATGAATTCCTCTTTCTTTGAGGGTGCGCATTATATTCTTTGCACCGCCGTCCTCGGAAGCAACAACTTCTTCGTCCTGACCGAAAAGAAGATAAACATCTCTTTCAGGCTGAAATCCCTCTTCAAGGAGAGTTTCAACAGCATCCATAACACCGATAAGGTGGTTTTTCATATCAAGAGCGCCTCTGCCCCAGATAAATTCGCCGTCATTATGACCGCTGAACGGGTCATAGGTCCAATCCTGCTCCGTTCCCTCAGAAATGGGAACAACGTCCTGATGAGCAAGAAGCGCAATGGGGTCAAGGTCATCTCTTGTGCCCTTCCAATGATAAATAAGGCTTGCTTCCTGAATAACCTCTTTTTCAAGGTTTTTATGAATAAGGGGAAATGCTTCTTCAAGAAATGCATGGAATTTATCAAACTGAGTGAAATCTATATTTGATTTGTCGGGATAGCTGATTGTGGGAATGGAAATCGCCTTTGAAAGATGCTCATAACATCTCTGTGCATCAACCTTTTCTTCGGTTGCAGTTCCGTAATCCTTATTTTCGGGAACAAATTTTGCAGCTTTCACCGCTGTTGCTGCGGCGGCTGCACCTGCCAGACCGAGAATTGCTGCTGTAACTTTTTTCATATCATATACTTCCTTTCGGATATTAATTGTTTACATAAAGAATTTTCTGCTGACCCACGCATTGAGTCTTTTGCTTTTTGCAAGAACAATAAAGAATATCATAAGCGACACACAGCACGCCGTTACAATAACGGAAACGGGTATCTGCAATCTGCCCAAATAAAACATATTAAGGCATATTTCTATTACAAAACTCATGATATTTATTGCTCCGAGAACAGCGGCTGTTCTTATAGACTTTCTTTTGGTCTTTTTGAAAAGGAAAATAAAACCGTTACCGAGTGCCCACATAACAATTACAACTGGCAACGCCACAAGCGCGAACCAACCCGAGTCATCTCCGAAAATTCTGAATGTGTAAAGATAGGTCAGAAGCGCAAGGGCATCTATTGCAAGAATCAGCATAGGCATGATTTTTTCCCATAAAAGAGGGAAAAGAAACCATATCCACGCAACTGCAAATCCGCCCGAAATATACGGAAAAACATGGTTATCGAAAAACAGTGCATTCAGTATGAGCATCACAAGATTCGGGATAAGTATTATCATTGTTATCAGAAACACCCAGTATTTTTTGCTCAGCGAGCTCGGGATGTTTATTGTTTCGGGATAAACGAATTTTTTGTTTTCAATCGGTTTTTCCTTGGGGTTGATAACAGGAGTATCGCAAAGAGGACAATCGGGACAGCCTTTTTCAAGCTCAACTCCGCAGTTGACACAATATGACATCAGTTCTCGCCTCCTTTGATAAGGTGTCTGTTACTTTCTATTTTTACGGGTATTCCGAGTTTTATAAGCGTTGTGAAAAACTCTCTCTGAATTACGGGATCTTTATAAATATTTGAAAACGTAAACGCAAGGGTATCTTTATACGAAAGCACTCCGCATCTTGCGCCGTTAATCATCGCAGGTCCGGTAATAAGACAAAGCTTTTCGATATAATTCTCCATTTCTTTCGGTGCTTTAAGCACACCGACATTGGTTATCAGACAGCTTGTCTGCTTTTCACCTGCAATTTTATAAACCATGCTTATGCCGAAATCCTTAAGCACAGAGGGAAGAATTCTCATGACAGGATTTTTTTCAAAGCCTATATTACCCTTCATCATCGCCTGAACCTCCTTTTCATTATTGATGAAACGAAGATAGAGCGAAAGCTGTTTTATGATTTCGGGCAGAGTATATTCACCCATATTCGGGTCAATCTGGAAGGTATAGCAAAGCATGAAATTGCGGAGAGTTGTGCTGCCGAAAAAGCTTCTTAGATTAACCGGAATCTGAATTCCGACGGGCTTTTCTTTCCTTTTGTTCTCCTTCTTCTGCAGATTATACAGCGTGAAAAGAAGAATAGCCGCAAGATATTCCGTCACGGTAACATTATGCTCTTTGGCTTTTTCTTTTATAACAGAAACAGGAATATAGCCCGTTGTAACACCCAGAAAATGTTTCGGAAAACGCTCACCTTTAAAATGATAGGCGAACTTCTGCATTCTTTTTGCCTTGGCTTTGGAATTGCAGTTCTCGGAATAGGAATCTTCCGCCTCCTCGGGCTTCGGTTTCTCATTTATATCAAAAACCGAATCACCGCACGGAATGTCCTTGCCCGTCAGACGAAGATAGACCGCAACAAGAGTCATAAAGAAGCATGAACCGCCGTAGCCGTCCGTTACGGAATGATAAAATTCAACGGAGATACGTTTTTCATAATAATAAACCTTGAAAAGATAACCGTTGTTTTCTTTCCATTTGAAACGTTGGCATGGATTTGCAATATCCGGCAAAACAGGCGGTATGCCGTAGGGGTTTTTTTCGAGATAGTGCCAGAAAAATCCCGCACGCATTCTCACGTCAAAGGTCGGGAAACGGGGCATAACCATACTGACCGCTTTTTCAAGCAGTTCGGGATTCACTTTTTCGGTCAGCGTTGCAGAGAGTCTGAAAACATTTGACCACGAAGAAGAATTCTGCCCGGGGAACACTTTTGCCGCATTATCAAGCTTATACCATGTTCGCTGACGAAGTGGAATTTTTTTCTTCATATACGCCTCCGTTTCTGCGGTTTTTATTAAAAGAAACTGAGCTGTGTTGATTTGGGAAGTGAGTCAAACGCACCACCCTCTTCAAGAGCCGCAATGATTGTTTTTGATGCACCTGAACGCATCTGGAAATCTTCAATTGAAAGAAATTCTCCGCCGCCGTCGTTTCTTGCATTTTCAAGGCCCTCGGCAGCCCTGCCTCCGCAGCCTGCGATTGCCGAGAAGGGCAGACGAATCTTTCCGTCTTCGATAACATATCTGTTTGCGGTAGATTTATAAATATCAATCGGGAGAATTTCAACACCTCTTGCCATCATTTCATTGATAACCTGGAGAGAAGTAAAGGTGCCTTCTTCCTTGGCGGTTGCCTGCTTCGTCTTCATCTTTTCGCTTATCTCATCCATTTTTTCTCTGACTGCCGCCCTGCCCTTAAGGACAGCGGCGGTATCAATATCTTCACCTCGAACGGTCATATAAGTTGCATAGTATTCAACCGGTTTATAAAGCTTGTACCATGCAAGACGCATTGCCGCACTGACATAAGCCGCGGCGTGTGCCTTGGGGAACATATATTTAATCTTCATGCAGGAATCAAGATACCACTGGGGAACACCGTGGTCAAGCATCTCTTTTTTATGTTCATCGGTAAGAAGTGAAGTTGCTTTGCCCTTTCTTACGATTTCCATAATTTTAAATGCCATACCTTTTTCAACGCCTTTGTTGATAAGGTAAACCATGATGTTGTCACGCGTACCGATAACTTCTGAAATCGTGCACGTTCCGTTTTTGATGAGGTCCTGCGCATTGCCTATCCAAACGTCGGTGCCGTGAGAAAGTCCCGATACCTGAAGCATATCGGAAAAGTTCTTCGGCTTTGATTCCATAAGCATCTGACGCACAAACGGTGTACCGAGTTCGGGAAGTGACAATGTGCCCGTTTCGCAGTCGATATCCTCTGCGGTTACTCCGAGGGGTTCGGGAGAAGTGAGAAGTTCATAAAGCTTCGGGTCGCAGATATCAATTTGCATAACATTCGTGCCCGTCATATCCTCAAGATGCTTATAAAGTGTGGGAACATCATGACCGAGGTTGTCGAGCTTAAGAATAGTGTCATGGAGCGAGTGGAAATCGAAATGAGTTGTTCTGTGGATTGAATCCGCATCGTCCGCAGGATGCTGAATGGGAGTGAAATCCTCTGCATCCATATCGGCAGGCACAACAACCATGCCGCCCGGATGCTGACCCGTTGTTCTCTTTACGCCGACACAGCCCTGAACAAGGCGTTCGACCTCGGCAGGAGAAACGGTGATCCCCTTTTCTTCCATCCATTTTTTAACAAATCCGAATGCGGTTTTGTCGGCAAGAGTACCGATTGTTCCCGCTTTGAAAACATGGGATTTACCGAAAAGCTCTTCGGTATAACGGTGGGCATAGAACTGATATTCACCCGAGAAGTTAAGGTCGATATCAGGCTGTTTGTCGCCGTAGAAACCGAGGAAGGTTTCAAACGGAATATCATGACCGTCACGGTGCATGGGTTTACCGCATACGGGGCAATCCTTGGGAGGCATATCATAACCAGAGCCGTATTCGCCCTTATAGAAAAATTCGCTGTGTTTACATTCCTCGCAGATATAGTGAGGAACAAGAGGGTTAACCTCGGAAATACCTGCCGCAAAAGCGACAAATGATGAGCCAACCGAACCTCTTGAGCCGACGTAATAGCCGTTCTCCATGGAGTTCCACACAAGCTTCTGGGCGATGATATAAAGAACACCGAATCCGTTTTTGATGATTGAATCAAGCTCTTTTTCAAGTCGTTCCCTGATATATTCGGGAAGCGGAGAGCCGTAATAGGCTTCCATTCTTTCGTTACAGATTTTACGCAGCTCATCATCCGCGCCCTCGATTTTGGGCGGATATGTGCCGTCGGGAATGGGCTTGATTTCCTCACACATATCGGCAATGAGGTTGGGATTCTTAACAACAACCTCATAGGCGGTATCCTCGCCGAGATATGCAAATTCATTAAGCATATTCTGCGTTGTGCGAAGATAGAGGGGAGCCTGCTCCGAAGCATCCTTGAAGCCCTGACCCGCCATAAGAATTTCTCTGAAGATACTGTCGGTTTCTTCAAGGAAATGAACGTCACCCGTTGCAACAACAGGAATACCAAGCTCGTCCGCAAGGTGTATTATCGTTCTGTTTATCTCGTTAAGCTCTTCTTCGGACTCAACCATGCCTTCGCGAAGCATGAATGCGTTGTTGCCGTTGGGCTGAATTTCAAGATAATCATAGATGCTTGCAAGCTGAAGCAAGTCTTCCTTGGGTCTGCCTGTAAATATCGCCTGATAAAGCTGACCTGCTTCGCACGCACTGCCGACAATAAGACCCTCCTTATGAGCGATAAGCTCGCTTCTCGGAATTCTGGGATGTCGGTAATAATATTCAAGATTGGACTTGGAAATAAGCTGATAAAGATGCTTTAAGCCGATTTTATTCTTTGCAAGAAGAATGATGTGATATGTGGGAAGTCTTTTGATGTTGAGGGGAATTTTTCCGTTGATTTCATTGACGTTCTCAACGCCCTTGCTCTTGCAGAGTTCAAGGAGTTTTTCAAAAATTCCCGCAAGTGCGCCTGCATCCTCATCCGCCCTGTGGTGGTCGAAATCCGGAAGCTTAAAAAACTTTGAAAGCGAATCAAGCTTATAATTCTTTATGCCCTCGATAAGGCTCTGCGCCATAACGAGAGTATCAATATGAGTAAAGTTATATTCAATGCCGTTTCTTCGGCAGGTGTGTCTTAAAACATTGGTATCGAAGGTTGCATTATGTGCAACAAGCACGCCGTCACCGCAGAATTCAAAGAATCTGCGTACAGCCTCCGCCTCTTTGGGTGCACCCGAAACCATGCGGTTATCAATACCTGTAAGCTCGGTTATTTTTCTCGGGATGGGACATTCGGGGTTAACAAAGGTCTGAAATCTGCCTCTTTCCGCACCGTCAACATACTTCACCGCGCCTATTTCGGTAAGTCTTACTCTGTCGGTGCGAAGACCGGTTGTTTCAACGTCAAAAACAATGAATGTTCCGCTCAGGGGCATATCTGCCTCACCCGTAACGATTTTTACAGAGTCATCGACATAATAACCCTCCATGCCGTAGATAACCTTGATGCCGTTTTTCTTTGCGGCGGCAGCAGCTTCAGGATATGCCTGAACAACACCGTGGTCGGTTATCGCCACAGCCTTGTGTCCCCATTTTGCCGCCCTTGCAACGAGCTTTGACGCAGCAGTCATGCCGTCCATTGCAGACATATTGCTGTGCATATGCAGCTCAACGCGCTTTTCCTCGGCAGTATCGCCTTCTTCGATTTCTTCGATTATCATAACCGAATTTGCCTTAATACAGTAGGTCTTTATATAGTCGTCATATTCAACATGACCTCGGAGCATAACAACCTTGCCGTCGGAAATATTTGCAACAAGCTGTTCGCAGTTCTGGACAGCCTCAAATATTTTAACGGTATATGAGCTTGTCTTATCGGTTATGTTGAAATTGATTATCTTTCTCTTGCCGTCACGGGTATCTCGCATATCGAGCGAGAAAACCTTGCCCCATACGGTAACATTGCCGTCTTCGATTGAAATACCCTTCAAGGGAACAGGCTTTGATTTTATCTTGCTGCCGTAGATAACCTTTGCATTGGTAACGGAAATAGGCAAATCTTCATATTCCCTTTCGGCTTTCTTTGGCTTCTTCTCTTCGTATGCAACGGGCACTTCAATTTTCAGAGTTTCCGCCTGCATCTGCAGATATTCGGGCGAGTCGATTTTTGCTGTGTTTTCGCCCTTGATTTCAACAGTACAGATAATATCAAAATGCTCTTTTATATACTTTGCAAGGAATTCCTTTGCACCTGCATCAGCAAGAATATCCGCACCGTTGAAAACGGTAACAGTTATATTGTTTTCATTAAAGTCAAACTTTGCGTTTTCAAGAAAACCGTTTGCTGCAGCAATGTTTTCCTTAACAACACGCACAAGCTGAGGTATACACTTGTCCGAAAAAGCAGAAGACGGAAAATACGGATTGATTATAACCTTGTTGATTCCGATTGCTTTTTTGATTTCATTCTGCGCATTTATTATATATACATCCTCAACATATCTGTCAAACCTTGCGGATATGTCGAGCTTCATTGTTTCTTCATCAAGAAAAATGCGTTCAACCTTGCCGCCCGAAAGAATTTCACGCAGTCCCGCATTTATATATTCGCCGATAAAGCTTAAGATTGAATTTTCGTTCATATTTATCACCAAATAAAGGGCAGATATGCTCTGCCCTATATCCATTAAATCTTTTCTATTTCTTCGAGAAGTCTGTCGACGGCTTCGTTTTCGGGAACTTTGCAGACTATTTCGCCCTTTTTGAAGATAAGGGCACAGCCGTCACCGCCTGCAATACCAATGTCTGCTTCACGGGCTTCACCCGGTCCGTTTACTGCGCATCCCATAACCGCAACCTTTATGTTTTTCTTGCAGCCCGAAAGCTTTTCTTCAACCTCGTTTGCAAGAGAAATGAGGTCGATTTTTGTTCTGCCGCAGGTAGGACACGAAACGATGTCAACGCAGTCGGTTTTGAGTCCGATTGCCTTGAGAATACCATTTGCGGCAGATACTTCTTTGACGGGATCGTCCGTCATGGAAACACGGATTGTATCGCCTATTCCGTCAAGAAGAAGCGAACCGATGCCGATTGACGACTTGATGAGTGCCATATTGTGAGTTCCCGCTTCGGTAACTCCGAGATGCAGAGGATAATCACATCTTTCGGCAACAAGTCTGTAAGCCTCGGTCATAATATTCACATTTGAGGATTTGATTGAAATTATAATATCATTAAAGTCGCACTGTTCAAGAAGAGCAACATGGTTCATTGCACTCTGTGCAAGTGCTTCGGCGCAGGGCGAGCCGTATTTTGCAAGAAGCTCCTTTTCAAGCGAGCCTGAATTGACACCGATTCTTATGGGAACCTGCTTTGCCTTGCAAGCGGAAGCAACCGCCCTTACTCTGTCCATTGAACCGATATTTCCGGGATTTATTCTGATTTTATCAACGCCTGCATCAAGACTTGCAAGTGCAAGGCGATAGTCAAAATGAATATCCGCAACAACGGGCACGGTAAGATTTTCTTTGAGTTTTTCAATGAGCTTTGCCGCAGCCATGTCGGGCACGGCGGCTCTGATAATTTCACAGCCTGCCTTTTCAAGCTCAACTGCCTGTTTAACACTGCCTTCAATATCGCTTGCGGGGCGGTTAAGCATTGACTGAACGGTTATCGCCGAATCTCCGCCGACATATATATTTCCGACCTTAACCCTTCTGCTTATACGCCTTGACATAATCCGTCACCCCTTAATTAATCTCCATATATCGCTGAATGAAATAACTGCCATAAGAATGAGAAGCAGCACAAAACCGATTGCATGAACCCAACCTTCATATTTCCTCGGAACAGGCTTTCTGAATATCATTTCGATAAGCAGGAAAAAAAGTCTGCCGCCGTCGAGTGCAGGAAGAGGAAGAAGGTTGAAAAGACCGATGTTAATGGTTATCATCGCAAGCATGGTAAGAAGATAGCTGTAGTCCGTTTCCTGCTTTGCGATTTCCGCGGCATCGGCAATATAAGTCACCGTACCGATAGGACCCGAAAGATCGCTCAGACCGTACTGACCCGTAACAAGGTCAAGCAGGCTTATCCACACTATGCGTCCGATTGAAACCGATTCAAGAACAGCGTTTTTTGCAACGCTTGCAAAACCGGGTTCAACGCCCCGGATTATAAAATCATAAACAATTGTGAGTTTTCCGTTGTTATCGTAGGTATCAAACTTAACGCCGTTAAGCTCAACCTTTTCGCCGTTTCTTTCAACAACAAAATCAAAAACGCCGTCCTTATCTCTCGACATAAGGAAGCTCAGGTCATATTCGGAATAAACATTTTTGCCGTTTATCTTTTTGATTTCATCTTTAACCTGCAAACCGTACTGACTGCTGACGGAATTTTCGTGGAAAGAATGAATCTCGGGAAGACCGATAAGGTCAGTCTGAGAAAGCATGATTGCAACGATTATAACACCCATGATAAGGTTGATAACTCCGCCTGCGGCAACAATAATAAATCTCTGCCATGCAGGTTTGTTGCAAAATGCACCTTCACATTCGCTTTCCTCGTCCTCACCTTCCATACTTACAAATCCGCCGATGGGCAGCAGACGAAGTGCATATTTGGTTTCGCCTTTTTTGAATTTAAAAAGAGTGGGACCCATACCCATTGCAAATTCATTGACCTTTACTTTGAAAAGCTTTGCAAAGGTGAAATGTCCGAGTTCATGAAAAAATATAATCAAACCGAAAAAAAGGATGGCGACAAGAACAGGCCACACCTTTCCCCACACCGCACCTGCGGTTACAAGCGAGATAAATTTCATATAAATAACCTTTCTGTTGCTTCTCTGACCGCTTTATCGGTTTCAAAAACCTCTTCAAGAGTATAATCGGAAACCGCTTTAACGCAGTCAAATGCAGCCTCAACTGCCTTGGGAATATCAAGAAAACCGATTCTGCCCTCTCTGAAAAGCTCGTTAGCCTTTTCGTTTGCGGCATTAACTGCCGCAGGGAAAAGACCGCCCTTTTCAAATGCATTTCTGCAATGGTTGATGCAGGTGAAGGTTTCGTAATCGGGTTTTTCAAAAGTGAGGGTCATCGCCTCGGCAAGGTCGAGCTGTTTTACGGGACTGACAATTCTGTCGGGATAAGTAAGCGCATACTGAATCGGTATTCTCATATCGGGAACGCCGAGCTGAGCAATTACCGAATTATCAATATACTCCACAAGCGAATGAATGATGCTCTGTCTGTGAACAAGTATATCAATATCCGCAGCTTTCATGCCGAAAAGCCATGCCGCTTCGATAAGCTCAAGTCCCTTGTTCATCATTGTAGCAGAGTCGATGGTTATTTTTGTACCCATGCTCCAATTCGGGTGCTTCAAAGCCTGCGCAAGAGTTACTTTTGAAAGCTCTTCACGCGTTTTTCCGAAAAACGGTCCGCCCGAGGCAGTAAGAATAAGTCTTTTAATCTGCTTTTTATCAACGCAACCCTGAAGCGACTGAAAAATTGCTGAGTGCTCACTGTCAACAGGAAGAATGTCAACACCCTTTTCAGCAGCGGAATCCATAACGATTTTACCGCCTGCAACAAGAGTTTCTTTGTTTGCCAAAGCGATTTTGCTTTTATTTTCTATTGCCGCAAGAGTAGGCGCAAGTCCTGCAATACCCACAATGCTGTTAAGCACGGTATCCGCACCGCATCGTGCGCATTCCTCAACACCTTCCGCACCCGAAAGCACCTTTGTCGAAGTGTCCGCAACCCTTGTCTTCAAATCTGCCGCCGCTTTTTCATCGGCAACAGCCGCAACACGGGGGTTGAATTCTCTGATTTGCTCCTCAATTATATCCGTTCTGCTGTTTGCGGTAAGTGCCTCAATTTCAAAACCCGAAAGACGGGCAACTTCAAGTGCCTGAACACCGATTGAACCTGTTGAACCGAGAACGGCAAGAGTTTTGGTCATAAAATCATCCCTTTATTCCTGCAATTGCAAGACCGATTTCTATCATTACATAAAGTGCCGGCATTGTAACAAGGAAGCTGTCCATTCTGTCAAGAACTCCGCCGTGACCGGGGAAAATATTTCCGAAATCCTTTTCACCGAAGTTTCTCTTGATAACAGAAGCCGAAAGGTCTCCGCACATACCGAGAACGGCAAGAACAAGTGAACATCCGAGAACTATCCACACATTAAGCGTATCATTACGGAAACAGGTTGCATCGCAAATAAAATAAGTCACAACGCAGAAAAGAACCGTTCCCACAAGACCGCCGATTGCGCCTTCAACGGATTTTTTCGGACTGATTCTGGGTGCAAGCTTATGTTTCCCGAATCTGCTTCCCACAAAATATGCCCATGTATCGCTCATCCATGCACAGTACATAGCGCAGAGAATAAGGAATACACAATGCGAACGCTGAAAATACTGCGGATAAAGAACACTGAGGTCTCTGACCTTAAATAAAGTTGCAAGAGAACCCGGTATTGCGAGCGAAGCAAAAAGAGCCATTGCAACATTTTCAAATTTGGTTGATTCGTAATTCTTAAGCATAATCATAAGCAAAGCTACAACATATGCAATTATAATTACCGACAGCGGTACGGGAATGTATTGCTGAATTCCAAAGTCAACATAGGCGGGAACGATTGCGGCAACAGCCATCGAAACACCCGTCAATATTTTATTCTTACACTTTGAAACTCGCATCACTTCATATGCTGCAATTGCGGAAATAAGACCCATCGGAATGCTCATTACTCCGAGATATCCGAGGCCCGTAAATACAAGCAGCATTATTACTATAAATGCGCATATCACACCTGTTATTATTCTTACTTTCATTGCTTTCACTCTCTGTTCGTTTGGAATTTAACTGACTTTATACACCGCCGAAGCGTCTGTTGCGTTTGCTGTATTCTATAATTGCCTTATCAAGGTCATCCGATGTGAAATCGGGCCAGAGTATATCGGAAAACCAGAATTCCGAATATGCCGCCTGCCAGATAAGGAAATTTGAAAGACGGTATTCACCGCTGGGTCTTATTATCAGGTCGGGGTCAGGCTGACCTGCGGTATAAAGATTTCCGTCTATATCTTTCAATGTAATATCGTCTGCTTTAAGCTCTCCTGCCTCAACTTTTTCGGCAAGATGCTTTACTGCATGGAGAATTTCATCTCTTCCGCCGTAATTCACTGCAAGATTTACGGTTATTGTTGTTTTATCAGCCGACTGATTTTCGAGCTGTTCAATTAAGTTTACAATATCTTCGGGCAGAGCAGTTCGGTCTCCTATATAGCGGATTCTCATGCCCTTTGCAATATTTTCTTCTTCTCTTTCTTGCGCTTCAAAAAGATAATCTCTGAACAAATCCATTATCGCAGACACTTCGCCTGCAGGTCTTTTCCAATTTTCGGTTGAGAATGCGTAAAAGGTGATATATTTTATTCCGATTTCGGCTGCATAATCACAGATTTTGCGAAAAACATCAGCACCAGCCTTATGGCCCTCACTTCTTTCGAGTCCTCTCTGCTTTGCCCATCTTCCGTTACCGTCCATAATAACACCGATATGCTCGGGCAAAACAATATTTTCAAGCATTTCTTTTGTCATAAAATATACTCCTTCTCAGGATTACAAGGCGGGAGTTTTGCTCCCGCCTTATAAGTTTGAACTTTAGATTTCCATGATATCCTTTTCTTTTGCTTCCGCTGCTTTGTCGATTTCCTTGATATACTTATCAGTGATATCCTGAAGCTTCTTTTCTGCATATTTAAGGTCGTCTTCTGTGATTTCGGAAGCCTTTTCCATCTTCTTTACCTTATCTATGCAGTCACGTCTTGTTGAACGAACGGAAACTCTTGAATCCTCTGCCATTTTCTTGACATCCTTGCAAAGCTCCTTACGTCTGTCCTCTGTGAGCTGCGGGAAAACAAGACGAATGATTCTGCCGTCATTCTGAGGATTGATGCCGATTTCGGATGCCTGAATTGCCTTTTCGATTGCATGGAGTGTTGAAGTATCCCAAGGCTGAATCGTGAGAATTCTTGCCTCTGCAACGGAAACAGCCGCCATCTGATTGATGGGTGTAGGTGTTCCGTAATAATCTACCTTAACCTTATCAAGAACAGCCGCATTTGCTCTGCCTGCTCTTATTGATGCAAATTCATTGTTGAGCGCGTTGAGAGTTTTACCCATTTTTTCTTCTGCCATTGCAAAAACTTTTTCCATAGTTTTAGCCCTCCTTAACTATTGTTCCGATATTCTCGCCGAGAACAGCCTTTACGATGTTTTCGGGGTTTTCAAGATTGAAAACAAGAATGGGAATATTATTGTCACGGCAAAGTGATGCTGCCGTTGAATCCATTACCTTGAGATCCTTTTCGAGAACCTCGCTGTGAGTTACCACATCATACTTGACTGCATCCGCAAATTTGTTGGGGTCTTTATCATAAACACCGTCAACATTGGTTGCCTTGAAGATGATGTCTGCCTTGATTTCCGCTGCACGGAGTGCCGCACAGGTATCGGTTGAGAAGAACGGATTTCCCGTTCCGCTGCCGAAAATAACAACTCTGCCCTTTTCAAGATGACGGACAGCTCTGTTTCTGATATATGTTTCCGCAATCTGATGCATCTCAATGGCAGTCTGAACTCTGACGTTAACGCCGAGCTGCTCAAGCGAATCCGCAAGAGCAAGTGAATTCATAACCGTTGCAAGCATACCGATGTGGTCAGCACGTGTTCTGTCCATATTTCCGCCCGAACGTCCTCTCCAGAAATTGCCGCCACCAACGACAAGACCGACTTCAACTCCGAGGTCTGCTATTTCCTTTACGGATTTGCAGATGGTGTTGATGGTATCAAAGTCGAATCCGTGACCGTTTTCGCCCGCAAGAACCTCGCCGCTGAGCTTTAACAGAATGCGTTTATAAACCGGTTGCATATATAACACCCTTTCGTAATAATCATTTTTTGTGCTGATTATAGTTATTTATATTTTACTTTATTTAAATCAAACTGTAAAGCATTATTTAATATTTTCTGCATTTTTTTGCCACATAAGTCCTATATTCCCACTTATAATATCATACTTATTACAAAAAGAATTAAACAAATTGTAAAATCATTAAAAATTCTTGCTTATATATTTAATTTAATATATAATGAATAAGTATATTACTATTAAGGAGATTATGATGAAAAATCTTATTATCAGAAATACTCCCGATTTTGCCGATATGTTTGAGCTTCGCGATATTGAAAGCATTGACGGCAAAAACACCTATGAGGTTTTCTGCGAAAACGGTAAAATCGTTATCTGCGGTGACTGCAAAATCAGTCAGGCAATGGGTTATTACGCATACCTTCGCAAATACTGCGGAGTTAATCTTTCTCATTGCGGCAACAGAGAAATTTCAATTGATTCCACTCCCCTTTTTGAAGGCAGGATTTCAAAGGTTATTCCTCAAAAAAAACGTGCATTTATGAATTACTGCACCCTCGGTTATTCATTTGCTTTCTGGAAATGGGACAGATGGGAAAAAGAAATAGATTTCATGGCAATGAACGGCATTAACATGCCCCTTTCCGTTGTCGGAAGCGAAGCTGTCTGGTATTATACAATGAGAGATTTCACCTACAGCGAAACAGGTGCTCTTTCATTCCTTTCAGGTCCGGGTTTCTGGCCGTGGCAGCTCATGTCAAACATAACAGGCTATTTCAGCCTCACAGACGTTAAATATATAGAAAGCCGTCTTGAACTCGGAAAGAAAATCATCGACCGTGAAGTTGAGCTTGGTATGACACCCATTCAGCAGGGCTTCTCCGGAACAATACCCGCATCAATCAGCAAGCTTTTCAAAAAAGTAAGACTTCATATGGTACCTTCATGGTGCAATTTCCCTATAACATATCAGCTTGACCCGACTGACCCCGTATTCAAGAAATTCGGAACAGCGCTTCTTGAAAAACAGCGTCAGCTTTTCGGTGCATACCATTATTATGCCTGCGACCCGTTTCATGAAAACGCACCTTCAATCAAAACAAGAGATTATCTCTGGAAGGTAGGCAGAGCAATTGACTCAATGTACAAGGATTTCGACAAGGATTCCGTTTGGGTTATGCAAAGCTGGTCGCTTCGTGAACAGATTGTAAAAGCTGTTCCCAAAGAAAGACTTCTCATCCTCGATCTTGACGGCACTAAATATAAAGAAACAGAAAATTTCTGGGGATATGACTTTATTCTCGGAAATATCCATAACTTTGGTGACAGAAACACTCTTCACGGCAGCATAAAGGCTCTTGCAGACAATGCTTACTCTGCACTTGAATGCGAAAACTGCAGCGGTACGGGTCTATTTATGGAGGGTGTTTTCCAGAATCCTCTTTACTATGACCTTGCTTTTCAGATGCTCACCGAAGACGGCGCAATTGACCTTGATGCATGGCTCAAGGATTATGCATACCGCCGCTACGGAAGCAAGGAAAAATGCCTTGTTGATGCAATGCTCACTCTTCGCAACACCTGCTACAGCGAAAACTGCACGGGAAGAGAAACGGGCTCGGTTATCTGCGCAAGACCTGCAACAGAGCTTCGCCACACCGCGCCTAACGATTTTCGTGAACTCCGTTATGATAACAAGCTTCTTTATAAGGCTGCGGAATTGCTTTTGAGTTCTGAAAATTCAACCAAAGACGGCTACGCCTTTGATGCCTGTGACCTTGTGCGTCAGGTTCTCAGCAATTATGCATCAAACCTTTATGACAAGGCGATGTACGGCTTCAACAACCGTGACGTTAATATCTTTGAAAGAGCATCAAATGCATTTCTTAAAATTTGCGAAGAGCTTGATGCACTTCTTCAGACAAGACCCGAGCTTACACTTCATGAGCATCTCAGAGAAGCAAGAGAGCTTGCGTTCACGGAAAAAGACCAGCAGAATTTTGAACTGAATCTTCTTATGCAGATTACTCTGTGGGGTCCAGTCGCAAACACAGTCAATTACGACTATGCATGGAAGGAATGGGGCGGATTAATCGGAACATATTATGCAAAGCGTTGGCAAAGCTTCTTTGAGCGCCTTGCTTATGAATTCCCCAAACGCAGAAAATTCTCGACAACGACACGCAAACAGCATTGCGAAAGAAACATTTACAGAGGCAATCAATTCTATAAGAGCTATGCCGAATTTGAAAGAAAATGGCTTTCAACCGCAAATCCCGATGCTCCGAGCGAAGAAAACACAGTTGAAACCGCAAGAAAACTGCTTGAAAAATATAAGAGAGCAATTCTTGAGGACTGATTGAATTTTAAAATCCCTGACTCTCCGAAAAAACGGAAAGTCAGGGATTTTTTTGCAAAAAAAGCCCCCGACTTTCGTCGGGGACCATGGGGTTAAATGTGATTAGTAAGCAATACCTGAAATCTGGTCAAGCTTGCCGATACCGATTGAATAGTTTTCAACAAGTGTTGCGTCAATTGTTCTGACTCTTGTGTCATAGTTCACGTCAGCAGCCATTGTCATGTAACGGACGTATTTCTCAGAGTTTTTCGCACTCCATCTTGTGATACCGATTGCTTCGTCTTCGATAGCCGATACGTCAAGAGAGTTGGCTATTGAGTCACCGTTAATATCACCGAAGATAACAATGTAGAAGGATTCTACAAAAATATCATCGGATGTTTCAGCTGTGCCTACGCGGTCATAAACATTGATTACAGTACCTGTACCTGTGTAAGGAGCATATGATTCGTGAGCATGAATTACTTCGATTCTGCCGTCACCGAGAACTGTGATGTACTGGCTGAGAAGAACAGTTTCCTTAAGTCTTGTCTTAAGACCATAGATGAAATAATCTTCATATTCATCTTCAGTTGTGTTATAGAAATCAGGATTTACAGGTGTATAAGCATTTTCATCTCTGTCTGTACCGCTGTTATAGCTTTCTCTTGTACCGTTTCTGTCAACAACTGTTGTTGAACCTTCGATAGGAACAAGCTTAACTGTGATTCTTTCGTACTGAGCGTAGAGAACAAGATCTGCTGTTCCTTCATAGATGTCGCCTTCTTTATATTCCTTGCCTTCTGCATCTTTCCAACCTACGAAATTATAGGTCTTGCCTGTAAGGAATGTGGGATCATCAGGAAGAGTTACTGTGCCGTTGTGTTTGATTTCGCTTCTTGCGATTTCAACGGGTACTGTGGGTGCTTCGGGACCGTTTTCGGGAGCCTCATAGTCAATGAATATAATTTCGTATGTTGCCTCAGTCCAGATAGCTACATATGATTCGCCGTTTTCATCCATTGTACCGAAATCGGTAACGGGTGTTTCGGGATCAGCTTCTGTTCCCCAACCAACGAAATCGTAACCGTCTCTTTCAGGCTTTTCGGGAGCTGTGATGGGTTCGCCTACTTCAACGGGAATTTCCTTAACAGAGCTTCCGTCTTCAAACTTACCTTCACCTGCATTAAACTTAGCACTTGTTGTCCATGAAGCGTAAACTGTTACGTCTTTTGCGGGCATGATTGCGGGAACGGTTGCTTCGTTGCCTTCTCCGTCAACCCAGCCTGCAAATTCAACGTTACCGTCCTTAACAGGTGTTTCGGGAGCTGTAACAGCTTCACCGTAGTAGTATTCTGTTTCAGTCTTAACACCGTCAACATCTACTGTGAGGGTGTACTGATTTCTTTCAAGGTAAGCCTTAAGAACAAGAGTGCCTGTTGCAGGAATCTTGCCTGTGAGCTCTGACTTGAGGTTATCAAGTGTGAAGCCTTCGGGAGCAGTATATTCAACTGTTCTGTTTTCACCAACTACACCGTCAGAGAAATTGATTGTTTCTGTGGGAGCTGCGGGATAATCGCCGTTGGTATCCATCTTGTAAACTTCAAGAACATAACCTACGCCTGTTTCGCTGCCCCACTGAGCTATGAACTCGAGGTCGGTTGAAGGCATTGTGCCGTAATCAGCAGGAGTATGGGATGCATCATCAAGCCAGCCTGTGAAGATGTAGCCGCCCTTTGAGGGGTTAGCGGGAACAGGAATTGTTGCGCCGAACTCTACTTCCTTGGGATAGCCTTCAACCTTAACGCCGTCAACGATGAATGTTACATTATACTTATTCTTTGTAAATACAGCCTCAAGAGTTTCACTCTCTTCGGGGAATGTTGCGGGAGCATCTTCGCTTACGTCGCCGTCAGCATCTTTCCAACCTACGAATGTGTAGCCGTCCTTTGAGGGAGCGGGAACTTCTTCAGCGGGAACTTCCGCGCCGATGAGACCTTCAACTTCTGTAACTGTACCGTCAACATCAAAGCTGATTGTTGTCTTGTCAAGTGCATAGTAAACCTTGAGAACGGTTGAACCGTCAGCTGCTACAACTGCTTCAAGAACTGACTTTTCAGCATCAACTGTGTAGTTCTTAACTTCAGCAGGAGTATATGTTGCAGTTTCTTCGGTCTTGAATGTTACGCTGTCATTATCGTCAGCTGTTTCGGGATATTTTCCGTCTGTATCCATATAGTAGATTTCAACGGGAACTTCCTGAGCAACGGGATTCCATACGGGCTTGTATGTTTCGCCGCCTTCTGTATCCATGTTTGCAGGAGGATTGCCGTCTTCGTCAACCCAGCCGCCGAACTCGTAGCCATCCTTCTTGGGATCTTCTGCGGGTTCTGTGATGGGCTGATCAAATACTACGGGAATCTTCTGCTCTGTTGAACCGTCTGCCCATTCGCCGCCGTCTGCATCGAATGTTGCATCATAGGGGTTGGGAGTCCATGTTGCTGTGAGGTCTGTGTCTTCAGCAGGCATCTTAGCGGGAACTTCAGCTTCGTTGCCTTCACCGTCAACCCACTTATCGAAGTCGTAACCCGGCTTTGTGGGCTCTGCGGGAGCAGTAACGTCTGAACCGAAGTCCTGAGTGATGTCAGCGATTTCGCTGCCGCCGTCAGTATCGAAGGAGATTGTGTACTTGTTTACAGTCCACTGTGCAATATAAGTTGCGTCTTCGATTGCCTTGTTTACAACAGCTTTATCCCAACCCTTGAAGGTATAACCTGTGAGTGCGGGGTCTGCGGGAGCAACTACTGCTGCGCCGTAATAAAGTTCGTAAACGATTTCTTCCTTCTGAGCTTCATTGCCGTCTTCTTCAGTTACTGTGAAGATACCTTCGTTACCCTTGAATGTAACTGTTACCTTTTCTCTTGCATAGTAAACCTTGAGAACGGTTGAACCGTCGGGAAGGATCTCTGCCTTGAGAACTGATTTTTCTTCAGTTTCTTCAGTTTCTTCGTCAACATAGAAGCCTTCTGCAGCATTGGGAGTAACCTCTGCTTCTGTGCCGGTTGTGCCGGACTTTTCAACAGTACCGCTGGGAGTTGTGCTGTAAGTACCGTCGGTGTTCATGTTGTATGTTTCAATAACATACTTTGTATCTGTTGCGGGATTCCATACTGCGGTGAAGGTCTTGCCTTCTTCGTCCATTGTTGTGGGAGGATTGCCGTTTTCGTCAACCCAACCGCCAAATTCATAACCTTCCTTTTCGGGTTCGGTTGCGGGAACAGTTATGGGATCATCGTAGTATGTGGGAACTGTATCGTATGCTTCTTCATCATCTTCTTCAAGCTTGAAGATTGCATCGTACTGATTTGCCTCGAATACAGCGATATATTCGGTATCGTGTGCGGGCATTGTTGCATCTACAGCGGGAGTCCACTCAACGAATGTGTAGCCTTCCTTGTAGGGAAC
Organism: Clostridia bacterium; assembly: GCA_017517665.1. Lineage (GTDB taxonomy): Bacteria > Bacillota > Clostridia > Oscillospirales > Acutalibacteraceae > CAG-177. Next base: position 7,466 of record JAFWYP010000011.1, on the reverse strand, counting down.
AGCGGGAACATCAACTTCTTCGCCGAACTTGGTGGGATATTTTTCATATGTTGCGCCGTCAACAATGTACTCTGCATAATATGTTACTTCTTCCCATGTTGCAACGAATGCTGCGCCTTCCTGATTCATGATACCTACTTCAGGATACCAGCCTTTGAATTCAAAGCCTTCCTTGGTGGGAGCAGCAGGAGCAACGATCTGTTCACCGTATACGGTGGGAACAGTCTGGGTTGATGTGCCGTCAGCAAATACGCCGCCGTCCGCATCAAATGTTGCGTCATAGGTATTAACTGTAAGCTTATAGTAAAGGTCTACGCGACCTGCGGGCATTGTTTCTCCTTCAGCAAGAGCTGTTGAGAAAGTGATGTCCTTATAAGCGGGTGAAAGTGTGTAACCTTCGGGAACTGTGTAGGTAGCGGGAGTTGCAGGAATTTCGTTGCCGAATTCGCAAGTTACTACATCCACCATATCAAACTGAAGGTCTACGGGATTGAGAACATAGTAATAAATATAGTAGCTGACTGTTTCAAATACTGCGCTGTATACTGTGTCTTCTGCAGGATAAACATCGGGAAGAGGTTTAGGATCAGTTTTATTGTCATTAGGATTATTATCCCAACCGATGAACTGATAGCCTTCCTTTACAGGTGTTTCGGGAGCTTCAAAGGGCTGACCTGAAACAACTTCCTGAGTGAGATCGGGTGTACCGTTGTTGAATACGAATGTGATTTCTGACTTTTCACTCCATGTTGCATAGAGAGTAATGTCATCATAAGGAATTTCATCGGGGATTTCAGCTTTGTTACCTTCTGCATCTACCCAACCCATGAATGCATAGCCTTCTCTGGTGGGTTCTGCGGGAGCAACGGGTGCATCGCCGATATAGCCTTCGATTACATAAGTGCCTTCGCCGTTTTCAACAAATGTGCCGCCTTCACCTTCGAGGGTGATGGTGCTGTCTACTGTTACGGGATTGCTTTCTATTGTTGTGATCGCATCCCACAAGAACATGGAAATATGCTTGCCGTCTTCAAATACGGTGCCTTCCTTGCCGAGAGGAATATTGATATAAGCTTCTGAACCTTCGCCGGAATTCTGGATTGTTTCCTCCACGATATAGAAATCGCCCCAGTCTTCTGCGGAATTAAGAACCTGAAGGTCAAATTCAACAAACCATTCATCACCGCTGAGAACAGCACTGTTAGTAGGATTGAACTGATAGTTGATTGCAAAAGCATTGTTAGCTTTAACAAAATCAGATGTGATATATTTGTTGTCAAGAAGTCCTTCTATAACATCATTTGTTGCTGATGTCTTTGTAAAACTTCCGTGAGTACCGGTAAGTGCCGCTGAACTTGTTGCGCTGGAGTTGGCAACGATATCAATGGACTCATCGGTGGGATAAGCATCTGTAAAGAAATCGTTTTCATAGAATACGATGATATCACCTGCGTTGGTGAAATAAGAGGTATCAACAAAAATTCTCGCTTTTACGCTTTCGCCTCTCATAACCTTCTCGGTCTTTTCGTATTCGCCTGTTTCTTCATTGTATCTGTGGATTTCTGTTCTGAAACCGAGAGTTTCGGAAACTGTACCTGAGGGGTCTTTCCATACAGCTGTGTAAACAGTATCTGCTGTGGGATATACGGTTACTTCTTCTGCATCTGTTGCGCCTTCAGCAAGCCAACCTGCGAATTCATAACCTAATAATGTGGGGGTTTCAATTGTAAGAGCTGTGCCTGCTTCGCCTTCAAAATAAAGTTCATCTGAACCGTCAGCAAATTCGCCGCCGTTTGTTTTGAATGTTACGGAAACACAATTCTGATAAATCTCAACGGGAGAATTATCAAATGTAAGTGTTGCTTTCCAGTTAGACATATTGGTTACGGTTTCACTGTAGCCATCATATGTACCCTTGGGAATATCAATGTAACCGTCTGTATAATCGGGCGATGCTGCGGTATTTTCAAAAGCAAGAAATCTTCCGAATTCACCTGCAGGAGCATCTTCTTTAACAGTAAGAGTAAATTCGCAGAACCATGTGTCTGCAATGAATTTCTTGTTTCTTACGTTGCTGCCAAAATTATAAACAACGTTGATGGGATTATATTCAGCTGCTTCAGCGGAAGTAATTCTGCCATCATCGAGCATCTGAGCTTCAACAGCCTGAGAAGGAGTTGATGAAGCTGAGTAGAATGAGCCTTTTATGCCGTAATTAGAGCTGTAATAAGGGTTTACTACCAAATCATTGCTGCCTGTTCCGTAAGCATCGGTAAAGAACTTATTGCTGTAAAAGAACAGAAGCTGACCGGAGTTGGCAAAATAATCGGTCCCAAGGTAAACTCTTGCCTTGACTGTTTCGCCTTTTTCGACTTTGTCAGTTTTAACCCACTGTCCGTTAACTTCTCTGAGTATTTCAGTATTAACTGTAAGCTCAAATCCATCATTTGATCTTACGTTCCATGCAAAGGATGTCATTGAGAAACTGCTTAATACCATCAGAATCGCTAACGCAACAGCAACTAACCTTTTAGTTTTTGTCATGAGAGAATTCCTCCTTATAGTTTTCCCTTCTCTTTATGGAAAAGGAGTTCTGAACGGGTGTGCTAATTCCGTTCAATAAAAATAACCGGAACTTTTCCTCACTGTGAGGGGGAAAGGGTTTCTCTCCCCCTCAGAATAAGTAGGTTAGATTAGTATCATTAGCGAGAGACGGTTCCTGTTACCTGATCAATCTTTGTAATGCCGATTGATGTGTTGATGACACTGTCCTTATCGTTGGGTCTAATCTTTCCGTCCTTATTAAGGTCGGCTGCCATAACCATAAGGATATCCTTGCTGTCACCGCGTGACCAGTTGGTTACATACAAGGTTTCATCTTCAATGATTGAACCGTCAAGTGAGTTAACAGCCGAGTCACCGTTAACGTCACCGTAAATAACGATGTAGAATTCTTCGATAGGTGCGGATGTATCTGCGTTATCATAAACCTTTACAACTGCGCCTGTGCCGTAGCAGTCATAGCCTTCGTAACCTGCTGCAGGTGTAATGGTGTAATAACCGTCACCCTCAACCGCAAGATACTTATCCTTCTTAGCATCGTTCATTCTGGTTGTGAGACCTGTGATAATCATTGTTTCTCTGTCGATAACGGTTGTTGAACCTTCGGCAGCAACAAGTCTTACAGGAACTCTCTCGAAGTCGGGATAAATTGTTATATCTGCTGTGCCCATCTTTTCGGGAACATCAAGCCAGCCCTTGAATACATGGTATTCCTTGGTGGGATTTGTTGCGGGAAGAACAATTGCATCGCCGTACTTAACAGCCTTTTCATCGAATACGTTGCCATAGCCGTCAACGAATGTTACTTTGAATACAGCTGCTTCAAATTCTGCAACGATATATACATCTTCTGCAGGCATCACTGTGGGAACAATCTTGTTCCACTTGATGAATGTCATACCGGGAACTTCAGGATCTTCAATGGGAGTAACCACTGCGCCGGCTGCATATTCATATTCTTCTTCTGTACCGTTGATGATATAAACGAGTTTATACATAACATCGGTCCATGTTGATGTGAATTCAAGGTCTTCAGCGGGCATTGAAGCGGGAACTTCGGGAGTCCACTTATCAAATTCCTGACCTTCTCTTGCTGCGGGTTCTACTGCGGGAATTGAAGCACCGTAGTATACACCACCCTCTACAGGAACACCATCAAATGTTACATTGTAAAGGTTTCTTGCATAGTATACGGAAAGAACTGTTGAACCGTCGCCTGCGATTATGTCGGTGAGGTTACTCTTTGCTGTATCTACTGTGAAGCCTGTGCGTCCGTAATCAGCAACGATTGTCTGAGTAGCACCTGTTGTGCCGTAAGCTACTGTTGATGTGCCGACATATTCACCGTTAACATCCATTACATAAATGCTGATGGTGTACTTTGTAGCATCGCTGGGCTTTTCAATAGGCTCAAGATCAATAGGTCCGTCAACAATAATTGTTTCGCCGGGCTCATAAGTGTTCTTGCCGTCTGTCCAGCCTGCAAGTTCATTACCTTCTGTAATGTTATCGGACTCTTCGGGAAGAGTGATTTCCGCACCGTGGATTACATCTTCAGCTACCACTTCGCCGTCAACAACGATATCGTATGTTGCACGCTTGAAGTAAAGCTTAAGAACAAGTGAACCGTCGCCTGCGATTGTGCCTGTGAGTTTATTTGCCTGTGCATCGTCTGCAAGGTAGTAGTCTGCCTGTGCATAGTCTGCATGAGCGATTGTTACTTCGTCGCCTGTCTTGCCTGTTCCTGTCTCTGTATCGGAAGCAGCTTCAGCATATGTGCCGTCTGCATTCTGGAGATAGATTTCAACAGTGTAGTTTGCTGCGCCTTCAATGAAGTAAGGTTCAAGAGTAACAGGACCTGTTACGGTGATGGGTGCGCCTGCAGCAATTGTACCGTTGTTCCAGCCTGCGAATGCGAAGCCGGCGGGAGCGGTCTGAGTTGTTGTTGCGGGAGCGTTGATTGTTGCACCGTGGTAAACAGGAGTTGTTACGCCGTCGATTGTTACATCGTACTGTGCGCGTTCAAAGTAAAGCTTGAGAGTTGCCTTGCCGTCGCCGGTGATTGTAGTTTCTGTTACGTTACCGGTTGCTGCGGGTGTGAACCAAGCTTCCTGTGCATAGTCAGCATGAGCTGCTGTTGCGATTGTATCTGTTGTGCCTGTCTTGGAGTCGGTATCGTCTGCTGTTTCAGCATATTTACCGTATTCGTCCATGAGATAGATTTCAACAGTATAGGCTGTGTCTGTGTTTGCCTCGAACTTGGGTTCAAGTGTAACAGGACCTGTTACCTTGATTTCCTGACCGAGAGCAACTGCGCCGTTATTCCAGCTTGCAAGGTGGTAACCTGCGGGAGCATTTGCAGCTTCTGAAGGAGCAGTGATTTTTGCGCCGTAGTAAGCCTTTGATGATACGCCGTTGATTACTACATCAAACTGTTCACGAGCATAGTAAACATTGATTTCAGCCTTATTGTCGCCTGTAACTACTACTGAGTAGCTTTCCTTGTCAGCCTTGAAGCCTTCAACAACGGGAGCTGTGTAGGTTACGGTTTCGTCTGTCGTGTGTGTCTTTGTTTCTGATTTTGCTTCGCCGTATTCACCGTCAAGACCCATTTCGTAGATATTGATTGTGTATTCTGATGTGCCTGCTGCGAAGTCGGGTGTAAGTGTAAGAGGACCTGTAACTGTGATTACTTCGCCATTTGCATATGCGCCGTCATTCCAGCTTGCAAGTGTGTAACCTGCGGGTGTAGCTGTTGAGGTTTCGGGAGCAGTAACTTCTGCACCGTGGAATGTCGGAGTTGTAACGCCGTCAATTGTTACATCGTACTTATTACGTACATAGTAAACATTGATTTCAGCCTTATTGTCGCCTGTAACAACTACTGAGTAGCTGTCCTTGTCGGCTTTGAAGCCTTCAACAACGGGAGCTGTGTAGGTTACGGTTTCGTCTGTTGTGTATGTCTTTGTTTCTGATTTTGCTTCGCCGTATTCACCGTCAAGACCCATTGTGTAGGTGTTGATTGTGTAGCTTGATGTGCCTGCTGCGAAGTCGGGTGTAAGTGTAAGAGGACCGGTAACAGTGATTTCCTGACCCTTAGTATATGCACCGTCATTCCAGCTTGCAATTGTGTAACCTGCGGGAGCGTTAGCTGACTCTGTGGGAGCAGTAACTGTTGCACCGTGGAATACCTTAACTGCTTCTGCGCCGTCGATTACTACATCATACTCTGCGCGCTTGTAGTAGAGCTTGAGAACGGTTGAACCGTCTTCTGCAACTGTTGCTGTGAATTTGTTAGCTGCTGTTTCGTCAGCTGAGAACCATTCAGCCTGTTCATAATCAGCATGAGCAACTGTTACTTCTGTGCCAAATGCTGCGGAACCTGTTGTCTTGTCTTCTGTTGTTTCAGCATAGTTGCCTTCTTCGTCCATGAGATAGAACTCAACTGTGTAGTTTGCCTTGCCGTTTTCAACAAATACGGGATAGAAGGTCTTGCCTTCTGCATCCATTACGAGTTCACTAAGAGCTGCGCCGCCTTCAACGTCTGTCCAGCCTACGCAGGTGTAGCCTGAAAGAACGGGCTTTGCGTCGAATGTGAAGGTTTCGCCGAATGTTACTTCAACAGTTGTATCAACACCTTCTGCGAATGCGCCTTCACCTGCGGTGAATGTTGCTGTGTAGTCATTTGCAACGAAGTTTGCAACAAAGTAGGTGTTTTCGAGCATTGTCTGATCGATATATTCCCAAGTCCAGGGAAGGTCAGTATCGAGGCTGTGACCCTTCTTATAGGGAACACCGAGTTCTGCGAAGTCAGCTTCTTTTGTTACATACTCTAAATCGAATGTGTATGCCTTATGAACAACATTATTTTCGGGATTTTCTTCGTCATATACTGTGTAGAATGTTGCGGTGACATTGAATGCACAGTCAATTGTAATATCCTCTGTGAGAGCAAGAGGAAGTTGCTCTGCAAGAGGCTTGCTGTCATAAGTCAGAACAACATTAACATTTTCACCGTCTGTGAGGTCAGGAATATCAGCTTCTTCAAGTGATGTGCCGTAAGCTTTTTCAACTGTTACTTCATCGCCCCATACATTTGTGAATATTACTGTATAAACAATATCGGAGAGATTTGCAACTGCTACGAGATTGTAAGCGGGCATTGTATCAAAGTCATCTTCATATACACCTGCTTCTGTTTCGTAATCCCAGTGATTAAAGGTCTTGCCTTCTGCTTCGGGAGTTACAACAGGAAGAGCATCGCCGTACTTAACAGTTTCAGTTGTATATACCTTACCTTCAGCCTTATCTGCATCTGTAAGATAATATGTAATTGTGTAGGATTCTTTTGCCCATGTACCTGTAAGGGTAACGGCTTCAAGACCCATCTTGCCGCCTTCGGGAATACCTGTCCATGTGAGGGTATAGCCGTCGGGGATTTCTACTGTGGGTTCTGTGATTGCGTCGCCGTACTTAAGAGTGATTGCCTCGGGTTCTTTTGCACCGTCGGGTTTCTCACCTGCATATACATAAGTTACAGTGTTGGTCTTCTTTGCCCATGTACCTGTAAGGGTAACGGCTTCAAGACCCATCTTGCCGCCTTCGGGAATACCTGTCCATGTGAGGGTATAGCCGTCGGGGATTGTTACTGTGGGTTCTGTGATTGCTTCGCCGTACTTAAGAGTGATTGCCTCGGGTTCTTTTGCTCCGTCGGGTTTCTCACCTGCATATACATAAGTTACGGTGTTGGTCTTCTTTGCCCATGTACCTGTAAGGGTAACAGCTTCAAGACCCATCTTACCGCTTTCGGGAATACCTGTCCATGTGAGGGTATAGCCGTCGGGGATTTCTACTGTGGGTTCTGTGATTGCGTCGCCGTACTTAAGAGTGATTGCCTCGGGTTC
>JAFWYP010000010.1 GCA_017517665.1 Clostridia bacterium | reverse complement strand
AGTCGGTGTTGATGACGTTGAGGGTCCACCCGTTCCCATCCCGAACACGGTAGTTAAGCTCAACAGTGCCGAAAATACTTGGCTGGAAGCGGCCCGGGAAGATAGGTCGACGCCGACATTTTTTGCCTTAATAGCTCAGTCGGTAGAGCACGCGGCTGTTAACCGCGGTGTCACAGGTTCGAGTCCTGTTTGAGGCGCCAAAGAAAAATCATCCGAATCTTTCGGGTGATTTTTTCTTTTTGTGATTTTTCAGAGGACTCGAAGGGGAGCGGGAGTGAATGACAGTCCGGTGGACTGTCAGAGCCGCGACTGACCGAGGACCGCAGTCCGAGAGTCGAGTCCTGTTTGAGGCGCCAACAAATGGAACCATCCAATCGGATGGTTCTTTTTGTTTACTCTTAAAGATGATTTGAACATATGACAACGTAACATTAAAAATATGTCGCGGCTGTTAACCGGCTCATGGGTCTGCGCTCGCAGTGCGAGATACAGCAGACCCGTTGAGCAGGAAGAAACACAGAGCAGTGCGAAGCGCCGCTGACGTCGCGGCCGACCCTTCTGTCTGCTTCGCAGACATCTCTCCACACTGTGGGGAGTCACCAAGCGAGCAATGCGACAATGCTTCTGACTGAGGTGTCACAGGTTCAAGTTAAAAGTTACACTTGTAATCTGAATTTTTTGTGGTATAATACAGTTAATAAAACAACGGAGGAAATCGGTATGTTCTTTATCTCTATCCGACGCAGACGAAGATAGCTTGTATCTTGTATTAGGTACAGGCTTGTAGTGCTGTGTGCCTGATAGAGTAATAGAGAAAAGTTTACCTTTTATATTACTGTTAACGGCATATAGCTGTTAACAGTATTTTTATTGTGAAACAACAAGGTTCCGGGGCACCCACAGAAACCTTTGATTTCGTCATGGGTCGGGTTCTCATTTTTGGAGGTTATATAACATGAGTATTAATAAATTCTTATCATTAAATAAAGCTGTTTTTGAACAAATAAAGTTACCCAATGATGCAGTGGTTGCAGACTTAGGTTGCCGTGATGCAGGATTTCTTGTAGGATTACAACACGCATTTCCCGATAAAATATATCAAGCTATAGGTGTTGATATTACCGATAAATGGTTTAAAGATGTGAAATACAAAAGTCCCATTATACTCAAAAAAATGGATTGCTCAAAGAAACTTGAGTTTGAGGACAATACATTTGATTTTATATTCTCTGCCGATATGTTTGAATGTGTGTCTGATAAAAAATTATTGGTAAGTGAAATCCACAGAATTTTAAAACCGGGCGGAGTTGTAATTTGCGTAAACTGTGACTGGGACAGCGTTGTATATAACGGTGAAGACAAAGAATTGATTTCAAAAGCAATCCATGCTTACGCCGTAACAAAACAGCCTTGGATGGATGACCTTGACAGTTGGATTGGCAGAAGGATGTACGGATTTTTTAATAAGTGCAAGTTGTTTGAAAGTTCAGTATGTGTTCATAATGTTGTTGAAACAGAATACAAGGAAGGTACATTCGGTTATGACTTGAGTCTGGATATAGCATGGCTTTACAAAGAGAATACAGGGGCATTAACCAAGAGAGAATATGATGAGTTTATCGAAGTTCTGAAATCAGCTCAAAATGACAGAAGTTATATCTTTTCAAAACCGTACTACATTTACAAAGGTAAAAAAAGAGTGTAAAATGAAACAGCGGTTCGTGCTTTTGACACGGACCGCTGTTGTTTGATTAAAATCAGAATATTGAGAAAATCGGGGCGAGAACGTAATCGTCGATAAAAGAAATTACGGTGTTGATGATTATATTCACGGTGAGGAAAGGCATTTCTGAGTAGCCGTTTGCACCATAGTTATCAAAGAGCCAGAGGCTGAGGTCTGTGAAGAAGGTTGAGGGCTCTTCCTCTTCTTCAATTGTCCATGCGCCAACCTTTACAAGAATGTTGATGAGTCTGTCTTCAATTTCCTTCTGCTGACCGTCGTAGCATGCGGTGTTGTTGACAAATGCTTCGGCTTCATCAATGGCAGCCTTGAGTTCTTCTGCATCAGCCTGTGAGAGGGATGATGTATCAACTGCTTTTGCAGCGGGAATAAGATCGTTTCTGAGCTTTCTGGGATCTCTTCTTCCGTTGAACTGAGGATAGTCGGGAGTGGAGTAAACGTCCTTTATATCATTGGTTGAAAGAAGCTCTGTTGCAAGTGAAATGATAGCATCGTTTCTTGCGGTCTGTTCATGATTCTGACCGTCGAAATAGAAGGTGTGGTCAGGAAGAAGTCCTGTTGAAGCGTCAACAACGTTATCGGGAGAGATGTGGTTGTGGTCGGGGTTGGAGCAGTAGGTGTTTGCCTGCTGATAATCTTCGCCGAGAGTTTCGCCTACAATCGCACTCTTAACGCCCATAGCTGTTGATGAAAGATGGATAACACCGTCTGCGTTATCGTTATTCCATGAATTACCGATAAGATAAAGGGGTACATCGTAGTCAACAATGTTGAATACCTGAACGCCGTTATCAACCAGATTCTGAATGTTTTTATTGGAATTAAGCTGTGCCTTATAGAATTTATCGGTCTGTTCCTTGATTTTGGGTTTTGAAGCGAGGAGAGCTGCTGAAGCAGCGGGATAATCCTCCTTGGGACAGAGACCCCAAAGCATTGTAATGTTTGCCGCAACGTCTTCAACGAGGCAGTTTGCAACGTTTCTGAGAACGCTTGAAAGAACTTCGTCAGGAAGGATTCTTGCGATAACCTCAATCATTCTTGCATCTTCTTCATCCATAAGAGCTTCAAGGAAACCATTATAGAGGAATTCGGTGTCAAAGAATGCGAGATTTTTCGTGTAAAGGTCACCGACAATTGATGAACCGTTGAGCGCAGGAACAATATAAACAACCTTGTTGAGGTCGTTTACAACTTCGGGATAATATTCCAGAAGTCCGTTGGCAACAGAGCCGCCCATGCTGATGGGAACGATGTTAACCTTGTCATGGCCTGTTTCTTCTTTGACCATCTGAATGTAATCATATAGCTCATCAACGATTTCGCTGTTGTTGCCGAAGGAGTTATATGCGAAATAATAGAGGTGGTCTTCACCTGCCATTTCGGCAAAAGCCTGAAGCGGAATATTATCATATATCTGTTCTTTTTCATAGTCGCTGCATTCAGCAACCGAATAGAGATATTTTTCTACCTCAATATTGCCTGTATTCTTTCCGCTTTCATCGCAGAGGTTAACTTCAAACGCATCGAGAACAACGTCACAGAGTGCATCTGAAAGGAAGATATCGTGCTGAGTGATAAGTGTGAGGAGTGCGGGTGCAAGAACCTTCATAACGATTGAGCCGACATCAAAAATTGCGGGGAAGCAGCTGATTCTTTCACCGTTGTCATCAAGAAGATAGTTGCCTTCATCATCAAGCGCCCATACATTGGACTGACCGATACCGGGAACAACGATTGCGGGACAAGTGTCGCAGTCACCGTTGCATTCTGTTTTCACGGTAGCGGATGCTGTGAGCGAAATCATGGAAAATGCGATTACGAAAGCGAGGAAAAGAGAAATGATTTTTTTCATAATTACGAGCCCTTTCCGTTTTTGTTGAAAAGAGGGGAACAATCCGTTGAAGACCGTTCCCCTCCGCAAATTATTTTTTAAGTCCGCCGAAAATGAGATTTAAAACTGCTCTGAAGGGAGAGAGAATTCTGTCAACAAGGCTGCCGCCGCCGAGAAGGAAGAGTGAACCCTTGCTCATTGCTTCCATAACGCTTTCAAGGATGGGATCAAGAGCTGATTCTTCTTCTTCAATGTTTTCATAACCTTCAGCGCCTACCTTGTGAAGGATAGCGTTGAGTCTGTTTTCCGAAGCTTCAACCTTTGCCTGGTCACAGATTGTTGAGTTGATGATTGCTTCGCCTTCTTCGATGGCTGCAAGGAGTTCTGCCTTATCTTCTGCTGTGAGTGTCATTTCGCCGTTTGCTTCTTTTTCAAGAACTGTATATGCATCGGGAAGTCTCCAGCGGCGGATATATTTTGTTGTGCATGAGCCGTTGAACTGAGGATATTTTTCGGGATTATCGTTAACATCCTTTACTTCGCCAAGGATGATAGCCTTTGCAAGGTTGAGAACGATATCGTTGTTACCTACTTCGTGATGCTGTTCAAGGAAAATCCATGTGTTTTCAGGAAGTATTGATGTTGAAACGTCAACCATATTGTCGGGTGAAACGTGGTTATGGTTGGGATTTGTGCAGTATGTGTTCTTCTTGTATTCGATGTCAGCGAGTGTCTTTTCGCCGGGAGCGCCTGTTGCACCGAGGGTTGTTGATGAAAGGTTGATGATACCGTCGGAGTTAACCTTATCAGCGGATGCAACGATGCCGAAATATGTATACATCTGTTCGCCGAGGTCGAGGTTTGCACCTGCGATTGAGTCAACGCGGATGCCGTCTTCAACTGCATCAAGAATGTTCTCATTGAGGTTGAGTCTTGCTTTCTGGAATGCGTCTGTTCTTGCCTTAAGAGTGGGCTTATCGGTGAGATATCTTGCGGCAAGTTCATCATATCTGTATGAGGGAATCATTGCCCAGAACTGCGGGCAGTTAATCATCATTGTGTCAAGAATACCGCTCATTGCACCTGAAAGAAGTGCGTTGATACCCGAACGGGGGAAGATGTGAAGAGCTGTGTTGATAAGATAGCCGAGAGTGGGGCTGTCATTTGATTCAACGAAGATATCAGCAATGAATTCATGATAGAGGAATTCGTCTTCAAGATTCCATTCTCTTGCGTAGAAATCAGCAACGATGTCTGTGCCGTTAAGGCAAGCAACAGCGTTAACGATCTGGTCAATGTTGTCATGGCCGTACTTTTCAAGGTAAGCAGTGAGAATTGTGCCGCCAAGGCTTACGGGAAGAAGAGTAACCTTGTCATGACCAGTCTGTTCCTTAACCATATCAATATATTCATCGAGGTCATCAGCGGAATCCATGGGATCGCCTACAAGGTTGAAAGTGAAGAAATAAACATGGTCCTTGCCGATTTCGTCAACGAGGGGCTCCATGGGAACCATTCTGTAGGTCCAGTCAAGCTCGTCTTCGGTCATATACTCAAGAGAATGATTCCATCTCTGAGTTTTGAGGTTTTCAATATGATCGCCGTTTTCGTCGCATTTCTGGATTGAGAAAAGGTCGGAAACGAGGTCATAAGCAACCTTGTCAAGGCCGACGTTATGCTGAAGAAGAAGAGTTCCGAGAACGCTGAAAACAGCCTTGATGATGGGGCCTGCGGAAAGAGCGGCGGTATTTAGGATAAGAAGCGTGCCGCCTACCTGGCTGTCGCCGTCCATAACGGGCTGGTCGTTTTCGTCATAAAGGTATGTGGGTGAATGGTTGATACCGGGGAGAATAATTACGGGCGAATGGTCGCATTTGCCGTTGCAGTCAGTTTCTGTTGCTGCGGCTGCACCTATTGAGCCCGCAGAAACAAGCATTGCGGCGCAAAGAGCAAGTGCAATCACTCTTTTGAATACTTTTTTCATTTTGGGGTACACTCTCCTTATATAAAGATAACTAATATTAACATATATTTCATATAAATTCAATATTTAATAATAAAAATATATAAAATGACGAAAATGTGACAGAAGATTAGCTTCTGCCACATTTCTTTTTCATTTTTTCAATTATCGAATATGGGATTTTCATATTACCCGTACCGATACCTATTGAGATATGGGGTTTCATCTTTGCATGAAAATCCGTGCCTCCCGAAATCATCAGACCGAGTTCTTCTGCCATGGACTGATATTTTTCCTGCATTTCGGGTGTGTAGTCTGTATAATATCCCTCAAGACCGCAAAGGCCGTAGTTTTTCAGCTCTTTGAGAAATTCTTTCAGTTCATCATCGGGAAGCTTTGTGAGATGCGGATGAGCAAGAAATGAAATTCCCCCCGCATTTCTTATCAGTTCGATTGCGTCACGGGCAGAAAGCCTTTGCTTTTCGCAGTAGGCATATTTCCCCACGGACATATATTTTTCAAAGCCTTCTTTGACGCTCGAAATATATCCCTTATCCATCATGACTCTTGCGAAATGCGCTCTGCCGACGAAATTATTCGGCGCAAGGGCACGCACTTCTTCGAGTGTTATATCAAAACCAAGCTCATTGAGACGCTGACAGGTTACATGATTTCTTTCAATTCTCAGGTCAACAACCTCTTTGAGCATTTCCTTCAAATCGGGATTTTCAATGTCTATAAAATAGCCGAGAATATGGGTTTCGGTTTTTGACATAACTGAAAATTCGATTGCGGGGATAACCTCAACGCCGAGCTTTTCGCCCGCTTCAACCGCTTCACGCACACCGTCTACCGAATCATGGTCGGTGAGTGCTATTGCGGCAAGTCCTGCTCTTTTTGCCTCCTCAACAACCTCTGCGGGAGTCATTGAGCCGTCGGATTTAAGGGAGTGGGTGTGTAAATCTATATATTTTTCCATAATTACCTCAGTCAACATCTGCAAAGAATTCGTCGGTTTTTTCTGCCTTGTATCTGCCGTTGCTCACATCAATCAGATTTGCATTGAACGGGTCAACAAGGTCAAGCGGAAGTCTGAATATAAGTGTGACATTATCCTCAAAAATCGTATCTTCAATTATTCCGCCTGCTTCGGGCACAAGCGAAGAAAGCTTGCCGTAAAAATAATAGTCGCAGGTAACTTTCAGCCTTGCGCACATGGCTCTTGTAAGAATTCCTCCTGCCGCAACGGCGATGGAAGCGGAATGGGAATATGCTCTCACAAGACCGCCTGCACCGAGCATGATTCCGCCGAAATAACGGGTAACAACAACCGCGCAATCGGTAACACCCGTTTTTTCAAGCACATCAAGCACGGGAATTCCGGCAGTGCCCTGAGGTTCGCCGTCATCGGAATATCTTTTTATGCCGCTTTCACGCAGAATATAAGCATAAACATTATGGGTCGCATCCCAATGCTTTTTGCTGACCTTGGCAATAAAATCAAGAGCCTCCTCCTGAGTTGTGACGGGCATGATATGACCGATAAAACGGGATTTTTTGACGATATATTCATCCTGCGAGGCAGTTTTTATTGTTTTGTAGCTTGCAGCCATTGCATTTCCTCCAAAAACAAGCAAAGCGGCGCATGGATATGCACCGCTCATTTTGCTTATTATTTGTTGTTAAGATTGAAACGCTTGTTGAAGCGATCAACACGTCCGCCGGTATCAACGAGCTTCTGCTTTCCGGTGTAGAACGGATGGCATTTTGAGCAGATATCAACGCGAAGGTTTTCCTTTGTTGAGCCTGTTGTGATAACCTCACCGCAAGCGCAGCGGATTTCTGTCTGTTCGTACTTGGGATGGAGTCCTTCCTTCATTTAGTGTCACCTCTTTCGGTATATCTATAAACATAACACACGAATTTTATCACAAGCAAAGAAAAAATGCAAGTCTTTTTTGAAATTTTTTTAGTTAGAAACAAATTTCGATGCTTTTTCCGAGCTTGAATGAATATATTACGGTTTCTTTAACGGGAATGTCAAGCACTTCTGAAAGACAGCGGCGGTAAATTCCGAGCTGGTCTTTATATTTTTCAATAAGTTCATCGCCTGATTTTGCCTTGTCTGTTTTAAAATCAACAATAACAAGCGAGCTGTTTTCAACAAATGCGCAGTCTGCAACGCCCTCAATAACAACGTTTTCATTTTTTGCTTCGTTATCGGGAATATCGGGCTGCATTTCTTTCAGAGGAATGCAGGCGGTGAATGCATATTCCTTATAAACCTTTTCTGCGGAAAGAATTCTTTTTGCAAGCTCTCCCGAGAAGAATTCCGCAATCGCTTTTTTATCAACAACCGAGGCTTCCGCTTCGGTGAGCATACCTTCTCTGACAAGTCTTTCAAGCTCGTTTTCAACGCTTTCCCCTGCTTTTTCATAGTCGGCATACTGCATGAAACGGTGGGTTGCCGTGCCTCGCTGTGCAGGAGTGAGATTATCCTTGCCTACAAACGAAGGCTTTCGTGAAGCAAAATATTCTCCGCCGATTTCTTCGTCATCGGCTTTTGAAGCGATTCGTTTGGCGATTATGCCTTCAAGAGATGAATAGGGATAAACATATCCGAGTCTGTCGGTTATTTCATTAACGGTTTCTTTGTCTGATTTTGCAGGGGTTATTTCTGCCGCAGGCGCGGTTTCTTCAGGACTGCCTTTGATTATCTGCGTTTTAAGCGGAGTTTCACATTCAATCACAGCCGAAGAATCCGTCATTGCCGCATTGCGGAGTGAATGAGCATCGGGATGCCTTATGAGAGAAGAAAGAATCAGGTCGGCATAGCTTGAAAAACCGATAACCTTGAACGGGTCAATAAGCTTTTCTTCTCTGATGTTTGCGGCGATTTTTGCAAGACCTTTGTTCCAGTCCTTGCCCGAAGCGAGAATAACAAGCTTTTCCTTGGGTCGGGTGAGTGCAACATAGAGAATACGAAGCTCTTCGGAGCGCTCGGCTTTTCTGATTTCAAGAACGGCGGCGATTCTGGTCAGAGAATCGTATTTTGCCTTGCCCGTGCTTGTTTTGAGTCCTATGCCGCCAATCGGGGAAATGAGCAAATCATCGGCTGTCGAGAGGTTGCCGTATGGCTTTTCGCACGCGCCGAGGAAGCAGACGGGAAATTCGAGTCCCTTACTCTTATGGATTGTCATGATTTTAACGCAGTCCGCATTCTCGGAATCCGATGAGGAAGAACGGATATCGTTGCCGCTTTTTGCAACGGAATCAAGGTGACGGAGAAATCCCGATATGCCTTTTCTACCCGTGCTTTCATAGCGGTTTGCAAGGTCGATGAAGCTGTTGAGGTTTGCGCGTCGCTTCGAGCTGTCCTTCATTGCGCCGACTATTGCGCCGTATCCTGTTTCTTCGATCAGCCTTCGGACAAGCTCGCCTGCGCTGACTGTACAGGCAACAAGCCTCATATCCTTTATTCTTTCAAGAAAATCAGCGGCTTTTTTATTGCCGTTTTCAGCCGCACTGACAACGCAGTGATAAACCGAGCCTTTTTTGTTTGCCGCGCGCATGAGAGCAAGGTCATCGGGAGTGAATCCGAAAACGGGGGAGAGCATAACGGCAGTGAGGGGAATATCGTCAACGGGATTGTCAATGATTTTAAGAAGCGATGTGAGGAACATTATTTCGGGAGAGGAGAGAAAACTTTCCTCGGTTTCACAGCTGAAGGGAATTCCTCTTGCAGTGAACTCATCAACGAATTCTTTCGCGGAAAGCTTGACCGAGCGAAGCAGAACGCAGAAATCCTTATATTTCGCGTTTCTCTGCACTCCTCCGTCGGTAAATGTTGTTCCGTCGGACATCGCTTTTTCTATGTAATCGGCAACATATTTTGCCTGAGCCGTGCGGAAATTCTCTCTTTCGGTTTCGATAAGACATAACTCCGTGTCGGCACCGTCTGTTTCGGGATAAGAAGCGGCGGCTTCAAGATATTCTTTTTTGTCATATTCAAGACCGCCTGCATCTCTGCTCATTAGTGAGCTGAAAATGAAGTTGACTATTTCCGTAACACCCTTGCGGCTTCGGAAATTCTTGCCGAGAGTTACTCTTGCGGGGTAATTTCCGTCCTCGTATTCGGAAAGACCGTCGCGGCGCGCAAGGAAGATCTCGGGCATTGCCTGCCTGAAACGGTAAATGCTCTGTTTTACGTCGCCGACCATGAAAAGATTGTTTTCATCTTTTGAAAGAGCCGAGAAAATCATATCCTGCGCTTCGTTAACGTCCTGATATTCGTCAACAAGAATTTCGGCATAGTTTTCCGCAAGTGAAAGAGCGAGAGGTGTTTTCACATATCCGCCGTCAGCAGGTTCAACAAGAAGCTTTAATGCAAGGTGAAGCGTATCGGAGAAATCCGCACCGTTTTCCTGCCTTTTGAGCTTTGTGAATTCTTCGCCGAATTTAAGAACAGCGGAGATAAGCTCATTTATGACTGGCGCGAGAACAGCGATATCTTTTTTATGTTCCTCTTCGAAAACAAAATACTTGGAAGCAAATTCGCGTACTTGCTTTCTGTAATCGGTTCTTGTGTTTTTGCATATTTCCTTTGCGGAACTTTCATAACCTCTCGGCGCGTTTGCGATTTTTGAAAATTCAGCCTGCGAAAAAGCATCAATAATTCCGTCCCATTTTTCGGTTGAAGCCTTATCAAGAAGATTGTTAAGGAGAATGAGGTCATCTTCAAACGCAGGTCTGTATTTTGCCTCAAGTTCGGGTTCATCTGCAAGAAGCGATATGCAGTGTTCCGCATCGGCAATGCATGAACAAAGAAACTGAATTGTGTAATTTATAATCGTTTTACTCCACGGACTTTCTTCGATTTGAGAAGGACTGTTGAATTCATCCGCAAGGGATTTAAGCCATAATTCGGGGAAAGGATAGGCTCTTGAAAGAGAATAAAGCTTAAGAATTGCGGAAATGAGCTTTCCGTCATCACGGGTGTCGCTGATTAATTCGGTGAGCTTCATGAAGCTTTCGCTTCGTTCTTTATAGAGAGAATCTGCAACCGCCGAAACTGCCTGAAAACGCAGAACGGCAAGCTTCCCTTCGTCAAGCAGACTGAAATCGGGTGCAATTCCGAGAACATGGAAATTTTCTCTGACAAGTCCGATGCAGAAAGAGTCGATGGTGCAGATGTTTGCGCACGGAAGCATGAGCTGCTGACGGCGCAGACGTTTATCCGAGGGATTGAGTGCAATTTGTTTTCCGATGGCGGCATGGATTTTTTCTTTCATCTGCGCCGCCGCCGCTTTTGTGAAAGTAACAATCAGCAGATTTTCAACGCCGCACGGATTTTCGCTGTCGCATATGCGCCTTATAACTCTTTCAACAAGCACGGCGGTTTTGCCCGAGCCTGCCGCGGCACTTACAAGCAGAGTGCCTTTTCTTGCATCAATCGCTTTCTGCTGGTCCGTTGTCCACTTCAAATGCATCATCTCCCTTCTCTAAATTTTCAAGAACAGTTTTTAAATCGTCGTCAAACAGAACCCTCTGCGGTATATTTTCTTCGTATGAACAAACCGCTTTGTAGTCGCAGTAGTCGCATACGAATTTATAACTTTCGCCGTATGCCGGCACGGCTTCAATTCTGCCCGAATGAAGGGCATCCGCCATTTCGGCAAGAATGGAATCTGCTTTTTCTTTGAGCTTTTCAAGCTGTGAAAGTCCTATAAGCGAACCCGTGAATTCTCCTCCCTTGTATTTGACGGGAATGTAAGTTCCGCTTTCGGTGGAATCCATGCCTTTTATGACTTCGGAATTATTGAGAACAATTCCCGTCATTGTGCATTTTTTCTGTCTTTCGGCATCTATCTCATCATCGGTTGCGTTTCTCGAAACGGAAACAAGCGGAGAATTTGCAGGGTAATACAGAACGCCTGCAGGAGTGAATTCGCCGTATTTATTCTTCCCGTTTTCCCAGAGCGTGAACAGATAAATGAGCATCTGCATATTAAGACCCTGAACAACGTCGCTCAGGCGGAAATCCTTGCCCGATGATTTGTAGTCAACAATTCTTATATATTTTTTGTTATCAATAACAGCTTCGTCAACTCTGTCAATTGCACCCGAGATAATGATTTTTCCGTTTAGGGTTTTAACCTCGTAAGCCGGAATTTCGCAGTCGTTTCCGATTTTTAATTCGAAATCGGCAGGCGTGAATGTGCTCTGCGAAAGCTCTTTTATGAGTCTTTCTGCAACATCACATACGGAATAAATGAGCTTATTGAAAAGATAAATAAAACGCTCGCTTCTGTTTTCACCGTCAAGCTTTGTGTTAAGATATTCGTTAAGCAGGGGATTTATGTAGCCGTAAATATCATCGGGGGTCATTGCGGTGAGGGTTTCACGGTCAAAATCGGTGAGAAGTTTTTCGAGAGCATAATGAATGATGTTACCCCTTTGCATCGGATCAAGCTCTGCAATTTTACGGGGCATGGCTTTTATGCCGTAGCGGCAGAAATATGAGAACGGACATTTGTGAAAGCTCTCGACTCTTGATGCCGACATATACATATTTTTGCCGAAAAGAGCTTCTGCGGCTTCGGGGGATTCTATTCTGAAATCACGGTTTCCCGTTGCCCTGTCAAGGGCGGAAATTCTTCCCGAATAATCAGGCTCATTGCCGAAATATTCACAGAGTGAAGCATAGAGAACGTTGTTTTCACGCTTGTTTTTAGCAAGCTGTTCAAACGCAAGCTCTTTTCCTTCAACAAAATACATGCCGTTTTCTTCTTCGGCAATAACTTCTTTACACTCGGGGAAAAGTGCCTTGATTTTAATATAAAGCTCGGAGGGATTGAGTTGTTCGCCTTTTACATTTTTTTCGGGACAGCATACAAAAAGCTTGTCGGATGCACAGCAGAAAGCGTTGTATGCGATAAGCTTTTCTTCGGCGAGCTTATATTCTCCGAAATCGGAAAGCTCAATGCCGAGTTCGCTCATCTTGCGGCGGTCCTTATCGGTAAGGGCAGAGCCTGAAGAGGGAATTGCGGGGAAAACACCGCTGTTTGCACCTGCAATAAAAACAATTTTAGGTGCAACGGTGCGTATTCTGTCGGCAGAGCCTATGGTGATTTCGTCAAGACCCTGAGGGAGCGAGCCGACGGTCTGCACGCCGAGCATGAGTTCAAACATATCGGCAAATTCCTTTGCGGTGATATGTCTGCCTCTTGTCAGCGTTTCTATGCTTTCAAGCATATCAATAACAACATTCCAGAGTCTTTCAAGCTCAAGAGCAAGCCCCGATTCACCCCTGAGAGCAAGATTCTTTGCAAGAGTGCGGATATTTTCCGATGCATTGATTTTTTCAAGGAAATCAAAAACTGCCACCGCGGCACCATCGCCTTTTGTGTCGGCAAGTTTTTCTTTTAAATCATAAAGAGGAGAAACCATCCTCTTTCTTATTGAATTGAGCTTGTCAAGCTCAGCTTTTTCTTCTTCGCCTGATTCTTCGCCGAAGCCGTTCGGATTCTGTGTCCATTCGCGTACCCACTGTGAGCCGTTTATACTCCAGAGGTAACAATAATTTTCAACTGCGGAAATTTCTTCGGTTGTGAATCCCGAAAGACCTGTTTTGAGATAACGCATGAGTGATTCAGTGCCGAATCCGTTTGCGGCAATGTCGATTGCGCTTTCGACGAGTGCCACAACGGGCGAAACGTCAACAGGCTGGCGGCTGTCCTCAAAAACGGGAATACCGCATTTTTTCAGCGCACTGCGAAGGGGAGATTCGTATGCCGTGCTGTCACGGGCAATAACCGCAATATCGCGGCATCTGTAGCTGTTTTCGCGGATAAGCTTTTTTGCCGTGCAAGCGATGAATTCGCATTCCGAACGGATATCCGCTGCCTTGCAGAGTGTAATATTGCTGCATTCCTCTTCATAAACATTCGGTGTGAGAGAGAAAAGCTCTTTTTCAAGTGCCGCAAGCTCGGGTGAAGCAAAGCGTTTGAAGTCGGGCGGAAAATTATTGAATTTGCTTCTCATTGAAAGATACTGTGGTTTTGCAACAGCAATATTATTTTTCTTGGCGATATCAATAAGTCTGTGTGCCGTTCTTTTTGTATGGGCAAACAAATCGGTTTCATCGCCCATGTTTTCAAGATTATCGGTGCAGAGGGTGACATAAACCGCCTGCGACTGTGAGAGCATACGTTCAA
Organism: Clostridia bacterium; assembly: GCA_017517665.1. Taxonomy (GTDB): domain Bacteria; phylum Bacillota; class Clostridia; order Oscillospirales; family Acutalibacteraceae; genus CAG-177. Next base: position 11,282 of record JAFWYP010000010.1, on the reverse strand, counting down.
TGATTTTATATTCCTGCATGGTGAAACCGCGGAATGCATCTATGAAAACAAGTCTGTTTCTGAAATAATCGCAGTCGGGCAGTATATCATAAAGCTCGGTGAGCAGGTCATCGGGATTGAAATAGCTGCCTGCCGTCATGGCATCATAGGCATCGAGTACGGTTGTTATATCGCCGAGCTTCATTTTGAGCAGACCGTCTTCCGATTGGGCAAGCGCAAGGCGCACCGCATCCGAAGAAACGGCACTTTGCTTGAATTCGGCGGAAAGAGTGACGAATTCCGATATAACCGACCTTGAAGATGTGTGTTTTCCGTAAAGGGCGAGCTTATCCCTGACGCTTTCAAGTGCCATTGACATGAGCACCGCCTTTGAGGGCTCATCAAGTCTTCTGCGCTCGTGCATGGCGGGTCTGCCCACAAGCTTTTCGCCAAGGCTTGTGAAGCTTAAAACATCTATATCCGCCATTGCTTTTGTGCCGATTTTTTCAAGCATGATTTTTTCAGTCATAAAAGAAAACTGCTCGGGTACAATGAGGGTGATTTTTTTGTGTCCCCCTGCGGAAAATTGCTTTATTAAATTCATGATGTGGGTGGTTTTGCCGCCGCCCGTTGCCGATAATATCAGGTAAAGCATGATGATACCTCTTTTTCACTCTAATGTATCAATTATATCACATCACTGTCCGTTTGTCAGTACTTTTAAAATTAATTTGAGCCGATTTCGGGAGATTCGGGGCGATTTTCGCTTGAAATCTCCTTTTTTGCAGGTTTGAAAGCTGTTTTTGATTTCGCATGAAACGGGAACGGATTTGATGAAGCTTTTGGATTGTTGACATTGTTTTTTCAATATGCTATTATTAAAATACTATTTTTAATTCTGAAAGGAGTAAATCCAAAATGGATGACCCCGGCCCTGCGATTCAGTTAGCGGCAGCCGCAGCTGAAGTTTCAACAGACCCCCTCTCTATTATTCTCAAGGTATTGCTTCTGTTTGTACTTATCATTGTCAATGCGTTTTTCGCAATGAGCGAAATCGCAATCATTTCTCTCAATGACACAAAGATGCAGCGTCTTGCGGAAGAGGGCAACAAAAAAGCAAAGCAGATTGTGAAGCTCACGGAAAACTCAAGCAGATTTCTTTCCACCATTCAGATTGGCGTAACGCTTGCAGGCTTCCTGACCTCGGCATCGGCATCACAGAATTTTGCCGATATGCTCACAAACGCTCTTGCAAAAACAGCCGTTGCAGAAGTGATTCCACTCGGAGTTATCAACGGTGTATCAATCGTTGTTATCACAATTATCACATCATATTTCTCGCTTGTTCTCGGTGAACTTGCTCCCAAGAGAATAGGCATGCAGATTCCCGAAAAGGTTTCCTTCAAGGTGGTCGGAATACTCACCTTTATCGCTTCGGCAATGAAACCTTTCGTAAAGGTTCTTTCTCTTTCAACAAATGCGGTTGTCCGTCTTTTCGGATTTGACCCCAATGCCGATGAAGAGGAAGTAACGGAAGAAGAAATCAGGATGATGGTTGATGTCGGCGGCGAAAAAGGCGTTATCGAAGATGCTCAGAAAGAAATGATTGATAATATTTTTGAGTTTGACGACCTTGACGCAGGCGATATTATGACCCACAGAACAGAAATGACCGCTATCGAGGTGACCCGTTCGCTTGAGGAGGTTGCCGAGCTTGCAATAGAAAACGGCTATTCCAGAATTCCCGTTTATGAGGATGACCCCGACAGCATTGTGGGTGTTCTCTACGCAAAAGATTTGCTGAAATATGTCGGACACAGCATTCCTGCCGATTTAACAATCGCACAGGTTATGAGAAAGGCACTTTATGTGCCCGAAACCCAGTCCTGCGGAGATTTGTTTGAGGCAATGAACAAGAGCAGAACCCAGTTTGCTGTTGTTGTTGACGAATACGGCGGAACGGCAGGTATTGTTACTCTTGAAGATGTGCTTGAATCAATCGTCGGCAATATTCAGGACGAATATGACGATGAAGAAGAAGAAATCAAGCAGATTAATGACACAACCTTCACCATCGACGGAACAACAGATATCGACGAAGTCAACGAGCTTGTCGGAGTTGAGCTTCCCGAGGGTGATTACGATACACTCGGCGGCTTTGTTATCAGCCTTCTCGGCTATCTTCCCGAGGAAGTGACGGATGAACCGATAGTTGCCGAATACGAAAACCTGAAGTTCACCGTTCTTTCAATCGAAGAACGCAGAATGGACGAAATCAAGGTTGAAATTCTTCCGAAACCCGAAACCGACGGGGAAGAGGATGACGAATAAAAAATCAAGGCTTGCACGATTATATATCCGTGCAAGCCTTTTTCTTATACTATTTCCGCTTCCGTAAATCCGATGCATTCTCTGCCTTTGAGCATATCCGAGGTATCTCTTGCGTTGAAATAAAGGCGGAGCTTATTGCCGTGTTTAACAAGATGGCTCGCATAGACAAACTGCTTCATCCAATCCTTGCCGTTAACAACACAAGGCTCAACAAGCACCTTTTTAAACTCAAACGAAAGACCGTCGGCTGAGGTGAGAAGAATTATCGCGGAATGGCTTTTTCCATTACGTTCATACAGTCCGTTCTGAATACCGATGTATCCGTCGGCGAGCTTATAGACCTTAAGGCATCCGCTGCAAAGATTCAGATACGGGTTATTCTTGTCGGGTGAAATAATAGGTTTTTCCGCCGAAACATAGCCGTCTGCAATTTTCTCGCTTTCAGCATAGTTTATATATGTCGGCTCGCAGAAACCGCAGTCTTTTATAAACGTAAGACCGCATGAATAATAGAGACGGTTTATGCCGTTTTCACGCAGAAGAAACGGATTGGAAATTGACATTCCGCGTTCGCTTCTTTCAAAATCGCGTGTGTTTGTGATAACGGGTTTCGGTTCTGACCAGTTTATAAGATCGGTGCTTTCAATAACATAAATTTCCGATTTCCACTTGACCGCATTAATGACGTTCAGACCGTTCATTATAAGCGGTCTTGTTCTTTCATAGAAAAGATAATATTTACCGTCAACAAAATTGATGTTCGGGCGCATTGCTCTGTTTGCAACTTTTTTAACTCTTTCAAATGAAATGCCGTCATTGCTTCTGAAATGCCATACTCCGAAAGTGGTATGAAAGAACATATGCCATTTCCCGTCATGGCTGTTTTCGGGAGTCAGCAGAGAGGGGTCGGCAACAACAATCGAACCGCCGAACGGACGGAGAATCGGACTGCTTTTGCTGACTTTGAAATCCGCGTTGATTATCTGATTGATTTTAAGATTATTCATTGTTTTCACTCTGTTTTGTCTTTGTTTTTTCAATAAGCTTCTTTGTTATGAGGCTTGCGATAAGCATAAAAACGATGATTACCGCAACGGGAATTGCCGCAACCCAGGGCTGTTCACCAACATTGCGGAGGGTTATTCCGAAAAATGTATAAACGATAACAAGGGGGAGATTTCCGAGGTTTGCGCCGATGGTGTAATTCTTGAATGAAATACCCATTGCACCGAAAAGAAGGCTCGATAAGTCGCCCGGCATGATGCCTGAAAGCTTTATCGCAAAAGTCATTTCCGTTTCGTTAGCGCCTGCAAAATCATCAATTTTCTTGATAGCCTTGAATTTGCCTTTAAGGGTTTCAACCATTCCCGCACCCGTGAATCTTCCGAGAAAATACGGAACAAAAAGGCTGAGGAAAACCGAAATCAAGTTAACGAGAAGCGCAACCCCAAAATTCGGCATTATGTAGCCGCATACCGAAAAAATAACGGCAGGCGGAAAAACAAGAGCGAATGATTTGACAACCGAGAAAACAATTATTCCGATTGCAAGGGCGAGTGTGCCGCCCGTCAGGCTCTTGCTGATTTCGGGGATGTTGGAAACCTTGATGTTATATTTCTGAGTGAGTACGATGCAGAGAATAACCATTGCAATCATGAATATTACTGCCGCAATCTGCAGAGCTTTTACAAGTTTGCCGTAGTTTTTTTCAGCCATAACAGACCTCTTTCTCAATTCTTATCCTTTTCGATTGTCTGGAGGAACTGGTTTGCCATTGAGATGATTTCGCCTGCGCCGAGCTTTGATGCAAGCTTGCTGATAGGCTTGAGAGGAATTTTGCTGATGGGTTTGAGAATGGGCATATCCTTATCAATTGTAACATTTGCATGATTCTTGATAAGGCGCTGAACTTCGCTGTTAAAGAGAATATCGCCCACGCTGTCTTCAAGAGAAAGATTATCGGGGTTGATATCGTCGCCTGCGTTGAACCAGTTTCTTACGAAGCTTTCACAGCCTTCGGGAAGAACATAATCAGGATTGGGGATATCTGTGCCGTTAATCTTGATTTCATGCTTGCATTTGCCTGATTTTGCGGTGATAACGTTTTCGCCCTCTTTGATAACTGCGTCAAAAATGAAAATCTTGCCGCCCGAAAGCTCGGTCTTTTCGCCGTTGACGGTAAGAGTTACGTTGTCACAGTTTGAGTAAACCTTTATTTTTTGTTCACCTGTGGGTCTGTCAATAAATCTTTCGCCTGCAATGTGAACGAACTTTTCGTCTGACCAGTATGCTTTGTATGCATAGAAAGAGTCTTTCTTGATTTTACGGTCAAGGGTAACAAGACCTTTGTTGTTTCTGCCTCTTACGCCGCCTTCGTTGCGGATTGCCGAGCCGAAGTCAAACATATTCCACACATATGAGCCCCAGAGCCATTCGCGTTCATTGATAGCCTTGAGATAATGTTCATGGTAGTATGCCTGATATTCCTCGGTGTAGTCACCCTGAACAGGATTTGCCGCATGGAGATTGGGCATACCCTCTGCGCCGTATTCGGAAATGCAGAGCTTGAGGTGGGGTTTTGCTTCGTGGAACTTGTCGAGCCACTTGTCGATACCTTCAACGGTCTGCATATACCAACCGAAATAGTGGTTGTAACCGAGAATATCGGGAATTTCGTTGAGCTTCGAGTTGATTGAAGTCATTGTTACCTGTGCAGTAACGGTGGGACGTGTTGAGTCAAGTGCATGAGCAATATCGTTAAGCTCCTTGATGCCGCTTACAAGACCCGATGCGGCGCTGTTTATACCGATTTCGTTTGCAACACTCCAGCAATAGATTGAAGGATGGTTGTAATTTTGTCTGATAAGCTCTTCAAGCATGAATTTTGCCTGAGCCTGCTTTTTCTTGCTGAAATTCGAGATAACGGGAATTTCTGCCCATACAAGAAAGCCGTATTCATCGCAGAGGTCATAGAATTTTTCGTCGTGCTGATAGTGAGCAAGACGAATTGAGTTTGCACCAACCTCTTTTATAAGGTCAGCATCCTCTTTGTGCTCTTTATATGTGAGCGCATTGCCCAGACCTTCTCTGTCCTGATGTCTGGAAACGCCCTTCATTTTAACGCTCTTTCCGTTGAGGAAAAAGCCCTTTTCGCTGTCAAAATAAAATTCGCGGAAGCCGAAGCGGTCGGAAACCTCGTCAATTACATCGCCGTTTTCTTTGAGTCTTGCGGTCATTGTGTAAAGATAGGGATTCTCCATGCCTTCCCAGAGGATGTGGTTTTCAACGAAGAGCTTTGCAGCGTCCTTGTCTGCGGGGATTTCTTCCCTTGCAACCTCATTTCCGTCAGCATCGGTGATAATGAATTCTTTTGTAAGACCTTCGCAGCTGCCTTCGATAACGCTTTTTACAAAAACTCTGCCGTCTGCCTTGGGTGTGATGTACATACCGCAAAGGCTCATGTCAAGAAGTGCAAAGTGAGACTGTGAAACACCGCTGATGATGTTTACATCTCTGTAAATTCCGCCGTAGAAGGTGAAGTCAGCCATTTGGGGATAAACGAATTCGTTTTCGCTGTTGTCAACGATGATGCGGAGCGTATTTTCTTCGTTTGTGAGAAAATCGGTCAGTTCAAAACGGAACATTGCATAGCCGTTTTCGTGGCTTCCGAGATAAATTCCGTTGATATAAACCTCGCAGATTGTGTTTGCGGCATTGATTTCAATATAAGTTTTGCCGTCAAAACAGGGGATGTTTTTTTCGTAAACACATCTGCCTCTGTAGTAGGATTCCGAAGCACCTTGACCGTCGAGGGCATTCCATGTGTGGGGGAGGGAAATGTTTTCAATTTCGCCGTCTTTGATAAATATCCAATTGTCGTTGATGTTAGTTGTTTTTCTCATTTTTTTCACCTTTGCTTTCCCTGAATTTAATAATAATTTATTATATCATTATATTTATTTCAGGTCAATACTTCATATAATACCAAAGAACCGCCACAAAATTCCGTGACGGTTCTTTCAAAGCGAAAATTTATTTCATGCCGTTTTCATAAGCCTCGATCATTTTCTTGATCGTTTGACCCGCAGAATTTTCAGAGCCTGAAACCGTTGATATTCCTTGATTTTTTGTGTGGCTGTCAGATACGGACTTCATTTGTCCCACGTGACGTCTGAACTTTTCGAGGTATTTTTCCGTTGATTCTCCTGAGAAAATCTTGATACTTAACTTCATCGTATTCTCATCAACGGGAGTCACATAAATCTTATCTATATAGGTATCAACGAATTCTTTTGAAATTATTCCGCATCTCGCATCAGACTGAGCTGCGGCAATCGCACTGCGAACGGCATTGATGTGTTTTTTGAATTCTTCGCTTGATTCAAGTGTTTCTGAAAGCTCTCTAATCAGTTCTTCCGTTTCTTTGATTTCATTGTTGCATTGCTCTGTCATCTCAAAGAAATCTCTGTCGGTAATCTTACCTGCAACATTGAATTCAAGCAGCTTTGCTTTTTTCTGCAAAGCAAAATCTATCTTCTTTTCAAGTTCCTTTATCTTTTTGGGCAGTTTTCCGTTATCGGTCATTTCCGCATAATCACGCAAATATTCTTCAACAAGTGCATCGGCGTTTGCTTTTGTATCACGGAAAACTTCAAAAAGAACCGGTTTGATTTCTTCTTCATAAATTGCGAACGATGCGCAAGAATCGGAACCGCCTTTGATTTTACCCGAGCATATCCATTTACTGTTTTTATTTCCGCTTCTGTCCTTGGATTCACGGCGATAATATGCCGTTCCGCAATCGGTGCAGAAAAGCTTTCCCGTCAAAAGATTTGCGTGGTTGCAAATACCCTGACGTGCCTTGACATCTTCGCTTCTTCTACGCAGAATTTCGTTTGCCTTGTCCCATAATTCTTCCGAAACAATTGCGGGTACTATTTCTCCCGTTTCGTCTTTGAACATTACCCATTCTTCGGGCGGCAGAAATTTCTGCTTCTTTGTAAACATGTCAACAACACGAACCTTGTTGCCGACATAGTATCCCTTGTATTTGGGATTAGAAATCATATTGGACATCGTTGAATGAGCAATTTTATTGCCTTTGTTATTACGGTATCCTTTGTCCCAGAAAATTGTTTCAATCTGCTTCATGCTGTACTGGTCGGTTGCATAAAGCTCAAACAATTCCCTTACCATTTTCGCTTGCTCTTCATCAATAACAAGCCTTCTGTCAACCTTTGTGTAGCCGAAAATATTGCTGTTTCCGAGTACAACGTTTGATTTAATTGCCTGCTGATGACCGAATTTAACTCGGCTTGAAAGCTTGCGGAGTTCATCCTGAGCAATCGAGGACATAATCGAAAGTCTGAGTTCGCTGTCCTCATCAAGAGTGTTTATGTTGTCATTCTGAAAAAATACGCCTACACCGTATCCGAGGAGCTGACGGGTAAACTGAATCGAATCGAGAGTATTTCTTGCAAAACGTGAGATTTCTTTGGTGATAACCAAATCGAATTTTCCGTCTGCCGCATCATCAATCATTCTGTTGAAATTTTCTCTTTTCTTAACAGAAATACCCGACAGACCCTCGTCAACGTAACCCGGCACAAAAGTCCACGGCATATTCTTTTTAATAAAGTTCTCGTAGTAACTTACCTGATTGCCGAGTGAATTTAACTGCTCATCGCTTTCCGATGAAACACGGGCATAATATGTTACCCTGAGCGGAATCTCATATATGCTTTTCATTCTCATTTGCATTCTAACGCTATGTATATCCATTTATATCCACATCTCCTCCAAATTGAATATGATTTCGTTAAATCATTATCTATATATTAGCATAAGCGCAAAAAGAAATCAAGAGCGTAATTTATCTTGATGGTCCGGATGGCTTGCGTGAGTGAATCTTATTTGCCATACGGTTTCTTTCCGATTCGCTTATCAGACCTTTTCCGTAAAGAGTGTCGTTGAAATAAATGAGCCAAAGCTTTTCGATAACACTTTGCTTTTCAGCTTCACTCATCTTTCTGCCCGAACTCTGTCCGTTATCTATCTCCATAAGCCATCCCCTTTCTTTCTGATATTTTTTGCCAAAAGTTTCTGTTTATTCTTACGAATTTTTCAATCTCCTTTTATTAGTTAGTATTGTTATAGAAAGCAAACTCTGCCGAAACCGAGTTTGCCATTGTGGATGGTGCGTTATACAAAGCAGATATGAGATATGATTTTATGTTTTTAATTTTTGTTGTGGAACTTTCAATGCAGCCGATGACATATTCAATATGCTCCGACGAAAGTTTTTTGAACCGTGAAATAACGATCTCTCTCGGAAAATCACTTCCGCCGATTCTGACGGTGGGAGTTGTTCCGGACATAACATCTGCCATTATGAGAATAATCTCTCTGACCATTTCGGCATCGCCGTTGATACAGTCATATTCAATCTGTTCTTCAATACTTTCTATCAGCTCATCATAACTGATAGATGGATTGATGTAGATGATATTATTATTATTCTCTTTATTATAGATAGAGTTCGATTCTGATACTTCACGAAGTTCGGTTTTAACACTTCCGGAAGTTTGATTTTGATACTTGTCAGGTTCGATTTTGAGCATTGACAAAGCCGACGGTGCAATTATTATTTTTGAAGGCTTTCCGCAACCGTCACGGTACTTTTCTATCAGACCCGAATTCTGCAATTCTTTGAGAAGTCTTACCGCCTTTGCACGGGCACAGCCGAGCTTTTCGCATATTTCATTTATTGTGTAGACTACAAAAATATTGCCGTAGGAATCGGTGAATCTGTCTGCATTTATTTCAGACAGTCCCGTTCGGTCAAGTATCATGGCAAAAAGCAATTTTGCATCAACTGACAAATCAGAAAACAAAGATGAATCAATCAGCGCTCTGGGAAACTTCAGAAATGAAAACTGTTCCCTATCGCCCAATGAATCACCCGTCTTTCTTTCCGAGACCGACTTTTTCAGCGTGAGCTTTTGCCTTTTCCGTCTGTTCTTTTGTCCTTGGCGGAATAAGTTTTATTGCAATGCTTGATTTCGGTACTTCATAAAGCTCTCCGCCGTATTGGTCTGTGTGTATGTGACGGAGCACACCGTGATTCTTTCTGTCAAACTCTGCAAAACGCCTTTTAAGCGGTTTGGAATTGATATAAACAGACCAGAAATCTTCATCGGCATTTGAGAGAAGTATATTCTCTTTTTCATACTTGGTTAAATGATACATTTTACCTCCTTATTCGTTTAATATGTCCGTTATCGACAGGTTAATATACTTACACCTACGTTCCGGCAGACGGATAAAAACCGTTGTCTAAGACTTGATTTCTCACCCGCATTTTGACGTTCACCTCCGTTTTTCGGCTTCCCGAAAAGTAATATATTAAATAAAAAACTACCTACAAGAAAGAAGCGGAAACAAATCCGATTCTTGTTCTTGCAGGTAGTCTCTCACGTAATATGTCTGGAAAACTCCTTACATTCAAGCAAGTGTTTCTTATATGGATTTACGGGCATATTTCATCAGAACCATACAGCTCACTTGCGCATTCAATTTTAATAGATCAGTCCGTTATTTTTAGGAGCATACGAATCAACCCGACGGTGGGTTCTGCTCAGTTTATGATAAATCTGTTCGCTGTGACACAGCGGGCAGACTGTTTTTGCCTTTCCCTGCTCATTAAGAGTTGCCGTAAGAATTTTTCCGCAGTTCAGACAATGCCAGCTTGCATTGATATTCACACAGGTTCCTTTTGGGGTATCATACATTTTTCACCCTCCAAATCTCGTGTTCAGATATTCTGTGATTTTACAGTTTCATACTTCGTATGGGTTTAATAAGCGAACATTTGTCCTGTGTGTAATAATAGCACAAATGTTCGCCTTCGTCAATGATTTTTTCCAAAGTTTTTCATTTGACTCTAGACCTCCCGTCAAAAGACTGATTTGCAAAAAGAGCAAATCAAAAGCACCTCACCGAAGTGAAGTGCTTATAGAAATATTCAGTCCGACAAATTGGAATTTATCGAGCAAAAACACATTTGTTTATGCCAAAATTTCAATGTAATTAGTTAACAACATTAAGGCTGCAAGACATAATGGTAATATTATAACAGATAGGGATATTCTTTTGTTTTGACTATCTTCTTTTAATTTTTTACGGACAAAAATCATAAGAAATATTGTTATAATATAAAGAACAGGAACTATCCATATGCCGAATAACATCAAAAAAGATAATAATTCACAAAAAGCTTCGCCTAAAGGCAAATAACTAATCCAAGCAAATAAAGGTATCTCAAAAAGAACGACTAAATATACCGCTAACATAACAGATGACCAAATTAAAGTAATATACATGAAAATATTTTTCAATTTTACTATTAGACCAGTTTTCATAGCAATCATTCCTTTATACAAATTCTTATTTGTCGATTTGATTATACCACTCAATCAAAGAAAAAAGCAACAGTTTCAGCAACACTTATTATTCTACTCAATAAATTCTTTTTTTATTTTTTGAGTTGTCTGCCGTGGTTCTTCCTGCTCGTGATATCTGACGTTTGCAAGAACTTTTGAAATAATTGTTTTTGCACGTTTGAGTTCTTCAAGGCTGCCGTAGTTACTTTCAATCAAAGTGACATCAGCGGCTTTTTCTTTTTGCAGTTTTTCAAGTTCGGCTTTCAGCGATTTGCTTGTTGCCTTCGGATTTTCATCAAGCCATCGTTTCGCTCGGTAGAATGAATTTAACTCCTTGCTGTGTTCGGTTTTGAATTTATCTCTGCCGAATTTCTTTTTTGCATACTCATCGGCAACGGATTTATATTTCTCATAATCGCCGAGGAATTTAATTCCTTTTTTGAGTTCTTTGATTCTTTCATCTGCGGTGTCGATACGGCTTTGAACCGCAGAAACTTCTTCAATCATTTTCCATAAAGAATCTGCGGTGGT